>CAXTFG010000160.1:0-6281 GCA_964243415.1 uncultured Beijerinckiaceae bacterium | reverse complement strand
GATAGGCGGTGATGATGACGGGGATCGGCGTCCCCTTTTCGAGCTGCTGCGTGCGCGCGTTGAACGCCTTGCAGAACTCCATGATGTTGAGACCGCGCTGTCCGAGCGCGGGGCCGATTGGCGGCGAAGGATTGGCCGCGCCCGCCGGCACCTGCAGCTTGATGTAGCCT
Organism: uncultured Beijerinckiaceae bacterium; assembly: GCA_964243415.1. Lineage (GTDB taxonomy): Bacteria > Pseudomonadota > Alphaproteobacteria > Rhizobiales > Beijerinckiaceae > RH-AL1. The sequence goes on along the minus strand of CAXTFG010000160.1, from coordinate 6,111 downwards.
GTGACTTTCTTTGCCATGGTTTACTCCTCGCTCGTGGTGCGACGCTGGCTCGTCTGCCACGAGGGTTGATGTCTCCGGACGTGGAGACCCGTCGACGCCTGCTAGGCGACCTTTTCGACCTGGGTATATTCGAGCTCGACAGGGGTCGCGCGGCCGAAGATCGAGACCGCGACCTTCACGCGCGAACGCCCCTCGTCGACCTCCTCGATCGTGCCGTTGAAAGACGCGAACGGACCGTCGGCGACGCGCACCGACTCGCCGATCTCGAACGAGATGGTCGCCTTCGGGCGTTCAACGCCATCGGCGACCTGACCCTTGATGCGTTCGGCTTCCGCATCCGGGATCGGCACGGGACGCTTGTCGGCACCGAGGAAGCCGGTGACCTTCGGCGTATTCTTGATGAGGTGGTAAATGTCGTCGGACAGATCGCATTTGACGAGGACGTAGCCCGGGAAGAACTTCCGCTCGGCGTTGATTTTGCGACCCTTACGCACCTCGGTGACGTTCTCGGTCGGAACGAGGATCTCGTCGAACTTATCTTGAAGCCCGCGTTGCGCCGCCTGCTCCCGGATCGAAGCGGCGACTTTCTTCTCGAAGTTGGAATGGGCGTGGACGATGTACCAGCGCTTGCTCATGGCCGTGTTTCGTTCAGCGGCCGAAGCCGAGGATGAGATTGATTCCCAAATGGATGATCTGGTCCGTCGCGGCGAGAAAGAAGCTCGCGAGGATGCACATCACAATCACGAGCAGGGTCGTGATCGCCGTCTCCCGTCGAGGCGGCCACGTGACCTTGCTTCCCTCGTTGCGGACATCCTGGAGGAAAGCGAATGGGTTGGCCATCTTCGATCGAGGTCAATCTTATGGGTTGCCGCAGATGTTCCGGAAGGCGCACGTTCCGAAAACGCAGGTGGCGCGGAACCGCAAGGTCCGCGCCACACAGTCTCTCTATCGATCCGCGTTCCACCTTGCAAGCAGCAAGATGGTCGGCGACATCACGCCTTGACGAAGACTGTCTCCGTCTCGGTCATCTTTCCCGCCGTCAACAGCAGGCCGACCCCGGCGCCGCTCACCGACGCGGCGGCGAGCGTCCAAATCAGGCGGCCGACAACCGTCGCATCAGAATTGAGGCCCAGGATCTGAACAGCCCATGCCACGCCGACGCAAACAGCGAGCGCACCGATTAGGCGCAACATGTCGCTCTGCGATTTCCCGTTTTCCATTTCGCGCATCCCCTCGCGTTTTGATGAAGAGAGAACTGCGGAGTACTCGAAAGGTTCGACCTCGACTTCGCTGATCGTTAAGACTGTATTAAAATAGCAACTACTCAGGCACCGCGATCCGAGCCCGCTGCCGATCGAGATTCAGCCGCCGGTCGAAATCGCAAGCGGTCGTGCCGTCACCTTTGAGGCTAGGTGCGACAGTACCGGCCCGCTCAGGCCTGTTCGAGTTCGATCAGCGTCCCGGCGAAATCCTTCGGGTGAAGGAAGAGCACCGGTTTGCCATGCGCGCCGATGCGCGGCTGGTGACCTCCCAAGAGGCGCGTGCCCGCCGTAACGAGTCGGTCCCGCGCGACGATGATGTCCTCGACCTCATAGCAGACATGGTGCATCCCACCGCCGGTCTTGGCCAGGAAAGCTGCGATGGGCGAGTGCTCGCCGAGCGGCGCCAGCAGTTCGACCTTCGTGTTCGGCAGGTCCACGAAGACCACGGTGACACCGTGCTCGGGCAGCGGTAGCGGCGCGCTGACGGCGGCGCCGAGCACGTCGCGGTAGCGCGCGGTTTCGGCCTCGAGGTCGGCGACCGCGATCGCGACATGGTTGAGCCGGCCGATCATCGCGTTTGGTCGCCCCAGGGAGGACTGAGCGCTTCCGCTCCGCGCAAGAGAGAAGTCGGCACAGTCTGCCTCCCCCGGCGCGCTCACCGGCTAGACCTCGACGACGAGCACGTGCACGGCGGGACGCTTGCCCCAAGCCTGGTTGACGGCGCTGCGGACGGCGCGTTCGATCGCCGTCGACACCGTGTCCGCGTCGCGCCGGCGCTGGCGCGGCAGGTTCTCGAATGTTTCGAACATCGCGGCATCGACGAGCGCATCCATGGCCGCTCCGTCGCGGGTGCGCGCGGGCAGTCCATTGGTCACCACGTCGGGTGTTCCCGCCATGTCTCCTTTCGAGGTCACGGCGAGCGCGATGGTGACAACGCCGCCGAAGGCGAGAGACTGACGCGCCCGCAAGGCCTCGTCGTCGGCGCGGACCAGGATATGGCCGTCCTTGAAGAGGCGGCCGTGCGCCGCTTCGCCGACGATGCCCGGCTCGCCGGGTGCGAGCAGCACAACGTCGCCGTTGCGCGCCTTGATCACATGGGGGACCTGCCGCTCGCGGGCGAAGGCGTAATGTTCGGCGAGATGGAGTTCCTCGCCGTGCGCGGGGATGGCGATCTGCGGCCGGATCCAATCGTACATCTGGGCGACCTCGCCACGGCGCGGGTGGCCGGAAGCGTGGATGAGCGCGGTGCGGTCGGTCACGACCTCGATCCCGAGACGCACGAGATTGTTGATGATACGGTTCACCTCGCGCTCGTTGCCCGGGATCGTGCGCGAAGAGAAGATGACCGTATCGCCTGGCGCGAGGCCCACCGCGGGATGCTCGTCTTCCGAAATGCGTGCGATCGCGGCTCGCGACTCGCCCTGGCTTCCGGTCGCGATCACGACGCATTTCTCGCGAGGAATGTGGGAGAACGCATCGGCCGAGAGGAACGGCGGCAGGCCGTCGAGATAGCCGCACTCGCGCCCGACGCTCGCGACGCGCTCCATCGAGCGGCCGACGAGCACGACCTGACGTCCCGCCGCCAGCGCCGCCTCGGTCACGGCACGAACCCGCGCAAGATTCGAGGCGAACGTCGTGACGCAGATGCGGCCCTTCGCCTGGCGCATGATCTCGGTCAGGGTCGCGCCCACCTCCGCCTCCGACGGGCTGACACCGTCGCGCAGGATATTCGTCGAGTCGCAAACGAGGGCGAGCACGCCTTCCTGACCGATGGCGGCGAGCCGCGCCGCATCCGTCTTCGACCCGATCCCGGGCGCGTCATCGATTTTCCAGTCGCCGGTGTGAACGATCGTGCCCGCGGGCGTGCGGATCGCCAAGGCGCAGCTTTCGGGAATCGAGTGCGCGACCGAAACAAATTCGATGGAGAACGGATCGAGAGCGATCGTCGCGCCCTGCGCTACGACATGGATCGGCAGGCGCGGCGCACCCGGCTCATTGAGCTTCTTGGTTTCGAGAAGTCCGGCGGCGAACCGGGTCGCGTAAACCGGCGCGCGCAGGCGCGACCACAGGTCCACGACCGCGCCGATATGATCCTCATGCGCGTGCGTGATGATGATCCCGAGGAGATCACCCCGCATCTGCTCGATGAAGCTGGTGTCCGGCACCACGATGTCGATGCCGGCCTGTTCGGGCCCGGCGAACGAGACGCCGCAATCGACCATCAGCCACTTCTTCGCTCGTCCGGAGCCGAAGCCGTAAAGGCTCATGTTCATGCCGATCTCGCCCAGCCCGCCGAGCGGAACGAACACGAGTTCCTCCAAAGCCACGTCCATTCCGCGCGATTACCTTCCGCCGAGCCTCTGGGGCTCATGAGTGATCTCAATTATGTTATGCGCTCCGGAACCGGAACGGAAAAGAATACGTCGCCCGCATCGACCGAAACCAGGCCCGTGGCGGTATCGAGGAGAAGTCGGCCCGAGGGGTCGAGGTCGCGAAACACGCCGTGCAGCGTGAGCCTAGGCGTCCGAACGACGATCGGCTCGCCGAACCCAGCGGCCAGGGCCATCCAGCGTTCGCGAATCAGCGCGAACGCTGCGCCTTTCTGCCAAGTCGCGAGCTCTCCGGCGAGGTTGGCCGCAAACTCCGGGAGCAGCATTTCGGGACCAACCTTGGCGCCTGCCGCTCGCAAATGCGTGGCGAGATAAGGAAGTCCCACCGGACTCGAGACGCAGTTGACGCCGATCCCGACGACGCAGGCCAGGCTTCCGTCGGGCAATGTCGTGCTTTCGAGAAGCATCCCGGCGAGCTTGGCACCGGCGAAAACGGCGTCGTTGGGCCACTTGAGACGGAGACGCGCGTCGCCTCCGAGGAAGGCGCGGAGCGTCTTCGCGAGCGCGACGCCGGCCACGAATCCGAGCTGCGGGGCCAAGCCGACCGGTGCCGGGTCGCGAAGCCCGAGGCTTGCGTAAAAATTGCCCGGCGGCGAGACCCAGGCACGACCTTGGCGCCCTCGACCGCTAGTCTGGTTGACCGCCGTCACGAAGAATTGGCCGGGATCACCGGCGCGCAGGCGCGCTAGCGCTTCGTCGTTGGTAGATCCGAGGCTCTCGTAAGCGAACCTGCGAAACGGGCCCGCCATGCAGGCCCGCGACGCGGCTTCGACAGGATGGTCGGTCAGAACAGCGATTTCGCCGCAGCCGTCGCCGCCCCGATGAACGCAGGCGGGTAAACGAACAGCAGCAGGACGAGGAGGCCGGTGACGGCGAGCACGCCTTGCAGCACCGGCGATTGACGATCGAAGGCGACCGCCGCTTCGTCGAAATACATGAACTTCACGATGCGGAGGTAATAGAAGGCAGCGACGACGCTCAGCAAAACGCCAACGACGGCGAGCCCGTAGAGATGGGCGTGGATGGCCGCGTTGAAGACGTAGAACTTGGCGAAGAAGCCGGCGAGTGGCGGGATGCCGGCGAGCGAGAACATCATCATGGCCAGGAAGAACGCCATGCTGGGATGCGTCTTGGCGAGCCCCATCAGGTCACCGACGTTCTCGAGCTGCCGGTTGTTGATCTTCATCGACAAGATCGCGGCGAAGGTGCCGAGCGTCATGACGAGATAGATCGCCATATAGATCGCAACGCCCTCAACGCCGTCGGTCGTGCCGGCGGCGAGGCCGACCAGGGCGAAGCCCATGTGGCCGATCGACGAATAGGCCATGAGGCGTTTGATGTTGGTCTGTCCGATCGCGGCGAATGAGCCGAGCGCCATCGACAGGATGGAGATGAACACGATGATCTGCTGCCACTGCACGGTGATGCCGGGGAAAGCGGTGATGATGACGCGCACCGTGATTGCGACCGCCGCCATCTTGGGCGCGGTCGCGAAGAAGGCCGTCACCGGCGTCGGCGCGCCCTGGTAGACGTCGGGCGTCCACATGTGAAAGGGCACGACGGACATCTTGAAGGCGAGGCCGGTCATCAGGAACACGAGGCCGAAAACGACGCCGATCTGCGCCTTGCCGTTGATGGCGCCCGCGATGCCGGCGAACTCCACCGAGCCGGCGAACCCATAGAGCAGCGAGGCACCGTAGAGCAGCATGCCGGACGACAGGGCGCCGAGCACGAAATACTTCAGCCCCGCTTCCGACGCGCGTAGGTTGTCGCGGTGGAAGGCCGCGAGCACGTAGAGGGCGAGCGACATCAGCTCGAGCCCGAGATAGAGCGTGATCAGCCCCGTTGCGGAGATCAGCACCAAGGCGCCGAGCGTCGATAGGATGACTAGGATCGGGTATTCGAACTTGTCGATCTTCTCGCGGGCGAGAAAACCCTGGCCCATGAGCAGGGTCACCAGCGAGCCGACGAGCGCCAGCACCTTCATGAAGCGGCCGAAGGCGTCGTCGACGAACATGCCGTCGAACACGATGGCCTTCGACTTGCTGCCGATGAGCAGCACCGCGATGGCGAGGCCGAGGATACCGACCGCGATCTCGGTGACCGGGCCATCCGAGTCGCGTCCGCGGAGAGCCCCGAAGAGCAGCAGGAACAGTGCGCCGACGGCGAGGAACAGTTCGGGGAGGCTGTGGGCGATGTTGAGCGACATCGGCGTGAACGTGGTCATCGAGCAGCCTTCACGATCTTTGGATCGAGAGCCGCGAGCTTGTGCGAGGCGGCAAGGTCCGCCTCATGCGTCTTGACCATGGCCGCGACCGTCGGCCCCGACGCGTTGAGGATCGGCGCGGGATGGGTGCCGTAGAACATGGTCAGAACCACCAGCGTCGAAAGCATCCCGAGTTCGCGGCGATCGAGATCGAGGATGGTGGTGTTGGTCAAGTAAGCAGAGTCGCGAAGAC
>CAXTFG010000159.1:0-6316 GCA_964243415.1 uncultured Beijerinckiaceae bacterium | reverse complement strand
TGGCAATATCGATCGCGCAAAGGAAACGCGACGCATGCGGCCCGTCATCGTACAGCTGCATGTCCCATACGACCCCGATTGGACGACGATGGTCGACCCACTCCAATGCGCTGCTTTCAGCGTCATCGCTTCGAGCACCACGACGCCGCGTAACTTTTCCATGTAGGCCTTGATCTCGGCACGCCCCTCGATTCGGTCTCCGCCGTCGGCCGTATAGGGTATCTCCACGATCGCCGCCTCGGTGAAGAGGTCGATGTAATCCTCTACACCCGACAGAAGATGCTCGCGTAGCGCCGTCACAAGGAGGTCCGTCGCGCCTTGCAGAAATTTTAGGCTCATCAAAAACTCCTCGCAGAGGAAAACGCCGTGGTTAGCCACCTCGCCTTGCTGCTCGACCTTGATTAGAACACCAGACCGCCGGCGACGTCGATCGTCGTCCCGGTGACCCAGCTGGCGGCGTCGGACACGACGTAGGCAACAGTATCTGCGATATCGGCGGGCTGACCCACCCGGCCAAGCGGGGTCTTACCCGCCAGCGCCGCCGAGACCTCCTTCGCGGATTCCGCGTTGCCCTCGGTGGCCGTGAAGCCGGGAGCGATGCCGACGACGCGAATCTTCCGGGAACCGAGTTCCATTGCAAGCGAGCGGGTGAGGGTATCCACCGCACCCTTCGTCGAACAATACACGTGCACGTTCGGATAAGGGCTCTTGGCGAGGCCCGAGCTGATGTTGACGATGACGCCGCCCTCGGGAAGCACGCGGGCAGCGGCTTGCGTTGCCAACAGCAGACCGCGAACGTTGATCTGATAGTGTTCGTCGAAGCTCTCGGCCGTCAGCGTGTCGAGTGTGTCGGTCTTGTAGATGCCGGCATTATTGACGAGAATATCCAGCCTGCCGAAATGCGTGATCGCGGCATCGACAAGAGACTGAATCTCTTCAGGCCTGGAGAGGTCCGCCCTCACCGAGGAAGCCCGTCCCCCTTTCGCAACGATCCCGTTGACCACACGCGCGGCGTCCGCCTCGGACCGCGAGTAGTTGACCACGATGGCGACGCCGAGCGCTGCGAGCGTCGCGGCGATGCCCGCACCGATCCCCTTCGATGAACCGGTGACGATGGCTACTTTGCCGTTCAGGTCGTTCATTGTGAAGCCTCCACGAGTTTCGAAGCCTTCACATAGTCCGGTTGGATCTCGATGATTACTCGATATGATCTGCATGGGCTTGTGAGGATCGTGCAGCAATGAGACGGGAGGGACTGAACGAACTCTCCGTCTTCGTGGCCGTGGCCGACGCCAAAAGCTTCACCAAGGCAGCTGCCCGCCTCAACATGTCGCCCTCCGCGCTCAGCCACGCGCTACGGGCGTTGGAGGCCAGGCTGGACGTCCGGCTCCTGTCGCGCACCACGCGCAGCGTAGCACCGACGGCGGCCGGCGAACGGCTGCTGGCGACCTTGAGACCGGCCTTCGCCGACATCGACGCAAGTCTTGCGAACCTCGGCGTATTGCGGAACACGCCGTCGGGAACGGTTCGGATTACTACCTTCCGGCAGGCAGCCGACGCCGTCATTTGGCCGATGCTGCCGGCGTTCCTCGCCTCGCACCCCGACGTGGTCGTGGAGATGACGATCGACGATGCCTTGATCGACATCGTCGCCGAGCGCTACGACCTCGGTATCCGGCTCGGAGAGATGGTCGAGATCGACATGGTCGCCGTTCGCGTCGGCCCCGAAGTCAGATCTGCGATCGTGGCGTCCCCGTCTTATCTAAAATCAAGCCCTGCACCTCTTGCCCCGCGGGATCTGACCGCACACCGATGCATCGGATATCGCAACAGTCGCACAGGCGGCCTGTTTCCTTGGGAGTTCGAGAAGGATGGTCGCACGCTGCAAATCAAGGTTGCCGGGCCACTCGTTCTGAACGACATCCGCGATCTGATCGCCGCGGCTCTCGCGGGGGTGGGACTGGCCTACGTCTTCGAGGCCGACGTCGCCGATCACCTGGGATCGGGTCGTTTGATCCGCGTCCTCCCGGAATGGGGCTGGAGCGGCCCAGGCTATCAATTCTACTATCCAAGCCGGCGCAACATGCCTTCGGCTTTGACCGCCTTCGTCAAAGCTCTGCGGGGTGCTGGCGGCTTTGAAACAGCAGAGTCCCGCGTCGCCTCGCGAAACACTTGCCGATAGCTCGCCCAAGATAGCTAAGCTACTTTCTTGCCCGCGTCGTTTGCGGTCCCGATGATCGAGGCGTTCCGCGCTACTTTCAGAATGCGCTACCTAACGATGTTTCGAGCCGCCCTTATTTCCACCGCCGGGAAGCCCGCCGCCTTAACGTGCCCTGCCTCATGACCGCCGCTTATCCGTTAGGGGGCCGGAGCTGTCCGCCATCGCGGCAGTCTCGTGCAACTCGGCTTGTCAACTGAGCGGCGCAACGCGTTGCCCTGATAGGCTGATCATCAGCCGTGAGGAGCACGCCTACTGGGGCGTGCTTCTTTGCATCGCCATCGCCATCGCGATTGCGGCTTGATTTTCGCCTTCGGCGTGCGCGTGGCCTATTCGAGGCGACCTTCCTCCGGCATGGCCGCAGAACTGGATCGGCTACGGGACCCTGTTAAGCCGGGCACCGCTGGCTCGCTTGGCGCGCGCGAGTGCCGGACCGACCGCTGCGAAGAGGCTCTCGGTCCGGCGGCCGGCAGCGCAGCTCTCTTCGACGCTTCTGAGAATCTGCGCAATCTCCAGCAGACCCAGCGAACCGGCAGCGGCGAGAGCGGCGTGCGCGCCCGCCGCGAGACGCGGACCGCTGGGACGCTCGTCGACCAATGCGGCGACGGCTGCGATCGCCCGTCTCAGTAGGCGGCCGGCCTGCTCCGTGCCGATCGTTGATGCGATCGCGTCGAAGGTCTCGGCATCGAACGCCGTCGACGCTCGTCCAATCGGGAGTTCCTGCGGTGAGGGATTGGCTCCAGCGTAACGCGTCTCGCCGCGGCGACTGTGGCGGGCGATCACGTCGAGGAGTTCATCCCGCTTGAAGGGCTTACCGAGATGACCGTCCATGCCCGCTAGCGCGAAGCGCTCAATCTGCGCCGGCAGTACATTCGCCGTTATAGCAACGATCGGGACATCGGCGACACCCTCTCCGAGATCCCGTATACGCCGCGTCGCCTCGATGCCGTCCATGATCGGCATCTGCACGTCCATCAACACGAGATCGTATCTCGTCTCCGACACGGCGGTCACCGCGGCCGAGCCGTCGCTTACCACGTCGACGCGGTGGCCGGCGGCTTCAATGACCGCGCGCGCGAGGTCCTGATTTAGTTCCTGGTCCTCAACGAGGAGGACGTGAGATGCGCGGATCGGATCGCGGCTTAAGCCCTCGACATCTCCCGAGGACGGCATGGCGGCGACGGTTGTCAGGTCGATCTTAAACCAGAAGTCGGACCCTACGCCCTCTTCGCTCTCGACACCGATCTCGCCGCCCATGGCCTCGACAAGGCTGCGACACATGGCCAACCCGAGACCCGTCCCGCCAAACTCGCGGCTGATTGTGCCGTCGACCTGGGAGAAGCGTTGGAACAGCCTCGAACGTTTGGCGGCCGCGATACCGATGCCGGTGTCGCGGACCGAGCAGAGAAGACGGACTCGTTCTCCGCAGACGGGGGCAGCGCCGAGAGAAAGAGTCACCATGCCGCTTCGAGTGAACTTGATCGCGTTGTTGAGCAGGTTGAGGAGGACTTGGCGCAACCTGTCGTGATCGCCCAGCAACGCAGCAGGGACAGCAGTGTCGATCGTTACGATCAGATCCAGACCTTTTGCGAGCGCCAGACCCCTAATGATCGATGTCGCGTTGTCGATGAGGGCTCCTGGCCTAAAAGGTGCGATCGCGAGTTCGACTCCGCCGGCCTCCAGCTTTGAGAAGTCCAGGATGTCGTCGACCACCGTGCGGAGCGCCGAACCTGCGTTCTGAATGCGCTCGACATGGAGACGGCTGCCGCTCGTAAGGTCGTCACGCGACAATAAGAGCTCGGCGAAGCCGAGGATGCCGTTGAGCGGCGTCCGGATCTCGTGCGACATCGTCGCAAGAAAGTCGGTCTTCGCGAGGCTGGCCTCCTCCGCGTCGTCCCTGGCCTGCCGCAACGCATCGGCCTGCGCGTGACGCTCGGAGACGTCGCGAAGCGAGCAAATAAGCGCTTCCGGATCGCCGCCCGCGGTCCTGGCAATGCTCATGCAGGTCTCCACCCAGATCCAGCGTCCATCTTTGTGGCGCGCCCGGTAGGTGACCGTGAGGCGCGGATCGGTTTCCAAGCCGTCCACGAAGCGGTGGACCCGCGTACGCACGTCCACTTGGTCGTCGGGGTGCATCTCGTCGGACGGCACCTTCCCGAGCATCTCCTCGGGTTCGTAGCCAAACAGCGTGCGACAGGCCGGCGAAACGTATTCCCGGCTGAAGTTTGGCAAGGCCAATCGCGTGATCACATCGCTGGTCGTCTCGGCCAGGAGTCGGTGGCGGGCCTCGCTGCGGGCGACGGCCTCGTGGGCCATACGCAGATGGCGGATGTCGCGGACGCTGACGAACACGCGGTTGATGGGGCCCGACGGGACGTCGCCGTGCAGGGGCACAATCACGATCTCGCGGTCAAGGCCGTCCGGCGAGCTGTCGCCCTGCAATCTCATCGTCTCCCCCGAGGCGACCACCTGCCGAATAGAGCGCTCGGCGTCGGCGACAACCGAGGCGGGCAGGATCTCAGAGAGCGGCCTGCCTACCGCGCGCGCGTCGACGCCCATTGCGGCCGCGGCCTGGTTGAACCGCTCGACGAGGATCGTGCCGTTCTCGGAGATGCGGTGCACGTACATAACGTCTGGTGAACTCTCGAAGACGCCGCGGAGACCGGCTTCCGCCGAAGCAAGCGCCGTGTGGGCGGCGACAAGGGCACGTTCGCGCGCGCCCCGCCGGTGCGATTCGATGAGCATGAGACCAAATAGCGAGAGCAGCGCGACGCTGGCACCGCCGCCGAAGGTGACGGCGAGCACCACCTCGCGACGGAACGGCGCGAGCACCTCTTCCATCGAACGTCCAACCGTTAGGAACAGCGGCAGACCGCCGACGAGCCTATAGCCGTAGATGCGGGTTCTACCGTCGAAAGCGCTGTCGAGCTGATAGGTCGCGGAGGTCAAATGGACAATCCCGGCGAACGGCACTTTGCGCGAGACTAAATCGGCAACGCTGAATTCGTACATCCCGGGCACGGATGGCGTGCGGGCGCGCACGTAGCCGTCAAGGCCGAAGAGCGCCAGACTGCCGTCGCGACCGACGTCGAGGGAGGAGAACTGCCTCGTAAGGTAGTCGGGATCGAGCGATACGGAGATGACGCCCCTGAACCTCCCTGCCGCGTCCTCGAGAGGCCGGAACAGCGGCATGACCATGCCCCTGCTGACCCTCCCAGCGTAGGTCCGCGCGAACACTAACCCGCGTGAGGTTCCGGCGGCGAGCTCCTTGAACTCTTTGCGATCGGCGATGCTGGGCTTGTCGGTCCCGGGTCCGATCGGAAGAGTGGAAGCAATGAGGAGCCCGCGTTCGTCAAACAGGTTGATCGCCTTCGCGATGCCGTCGAACGCCGTCGAACCTCGTGTCCACTTCGCGAGGTCGAAGTTGCGCGGATCCCGCTTAAAGTCCTCCTGCATGAGGCGCGTGACTTGGTCGACTCCGGCGACCAGCCGAGTAACCTGCTCGGCGAGGGCGCCAGAGATGTTGTTGACGTCGCGGCGCGCCTGGGCGAGATCGTCGCGCCTCTTTTCCAAGAGGTGGTGGACGAGCGGAAGCCACAGCGACGCGAGGACGACGACAACGGTCGCCGTTTTCACGACCGCCCCTCGCAACCGAAATCCGTACGCCGGCTTCATCAGCGGTCCTCACGGCCGAGCCGCCCTCCGACCGACGTCTATGATAGCGTGGACGGGTTAAGGCGAGGTGTTGAGCGACTGCGCTGCCGATCAACAGAATCAGGACCGACCCACGCGTATCGAGCGTGTCGTGCGCCGGTCGCCGAGCCGCCGCGCCTCTCGTTGTTCTGCGCCACGCGCGGCGGACGTTCATGGCGCGTAGCTCGTTCACAAAGTCCCGCGTCGTAGGCCGGCGCCGAGCGTCACGGCGCAGGCACGGTCGGCGCGCCTCTCGATCATCGCCAGCGCGTCCAAGCGCTCAGCGTGACCCGAGGCCGTGGCGGTTCTCCATCAGGGCATGGAAGGCCAACCGCACCTCCATGCCCGGCCCCTTGCGATAGAGCTTGGCCTCGGGGTCGCTCGTCGAGGAGTGCGTCGCGTTGG
>CAXTFG010000158.1:0-6569 GCA_964243415.1 uncultured Beijerinckiaceae bacterium | reverse complement strand
GGCGCCGAGGTGTTCACCACCGCCGGGTCGGAGAAGAAATGCTCGTTCTGCCGGACGCTCGGCGCCGACCATGCCATCGACTACAAGACGCAGGATTTCGTCGCCGAGATCAAAAGGCTCACCGACAAGAAGGGCGTCGACCTGATCCTCGACATGGTCGGCGGGTCCTACATGGCGAAGAACCTTTCCATCCTTGCCACCGAAGGCAGGCTCGTGCAGATCGCCTTCCTTGGCTCGCCCGTGAGCCAGGAGGTCGACTTCACCGCCATGATGGTGCGCCGGCTGACCCTGACGGGCTCGACGCTGCGCGCGCGCACCGTCGCCAAGAAGGCCGAGGTGGCCGCCGCCGTTCGCGACAACGTCATGCCGCTGCTCGATGACGGGCGCGTCAGGCCGGTCATTCATGCCACTTTCCCGCTCGCCGAGGCGCGGCAAGCGCAGGAGCTGATGGACAGCTCGGCGCATATCGGGAAAATTTTGCTCAGCGTTGCCGGGAGATCAGATTGATGCTGCCGGTTCCACCGCGACCTGGGTCGGAACTTGGCACATGTCACACACGAACACCTTGCGCGCCGAGAGAGCGAGCTGCCGGATGGGACCTCCGCAGCGCGGGCAGGTCTTCTTCTTGAAGATGTTGGTGCGTGCGCCGTAGCGGCCCTTGCCGCGCGCCGCGCCGTCGATCGTGATGATGGCGCGCTGCTCGACGCCGATCCGCAGCAGCGCGGCCGAGTCGGCCCAAATCGCGGCGAACTGTTCGCGGGTAAGAGCCCGTCCGGCGGTTAGCGGATGGATGCGCTGCCGCCAGAGGATCTCGGTTCGGTAGATGTTGCCGAGGCCGCTCATCACGGCCTGATCCATCACCAACTGGCCGATCGGCGCGCGGCTCCGGGCGATCTTCGACCAGGCCCGGTCGGAGTCGGCATCGTCACGCAGCACGTCGGGACCAATGCGCCCCATCAGCTTGTCGACCTCGGCCCGATCGAGCACCTCGCATTGGTTTGGGCCATTACAATCGACGACGTGGGTCGGGCTTTCGAGCCGCACCCTGACTTGCCCGCGGGGCTCGCCGGCCGGCACCGGGACGCAATGGAATTTGCCGTAAAGCCCGAGGTGGAGGTGCAGCGTGTCGCCGCCGGCGAAGCGGTAGAACAGGTGCTTGCCGCACGCGTCGACCGCCATGCAGCGCCGCCCGTCGAGCAGCGCCGACCCTTCGAGGAAGCGGCCCTGCGGCGACGAGACCTTCAGGACCTTGCCCTTCAGCATCGGCGTCTGGTCGCGCGCGGCGCGGTGAATCGAATGGCCTTCGGGCACGCGGGTCCGGGTTCCGACAGGAGGAGCGCCCGTCTTCCACGGATCGGGCGGCACGCCAAGCTCGCGCCGTGACGCAGCCCTGCGGCTGGCGCCGTGCTGGGCCGGTGCAGGCGCGCAAGCATCGGCCTATGTGCAGGGCAACAAGACGCACTGCCGGCCTCACCACGAGAGTTTCATGACCGTATCGCTCTTCGACCCAATCCGCCTCGGCGCTATAGAGGCTCGCAACCGCATCCTGATGGCGCCGCTGACGCGCGGGCGGGCGACCGCAGCGCATGTGCCGACACCTTTGATGGTCGAGTATTACCGGCAGCGGGCGAGCGCCGGGCTGATCATCACCGAGGCGACGGGCATCAGCCGGCAGGGCCTCGGCTGGCCCTATGCACCGGGGCTGTGGACCAGCGAACAGGTCGCGGCCTGGCGCCCGATCGTGGACGCGGTGCACGAAGCCGGCGGCCGCATCGTCGCCCAGCTCTGGCACATGGGGCGCATCGTCCATCCCGACTTTCTCGGCGGGAGCCAACCAGTCTCCGCCTCGGCCACCACGGCGCCGGGCGAGGCCCACACTTACGGGGGAAAGAAGCGCTACGCCGAGGCCCGCCCTCTGCGCACCGACGAGATCCCGGGATTGCTTGACGACTACCGGCAGGCCGCGCGCAACGCGATGGCCGCCGGCTTCGACGGCGTCCAGATCCATGCCGCCAACGGCTACCTCCTCGACCAATTCCTTCGCGACAAGACCAACCTGCGCAGCGACGCCTATGGCGGCTCGGTCGACAATCGGACGCGCCTCCTGCGCGAGGTGGTCGGCGCGGTAGCCGAGACGGTGGGCGCGGACCGTACCGCCGTGCGTCTGTCTCCAAACGGCGCCATCCAGGGCGCCGACGACAGCGCCCCCGAGACGCTGTTCACCGCCGCCGCGGCCGCGCTGTCGCCCTTCGGCCTTGCCTTCCTCGAACTGCGCGAGCCGGGACCCGAGGGCACCTTCGGCAAGGCAGCGACACCGCCGGTCGCTCCGAAGATGCGGGAGCTATTCAAGGGTCCCCTGGTCCTCAATTCCGACTACGTCGGATCGAACGCTGAGGCCCAACTCGAGTCCGGTGTCGCCGATGCGATTGCCTTTGGCCGCACCTTCATCGCCAACCCTGACCTGCCGCAGCGCCTGCGCACCGGCCTATCTTTGGCGAAGGACGACATGGCGACCTGGTACAGCCGCGGGCCGAAAGGCTACGTCGATTATCCCGCGGCGGCGCAAGCGGCTTAGCGATCGTCGGCGAGATCCTTTTCGCGCCGTTGTCGCTGGGCATCATCTGTCTTTGTCCCCGCGTCGCCGCGCTTCGCCAGCACCGCAGCGGCCTCGGTGAACTGGATCGACGCATCGTCGACGATCTCGATCCGGTTGTTCCAGGGAACTCGCGATACTTACGCGGTTGCTGACGGGGGATCGCGTCGCTCTCACCTGATAGCTCTCGCGGAACACATCCTGTAAGGACTGCCGGCTTCGACAGTACCGCCCGCGGCGAACCTGCGCCTCCGCCGGACCAGCGGTGGTCTGCTTGTCCATTCGTGCCACTCTTTCGAAGGCTGTCACATGAGGATCGCGATCGTCGGCGCCGGTATGGCGGGGCTCGCTTGTGCAGAGAAGCTGGTCGGTGGCGGTCATGATGTGACCCTCTTCGACAAGGGGTCCCGGCCGGGAGGCCGCATGTCGACGCGCGTGCTGCAGTCGGCGGTGGGGAACATCGCTTTCGACTATGGCGCGCAATACATGACGGCGCGAGACGGCACGTTTTGCGACAGGGTCGAGCGCTGGCATCGCGCCGGCCTCGTCGCCCGGTGGCCAACCGCGGGCGAGGACGCTTGGGTCGGCGTTCCCGGCATGAGCGCGCCGATCGTCGACATGGCTGAGCGTCTCGATGTGAGGTGGTCGACCCGCCTTGCGACACTGAGGGACGAAAACGGTCAGTGGCATCTCGACGGAGATGGTTCGAGGGCCGGCGGCTTCGAGGCCGTCGTGATCGCCATTCCCGCCCAACAGGTCGTGCCCTTGCTGGAGAACCTCGATAGCGAAGCGGCCGCTATCGCGGAGGCGACGCATTCGCAGCCCTGCTGGACCCTGATGGTCGGTTTTTCGGCGGCGCTGCCGATCGGAATGGACGTCTTCAAGGACGACGGCATCGTCAGCTGGGCGGCACGAAACAGCGCCAAACCCGGCCGTTCAGGACCCGAAGCCTGGGTTATTCAAGCCAATCCGACTTGGTCGATGGACAACCTCGAGCGCGGACGCGAGGCGATCGTCCCGGATCTGCTGAAAGCCTTCGCCGACCGGACCGGGCTCGATCTGCCGAAACCGCTAGCTATCGCTGCTCACCGCTGGCGCTTTGCCCGATCGGGACGTGCGGACGCCCGTTATCTCTGGAACGCCAAGCGCCAGATCGGCGTCTGCGGAGATTGGTTGATCGGGCCCAAGGTCGAAGCCGCCTGGTTGTCCGGCTCGCATCTCGCCGCCGCCATGACGGGGCGGACGGCGAGCGCGCCATGATCCCAGAGCATCATTGCGTGGCTGCGGTGGTCAGCTGACGCCAGGTCCGGTGACCGTCCTTTGCGAGCAGTTCGTCCGCCGTCTTCGGCCCCGCCGAACCGGCGGCATAAGGAGCGGGCGCGCCGGCCGACCCCCAGGCATCGAGGATCGGCTGCACCACGCGCCAGGCGTCCTCGACCATGTCGGCCCGGTTGAACAACGTCGCGTCACCGATCATGACGTCGTAGAGAAGCGTCTCGTAGCCGACGTTCGGCTCGTGCTTGAAGAAGTCCTTGTAAAGAAAGTCCATGCGCACCGTCGATAGTTCGACGGCCGGCCCAGGCTTTTTGACCTCGAACTGAAGTGACAGGCCCTCCTGCGGCTGGATGCGGATGACAAGCCAGTTCGCCGACAGCTCGGCCACGTCGGTGCCCTGGAACGACGCCGTCGGGGCGGGCTTGAAGCGGATTGCGATCTCCGTCAGCCGATCGCTCATGTACTTGCCCGTCCTGAGATAGAAGGGGACGCCGGCCCAGCGCCATGAGTCGATCCCGACTCGCAGGGCCGCGTAGGTCTCGATGTTCGACTGCGCGGATACATTCGGCTCCGACTTATAAGCGCTCTTGGCCTGCCCCTTGACCTCGCCCGCCTCGTACTGGCCACGCACGGCGTCCTCCGGCTTCAGCGCTGGCATCGCGGCGAAGACGTCCGCCTTGCGGTTGCGGATCCCGGCCGCATCGAACGACGTCGGCGGCTCCATCGCCACCATGGCGAGCAAGGTGAAGAGATGGTTTGGGACCATATCGCGCAGCGCGCCGGTCGCTTCGTAGAACTTGCCGCGCGCCTCCACGCCTACGATCTCGGCCGCGGTGATCTGCACGTGGTCGATGCGGTCGCGGTTCCAGAGTGGCTCGAACAGGCCGTTTGCAAAACGGAAGGCCATGATGGCCTGCACGGTCTCCTTGCCGAGGAAATGGTCGATCCGGAAGATCTGATCTTCCTCCAAAGCCTTCAGGAGGTCGGCGTTGAGCGCCTTGGCCGAGGCGACGTCATGGCCGAACGGCTTCTCGACGACGACTCGGCGCCAGAACTTGGCGTCCTGCTTCGTAAGGCCGGCCGCCCCGAGCTGCGCGGCCACGGTGGGGAAGAACCGGTCGGCGATGGCGAAATAGAAGATCACGTTGCCTGCCGCGAAGCCGGCCGACCCGAGTGCGCGCCCGATCTCGGCGTAAAGACCAGGTGTCGTCATGTCGCCGCGCACGTAGCTCATCCGTCCGGCAAGAGCCGTCCAGACGTCCTCGTCGATATGGTCGACATCGAACTCCGAACCCGCGTTGCCCACGAAACTTTCCAGCATTTCGTGGAGGTGCTTGCTCCAGGACGCCGCATCGCCGTCAGCCAGATCGACGCCGATGATCGCGATCTCGTCCGGCAAGACTTTCTCGCATCCGAGATTGTAGATCGCCGGCATGACGAGCCGCTTGGTGAGATCACCGAAGGCGCCGAAGATCACGATGGCGCAGGGTTCCGGCTTCGCGGGCTTCGGGCCGGCGGAGGCGACGGCATCTTTCATCACGGCGGACTCCAGCGCTGGTGCCTGCGTGGAAGCGCTCGGCAGCTCATCATGTGCGGCGCAAGCTTGGTATACGGCCGGCGTCGGCGCAACGCGGAAAAGCATTCGCGGTCGGCCGCCGGACCATCTCGCATGAGGAGCACTAAATCGAGAGTGCAAACCACTTAGGCCCTGCTAACCCGGCTGCCGCGCGGCCCTCTGAGCGGAGGCGAAGGCGCTTTTAACGTGTTCGAACACGTCGAGATCGTGCTCGATCAGGAGTTCGGCCTTCGCGAGCCGGCGCAGGTCGTCGCCAAGTTCGCGAACGCGACTGTGCTCGCCGAGGACAGGGGGCGGTTCATCGAGCTCCAAGCTCTCCTGGACGGTCCTGGAAAAGGTATCGGCATCGTCGCGTACGCCGACGATGTCGAAGCAGGAAAGGGCTTGCAGGGCTGCTGCCAGCGCGTTCTTCTTGGGGATCTCGTCCGGGTTGGCCGACGACAGCTGCCGCACGATCGGACTCGTCAGGACTTTCAGGACGCCATCCGGTGCCCGCCGCATGAAATTCTTGCAGAACCGCGCGTCGAGCGCCTCGAAGCTTCTGAGGTAGTCGATGACGATCTTGTAGGTGAGCAGATCTCGCGCGCTCAGGATCTCGGAACAATCGTCGGGAAGATGGCGCAGGACGAGAAGTCGTTCGGCGAGTTCGTCGAACGGATCTCGCATGAGGATGATCGAGCGGAAGTCACGCAGATGCACCTCGATGTTCTGGAACTGCAGGCGACCGCTCACGTAGAGGGAGTCGCAGGTCGACAGCATGAACGTCTGCATGGCCGTCTCGAGACCCCGACGGTCGATGCCTTTGTACCAGTTCTGGAAGCGGTCCTTGAAGGCATCGTCGAAGCGCGAGAGCGGCAGGAGGTGCGTCTCGAGGCGGAACAGCTTGGTGTTCTGGATGAAGGCCGGCTGCGGCCGCCGATAGATCAGCAGATCTGTTTCCGCCTCGCGCAACTCGAGGTCGTCGTAATTGGCCAAGTCGGGGACCGCGGCCTCGCCGATGTCGAAGCCACAGAGGCCGGTCGCGTGGCGGCCGGAAGCGACGACCTCGGGCCGAACGGTATCGGCGCTGAGCTTGGCGAGTTCTCGGCCCTTGCCGAAGAGGCGCAGCGCCGGCGTGGCACCCCC
>CAXTFG010000157.1:0-6649 GCA_964243415.1 uncultured Beijerinckiaceae bacterium | reverse complement strand
ACCTCCGTATGGCGGAATCAAAATCCGCTGCCTTACCGCTTGGCGACGCCCCAATTCTGCCGGTCTCGCGTCGGCACGCCGACCATAAGGCCAGCGCGATCGTGCCGCAACGCTCGGCGCGAGCGGCATGATCGCCCGCTTCGCCTGCCCTCCCGCGGCGAACTACTCGGCGGCGGCGCGCGCGTTGATCTTCAACGCCAGCCAGCGGTCGGCTTCCAGCGCCGCCATACACCCCATGCCGGCCGCCGTCACCGCTTGGCGCCACACATCGTCGGTCACGTCGCCGGCGGCGAAGACGCCCGGAATATTGGTCGTCGTCGAGTTCGCGGCGGTTTCGATATAGCCGTTGGCCTTGAGCTTGATCTGCCCTCGAAACAAGTCCGTTGCCGGTTGATGACCGATCGCGACGAAGACGCCGTGGGTCGGCAGGTCGCGGGGCTGGCCGGTCTTGGTGTGCTTGAGCCGAAGGCCCTCGACGCCGAGCGGCTCACGCGAGCCGAGAATCTCCTCGACCTCGTGGTTCCAGATCACGTCGACGTTGGTCGCCTTAAACAAGCGCTCCTGGAGAATGCGCTCGGCGCGAAACCCCTCGCGCCGGTGCACCACGGTGACATGGCTCGCGAGCTGGCTCAGGTAGAGCGCCTCTTCCACCGCCGAATTGCCCCCGCCGACGACGACGACCTCCTTGCCCCGGTAGAAAAAACCGTCACAGGTGGCGCAAGCCGATACGCCGTATCCCTTGAAGGTCTCCTCCGAGGGCAACCCGAGCCATTTCGCCTTGGCGCCCGTGGCGATGACGACCGTATCGGCCATGTAGGTCGTTCCGCTGTCGCCCGTGAGTCGGAAGGGCGAACGCGACAGATCGGCTTCGACGATATGGTCGGACACCATCCTGGTGCCGACGTGCTCGGCCTGCTGCCGCATCTGATCCATCAGCCACGGCCCTTGGATCGGATCGGCGAAGCCTGGATAGTTCTCGACGTCGGTGGTGATCATGAGCTGGCCGCCCGGTTCGAACCCGGAGATCAGCATCGGTTGCAGCATCGCACGGGCGGCGTAGACGGCAGCCGTATAGCCGGCCGGTCCCGACCCCACGATGATCATCGGGGCGTGGGTATCTGACATGATCTCGTCCACCTATCCGTGGCGCGCGCCGAACTCCGCGCGCGCTCGGCGGCTCCGAATGCGCGCGATCACTGACATATAGGACGAGTTTCGCGCGAAAGGGCCCGCAAGGCGCGGATCGTCGGCTGTGACGATCCGCGCCGCCTGATCAGACGAGGTGACGATGATGATGGCGACGGTGACGCAGGAGCGGCAGGTCCAAGCCAGCGAACTGTAGCCGGAGGGCCCCGAGGCCGGCGTTGACGTTGGTGCCCGTGCTCACGGTCGTGGCGAGCGGCTGCAACGTAATCGCGTTGCCGCTGCCGCCCACGAGGGCGTCGACGCCGATCCCGGTGCCTAGCGTGATGCTGGCGCCCGAGCCGACGTAGCTTCCCTGCAGGATGCCGGGAGCGGGTAGGCCGAGCGCGAGCACCTGGTAGGTCAGCGTTCCCGAGGCGAGCGGCCCGATGTCGACGCCGAGCCGGCTGAGCGTGCCGTTATAGAACTGGGCCGGCCCGGCGTTGCTTCGAAAGGTGCAGGACACGGTGCGTGTCGAGGTGATCAGGAGCCCCTCGCTGCCCGCGATGTTGCATTGCAGCTGCCCCGTGATGTCGGCGCGAGCCGACGCCGTCCCACCTAGCGCCGCGATGGCGGTGCCGGCGAGCACGGCCGCAATTCGGCCCGCTGAAACGATGATATCACGCATGAAAGATCCCCCATTGCACCCCCGCAAAAAACAAATGCAAGAAGCGCTGGCCCCTTTCAGAACGCATTGCTGGCTTTTCGGTGGCGGTTTGTTGGCTTTTCGACAGAAGCTCCCAGTGGGGCCGTCGTGAGTCCATCCGACTTCCGCAGCACTCTCCTCCGGCAAACCACCTCCTTCGTTGGAGTCGGCCTGATGGCCACCTCCGTCCATTACCTCGTCCTTGTCACACTTGTGCAACTGCTCGGCACTCCACCGGTGCCCTCTGCCCTGCTCGGGTTCTGCTGCGGCGGCTTCGTGTCCTACAATCTCAACCGGCGCCACACCTTCTCGAGCGATCGGCCGCACGGCGAAGCCGTTTGGCGGTTCGCCGTGGTTGCCGGTGTCGGGTTCGTGATGACGTTTCTTCTCATGGGTCTCTTCGTGGACCGATGGAAACGGCCCTATCTCCTGGCGCAAGTCGTGACGACCGGGATCGTCATGTTCTGGACCTTCGCCGCGAACCGGATGTGGACCTTCGCAGACGACGTGTGAGCCGAGGACGCCCGCCGCGGCACCTGCTCCTCGCTCGGCGGCGCCTGATTCTCGCGCTTAACGGAGGATTTACCCTGATCGGGGACAGTCTTCGACACGAGAGTGCGGCATGCGTTCTCGGTCAGAGGCGCGATGTCCTGCACGATCCTGATTGTCGACGACGACCCGGTCCAGCGCCGCTTGCTCGAGGCGATGGTTCGTCGGTTCGGGTACGCGTCCGAGACTGCGGACAGCGGTGATGCCGCCTTGAAACGCCTCGCATCGGCGAACGAACCGCCGGTCGATCTGCTGATCCTCGACCTCGTCATGCCCGACCTCGACGGCATGGGGGTTCTCACCAGACTTCGCGAAGCCCAGCGCAGCCTTCCCACGATCGTTCAGACGGCGCATGGCTCCATCGAGGCCGTCATCTCGGCGATGCGCGCAGGTGCCATAGACTTCGTCGTCAAGCCCGTCGGCGCGGAACGGCTTCAGGTGTCGATCAAGAACGCGCTGCGGGCCGACGCGCTCGAAGGCGAGATCCGCCGGATGAACCGGCGCGCCTCGAACATCATGGGGCTGAAGGACCTCAACAGCCAGTCAGGAGAGATGGAACGCGTCGTCCGCCTCGGCGAGCGCGCCGCGAAATCGAACATTCCCGTCCTGCTCGAAGGAGAGTCCGGCGTCGGCAAGGAACTGGTCGCCCGAGCCATCCAGGGGGCCTCCGAGCGGCGCGGGCGGACCTTCGTCACCGTCAATTGCGGAGCGCTTCCCGAACACCTCGTCGAGTCGATCCTGTTTGGCCACGAGAAGGGATCTTTCACGGGCGCGACCGAGAAACACGCCGGCAAATTCGTCGAAGCGAACGGGGGAACGCTGTTCCTCGATGAGGTCGGCGAACTGCCCCTCGAGGCGCAGGTCAAGTTGCTGCGCGCGCTGCAGGAGGGCGAAGTCGACCCGGTCGGCGGCAAGCGTCCGGTCAAGGTCGATATCCGCCTCATTTCGGCGACGAACCAGAACCTCATCGAGCTCGTCAAGCGCGGGCGCTTCCGCGAAGACCTCTTCTATCGCTTGAACGTCTTTCCGATCCTGATCCCGCCGCTGCGCTCGCGCCGCGAAGACATCGCCGACCTGGCGCGCCGCTTCGTGGCCCGCTTCGCGGCCGAGGAAGGCAAGCGTATCCGAGGCGTCACGGCGGAAGCGCTGGCGATGCTCGGCAAATTCGGTTGGCCCGGCAACGTTCGCCAGCTCGAAAACGTCGTGTTCAGGGCCGTCGTCTTGGCCGACGGCGACGAGTTGACGGTTGCCGAGTTTCCGCAGATCGCCGCGCTCGTCGACGGTTTCGACGTGCGCATTCCGCCCCTCGCCGCCTGTCTCCCACTCCCCTCGCGCGTGGAACGTGAAATCGTCCGCGTCGAAGTCCGCGATCCCAACGTTTTGCCGCTCCTCGACGAGAGCGGCGACGTGCGCACACTCGAAATCCTCGAAGCCGACACGATCCGCTTCGCGCTGGGCCATTATCGCGGGCAAATGTCGGCGATGGCCCGCAAGCTCGGCATCGGTCGGTCGACCCTGTATCGCAAGATGAAGGGATACGGTCTGTTCGGAGGAGACATCCCGGACAACGAGGAAGCTGCCTGAGCTTGCGACCGAAATGCCACTCCGGACAACAGAGCTTTCGTCAGGTTTGGTGCCACGCGAGTTTGATTTCGTTGCGTCCGGCCTTGGGATTACAAGACATCTCGCCTGACCGACCAAGGGGCGATAAGGGGAGCGGGCGGTTTCGATTGCCTGAGTGATGATGCGCACGCGTTCATTCAAGGCGACACGTTCCCTTCGACCCTGGGCGACAGCACTCCTCTTGCTGTCGAGTCTTACCGCCGCCCGAGCGGACGACGCAGACGATTTCTTCCAGCGTCTGGACAAGGCGGACATAGCGAGACCGCCGTCCAAACCCGTCACGCCGCCGCAGCCGCGCGCCGCGGAGCGCACGGATGGCGCTCCGTTCAAGACGCCCGTCGCGGCTTCGCCTGCACCATCGATTGCGGACCGTCCGAAGCCGCTCAACGCGGCCGCTGACGAGAGCTTGACGCCGAAAAACGGCGTGTTCGGACCATTCCAGCCCCTTGCTTCGCGTGACGAGACACCCGAACACGAGCGATCCACCGCTCTCGCGCGCCCTGCCGCCAGTGGCCTTGATGCGCTCGATCCGGAACCGGACACGATTGCCAAGCCGACCGGCGTCGGGGCGATCGATCCGATGGCCGGCCCCCCGACGGAGGATGCCTCGCCAGCACCGGCCAAGCCGCTCGAGCCGTTGCCGCCGCTTAACGCGGCTTTGAAGGCCGCGCTCGATAGCCGCGAGGCGAAAGATCCCAAGGGCGCGGGAGCTGCGGAGCGGCGCAAGGAGCGCAAAGCGATCGCTTTTTTTTACGCCGCTCGCGGTTTCGCACCGCTCTGGACGAAGGACGGCAAGCCGATCGATGCGGTCGGTGGCGTGACGGCTCGGCTCGGCCGCGCCGGAGAGGATGGCCTCAGCGGTTTCGAAACGACACGGAGCCTCAACACGCAAGGATCGCTCGAAGAAAACGTCGAAAGCGAAATCGCTCTGACCGAAGCCGTGGTGTCCTATGCACGACAGGCGAGCGGCAGCCGCGTCGATCCCCAGGCGATGAGCCCGCTGATCGGACTCCATCCACATCTCGCAGACCCAGCAGAGACGCTCGAAAGCCTCTCGGAGGCGGGAGAGACCGCCGGCGACAAGCTGCAGGCATTTAATCCGGTCGAGCCCCGCTACGTCGCACTCCGCACCAAGCTGGCCCAATTACGAGACGCACGAACCTTGCCGCCGGGAGCCAAAGCGGTCCCGCCCGGCCCGCCCCTGCATGTCGGGATGCGCGATCCTCGGGTACCGCTTCTCCGCGAGCGGTTCCATCTTGAAGTCGGGCTCGGCGGCAAGCCCGACGCCTTGCGTTATGATTCACAGGTGGCGGAGGCAGTCGCCGCTTACCAGCGCAGGAGCGGCCTGCCGCCGTCGGGTGCCCTGACGAGCGAGACAGTCGCCGCGCTCTCAGGCACCAGGACATCCGCGCTGGAAGGCACGCTCGTCGCGAACATGGAAATGTGGCGCTGGATGCCGCGCGACCTTGGGGCGAACCGGGTCGAGGTGAACGTGCCGGACTTCCTCGTGACCGTGTTCCGGGACGGCCAGCCCGTGTCGCAGAACCGCGTGGTCGTCGGCAAGACTGACACGCCCACGCCGTTGTTTTCCAACGCGATGAAGTACGTCATCGTGAACCCGTATTGGAATGTCCCGCAATCCATCATCAAGAAGGAGATGCTGCCGAAAGGCGGCGGGGACCTTTCCTACCTCGAAGGGCGCGGGTACAGCGTCAGTTATCACGGCGGTCAGGCGACGGTGAAGCAGCTTCCCGGAGATAAGAACGCCCTTGGGCGCATCAAATTCCTCTTTCCTAACGACTACTCCGTTTATCTCCACGATACGCCGTCGAAGGCGCTGTTTTCCGCGTCGAAACGGGCTTTCAGCCATGGATGCGTGCGCGTCGATCAGCCATTCGCTTTCGCTGAAAACGTTCTCGGCGACGCCATGCCGGACGCCGCTCGTGGTCGCTGGAGCGAGGAGCGGCTGGAAGGAATGATCGGCGACAAGGAGCGGTACGTGAACCTCTCCGTTCCGCTGCCCATCCACATCGAATACTTTACGGCGTCGGTTGATCCGGAGAAGCAGACGGTCAAGCTGCGTGACGACGTGTACGGCTATACCCGTGCGGTCGCTGCGGCACTGGGCCAGGGCACCAGCGAGCCCGTCGCCGAGGTCGAGCGCAAGCCGCGCGTCGTGGCCCAGCGCGTTCGGCGCAGACAGCCGGACGCTTTCGTCGACGACAGCCTCGATCCACGCTGAGATCAAGTCGCCGTGACCGCATTATCACAGCGCACCCGAAAGCGGCGGCGCACGAAGGTTTAACCATTGTGCGTAACAGTTCCGTCGCCCTAGGTTCGCCCGCGGCGTCGATGAGGATCAGCTATTGCGAGTTGCGGGCCGTGTATTGCGAACAGTCTGCTTACTTGCCTGCGCGAGCGCCCTCGTCTACCTCGGCGGCTCCCTGATCGCGGCATCGACGACCGAAACCGCCGTTGCCAACGGCGACACGCGCACCCTGCATCTTTATCATACTCACACGGGCGAATCGATCGACGCCACGTTCCGCGTCGATGGTCATTACGACCCCGCCGTCCTGCAGCAGCTCAATCACTTCCTGCGCGACTGGCGCAACAACGACGAAATCAGCATGGATCCCCGGCTGTTCG
>CAXTFG010000156.1:0-6781 GCA_964243415.1 uncultured Beijerinckiaceae bacterium | reverse complement strand
TTCGACGTCGACCAGCCCGGCAAGGACAGCTTCCTCCATCGAGAGGCGGGTGCGAGCGAAGTCCTGGTCGCCTCGAGCAGACGTTGGGCTTTGATGCACGAATTGCGCGGCGCGGCGGAACCGGACCTCTGCGCTCTGCTCGCCAAGCTCGCACCGTGCGACCTCGTGCTCGTCGAGGGTTTCAAGCGCGATGCGCATCATAAGATCGAGGTCCACCGCGTCGGCAATGCCAAACCGTTCCTCTTCCCCGATGACCCAAGCATCGTCGCCCTGGCGAGCGACGCGCCCCCGCCTTTCGGACCACTGCCACGCGTAGTCCTTGATAACGTGGAGGCGATCGCCGCCCTCGTCGTTGCCGGCGCCCTGCCGCTGGCCGAAACGCTGCGCCGACTGAGCGCATCGCGGACCGCGCCACCGACAAGCACGTCGCAGTAGCCCGCGGTCCCTTTGCGATGGCGATCGTCCGAAGAGCGTCGCTTCATTAATTATGTCGAAGAGACGACACCCAATTTGACAGAAAGCTGTTAAGCAGCTTTCCAAGCAGAAGAATTGGCCACGATCGCCTAACCGGCGGCAGGTTTCGGGGAGGACTCAGTGACGACGGTAGATCATATTGCGACGCGCGGGTTGAACGATGTCGGCTTTCTCAGCCGAGCGCGCACGGTGGCGAAACCGGGCTTCAATCGATGGCTCGTGCCGCCGGCCGCTCTCGCCATCCATCTCTCGATCGGAATGGCCTACGCGCTCAGCGTGTTCTGGAAGCCTCTGTCCAAGACGGTTCCAAATGGCGACTCGGCTGCTTGCAAGAGCATCGGCTTCTTCGACATGCTCACGACCACGAGCTGCAATTGGCCGGACTCATCGACCGTCGTCACCTTTGAGATCGCCATCGTCATCCTCGGCATTTCGGCGGCGCTTTTCGGTGGCTGGCTCGAGCGCGCCGGTCCGCGAAAGGCAGGTCTGGTCGCGGCACTCTGCTGGGGCGGCGGCTTCCTCCTCAGCGCCCTTGCCGTCGAAATCCACCAGCTTTGGCTTCTGTATCTCGGCCTCGGCGTGTTCGGCGGGGTCGGGCTTGGTCTCGGCTACATCTCACCGGTCTCAACCCTGATCAAGTGGTTTCCCGACCGGCGCGGCATGGCAACCGGCATGGCCATCATGGGGTTCGGTGGCGGCGCCATGATCGGCGCCCCGCTCGCCAACCTGTTGATGAGCGGCGGCAACATCATCAGTTGGCCGCTCGTGGGACTCAACCTCAACACGGCTGGTTTCAGGTCGGCCGCGGGCCAGCCGGGCGTTACGGCGACCTTCGTCGTGCTCGGCCTGTTGTACCTCGTCGCGATGACCATCGGCGCGCTGTCCTATCGCGTTCCGCCGGACAATTGGGCGCCGGAAGGCTGGACCTCGCCGGCACAGACCAACAGATTCATCTCGACGGGTGATGTCGACCTTGCCGACGCGCACAAGACGCTTTCGTTCTGGATGATTTGGGGCGTCCTGTTCCTGAATGTCACGGCCGGCATCGCCGTGCTCTCGATCGCCTCGCCCATGCTGCAGACGATCTTCGGCGGCTCGTTGATCGGTCTTGCGCCGGGGACGACGCCGACGCCGGCGCAGGTCGCCTCGATCGCCGCCATCGCGGCCGGTTTCGTCGGGCTTCTGTCGCTGTTCAACATCGGCGGACGCTTCTTCTGGGCGTCGATCTCCGACAAGATCGGACGAAAGGCGACCTACTTCACCTTTTTCGTGCTCGGCATGATCCTCTACGGATCCGTGCCGGCGCTGGCGAGCGCGGGCTCGAAAGCTCTTTTCGTGGGCGCGCTGTGCATCATCCTATCGATGTACGGCGGCGGCTTCGCCACCGTGCCGGCCTACCTCGCCGACATCTTCGGCACCAAGTTCGTCGGCGCCATTCACGGCCGCCTGCTCACCGCCTGGTCGCTGGCCGGGGTGGTCGGCTCGGAAGTGATCGTCCGCGTCCGCGACCAGCAGATCGCAGCCGGCGTGCCGAAGACCGATGTCTATAACACTGTCATGTACATCATGGTCGGCGTGCTCGCGCTCGGCTTCGTCTGCAACCTTCTGGTCCGGCCGGTTCATAGCAAGTGGCTCATGCGCAAGGACGGCGTCGCCGGAGACAGCGGCGCGACGGTTACGCGTTTCGCCTCGCAAGGCATCGGTCGCGGTGGTCTTTCCAGCACGGCGCTGATCCCCTGGCTGATCGTCGCCGTTCCGGTCGCGTGGGGTCTCTACAAGGCGCTTCTCAGCGCGGCGAAGATCCTCACCTGAGCACCCGGAGAAGGCATAGCACTGGCCGAATGCCATTCCACTGACGGTCGGCCAGAAGCGAGCCCGATCGGCGGAGGAGGCCAGCCTTGCTAAGGCGCCGCGTCTGCTTCAGTTTCGCACGGAGCAGACGCGGCGCGCTCCGGCATCGCGCGTAGGAATGTCGAGCGGGTGGAAACGCGCCAAAGCTTTACAGCCTGGACCGACCGGAGCTTTTCAGCTTCGCGGGCCGGCTGCATGGCCGTGATCTCGTTGCTTCGCTCGCGACAGGTTTGAGGTTCGGATGCAGCATTCCATCGTGTTCCTCGACCGCGAAAGCGTCGGGGCCGAGATCAAGGCACCCGCCTTCGATCACGTCTACGTCGAGCACGAAGCGACCGATCCGCACGAGATTGTCGAGAAGCTCAAGGATGCCACGATCTGCATCACCAACAAGGTGCCGCTGCGCGCCGAGACCCTGGCGCAACTTCCCAAGCTGAAGCTCGTCGCTGTTGCCGCGACCGGGACCGATGTCATCGACAAGGCCGCCGCCAAGGAGCACGGCATCGCCATCGTCAACATTCGCAATTACGCCTTCAACACCGTCCCCGAACATGTCATCGCCCTGATGTTCGCGCTGCGGCGAAACCTGTTGCGCTACGCGGCAGACGTGCAGAACGGCGTCTGGACCACGTCGCGCCAATTCTGTTTCTTCCCCCACGATATCCACGACATCGCGGGATCGACGATGGGCATCGTCGGCTATGGCGCGATCGGCAAAGCCATCGGCAAGCGGGCGGAAGCGCTGGGCATGAAGGTGATCGCCTACGATACGTTGCCGCAAGACGGCCTGGTCGATCTCGATACGCTGCTGCGCGAGGCCGACGTGATCACGCTGCACGCGCCGCTGACGCCGGAGACGCGCCACATGATCGGCGCCGCCGAACTGAAGAAAATGAAATCGTCGGCGATCCTAATCAACACGGCACGAGGGGGTCTCGTCGACGAAGCCGCTCTGGCCGCCGCGTTGAAAAGCGGCGAGATCGCCGGCGCCGGCTTCGACGTGCTGACCGAAGAACCGCCGCGCAACGGCAACGTCCTTCTCGATGCGTCGATCCCCAACCTCATCATCACGCCTCATGTGGCCTGGGCGAGCCGGCAGGCGATGCAGATCTTGGCTGACCAGCTGATCGACAACATCGAGGCGTTCGTGGGCGGCAAACCGCAGAACGTCGTCTGACGTCGGCAACGCCCGCGAAGGCGGGCGACGACGAAGTCTCGTGAGGGGAACACCGATGGATATCCACGAGTACCAAGCCAAAGAGATCCTGGCGAAGGCCGGTGTCGGGCTGGCCCGTGGCGCGGTGGCTTTCTCGGCCGAGCAGGCCGTCTACGCGGCAACGGAACTCGGCGGCTGGCGCTGGGTCGTGAAGGCGCAGATCCATGCCGGCGCGCGCGGCAAGGCGGGCGGCGTCAAGCTATGCAACACCTACCATGAGGTGCGCGAAGCGGCGGCCGGTATGCTGGGCCGGTCCATGGTGACGCCGCAGACGGGGCCGGAAGGCAAGCCTGTCCAGCGCGTCTACGTCGAAGTCGCCGATCCCTACGAGAAAGAATTCTATCTCGGATTCGTGCTCGACCGGAAGGTCGAGCGCGTCCGCGTCATCGCCTCGCGGGAAGGGGGCATCGAGATCGAACAGATCGCCAAGGACCGGCCGGACAGCCTGATCAATCTCGTGGTCGAACCCGCCGTTGGGATGCAACCGTTCGAGGCCCGCGAGATCGCGTTCAAGCTTGGCTTGAACATCAAGCAGGTCCAGGGCGCCGTCGCGGCGATCCTCGGCGCCTACCGTGCCTTCCGCGATCATGACGCGACGATGTTGGAGATCAATCCTTTGGTGCTGACCAAAGATGGGCGCGTTATCGCACTAGATGCCAAGATGAGCTTCGACGACAACGCCCTGTTCCGCCAGCGCCGCATCGCCGACATGCACGATCCGGCACAAGAAGACGCACGGGAGGCGCAAGCCAACGAGCACAGCCTGAATTACGTCGGCCTCGACGGCACGATCGGCTGCATCGTCAATGGCGCCGGCCTCGCGATGGCGACCATGGACATGATCAAGCATGCCGGTGGTGAGCCGGCCAATTTTCTCGACGTTGGCGGCGGCGCTTCGGCCGACCGTGTCGCGACGGCGTTCCGGCTCGTGCTGTCGGACAAGAAGGTCAAGGCCGTACTGGTCAACATCTTCGCCGGCATCAATCGCTGCGACTGGGTCGCGGAAGGCATCGTCAAGGCGGTTCGGGAGATCCAGCTCGACGTGCCGCTCGTCGTCCGTCTCGCCGGCACCAACGTCGAGGCCGGGCGCAAGATCCTGCGCGAGAGCGGCGTCGATGTTCTCGCCGCCGGGGGCTTGACGGAAGCTGCCGAACTCGCAGTCAAGGCCGCCAACGGTTCTCGCTTGATGGCTGCTTGAGGAACACGCCAATGAGCATCCTTATCGACGAGCGGACGAAGATCCTCATCCAGGGATTGACCGGTGACAAGGGCACCTTCCACACGCGCGAGGCCATCGCCTACGGCACCAACGTCGTCGGCGGCGTGACGCCGGGAAAAGGCGGCCAGCGTCATCTCGATCGGCCGGTCTACAACACCGTCAAGGAGGCGGTCGCGGCAACGGGCGCGGAGGCGTCGGTCACCTTCGTCGCCCCGCCCTATTGCATGGACGCGATCATGGAAGGCGCCGACGCCGGGTTGCGGCTCATCTGCTGCATCACCGACGGCATCCCGGCCCAGGACATGATGCGGGTCAAGCGCTACCTTCGCCGGTATCCGAAAGAGCGGCGCACCATGCTCGTTGGCCCCAACTGCGCCGGGATCATCTCGCCCGGCAAAGCGATGCTCGGCATCATGCCGGGCGACATCTACGCCAAGGGGAGCGTCGGCATCGTCTCACGCTCCGGCACGCTCGGCTACGAGGCGGCCGAACAGTTGAAGGAACTCGGTCTTGGGGTTTCGACCTCCGTCGGCATCGGCGGCGACCCGATCAATGGATCCTCGTTCATCGATCACCTCACCCTCTTCGAGCAGGATCCCGAGACTGATGCCGTGCTGATGATCGGGGAGATTGGCGGTGCTCAGGAGGCCGAAGCGGCAGCCTGGATCCAGGAGAACATGAAGAAGCCCGTGGTCGGCTACGTCGCCGGACTGACCGCGCCCAAGGGGCGCAGGATGGGTCACGCGGGTGCCATCATCTCCGGCGAAGGCGACAGCGCCGCCGAAAAGGCGGAGATCATGGCGAGCTTCGGCCTCGCCGTCGCGCCAAGTCCCGGCGAACTCGGCGCCACGATGGCGAAGGTTCTAGAGAGACGCAGGCGGGCGGCTTAGCTCGAACGGAGCCCGTCGAGCAAAGGATTGGTTGGAGAGCAGCATGAGCTTTACGCTGATCGAGCAGGCAACACCGCGCTTGCACCGTTCCGAACTCGCCGTTCCCGGCACGAGCGAGGCGATGTTCGAGAAAGCGGCGCGCAGCGAGGCCGACATCGTCTTCCTCGATTGCGAGGACGCCGTCGCACCCGATGACAAGGAACGGGCCCGCTCGAATATCGTGCAGGCGCTCAACGACGTCGATTGGGGCACCAAGACTATGATGGTGCGCATCAACGGGCTCGATACTCAGTTCATGTACCGCGACGTTGTCGACATCGTCGAAGCCTGCCCGCGGCTCGACATGCTGCTGATCCCGAAGGTCGGAACCGCGCAGGACGTCTACGCCGTCGACATGTTGGTCACGCAGATCGAGGCCGCAAAGAAGCGCACGAAGAAGCTCGGCTTCGAGATCCTGATTGAAACGGCACTCGGCATGGCCAACGTCGAAGCCATCGCGCAATCTTCCAAGCGCAACGAAGCGATGAGCTTCGGGATCGCCGACTATGCGGCTTCGACGCGGGCGCGCACGACGTCGATCGGAGGCGTCCATCCGGAGTACGGCGTGCTGACCGACAAGGATGCGGAGGGGCACCGCAACTACTTTTGGGGAGACCCGTGGCATTTCGCCCTGTCGCGCATGTGCGTCGCCTGCCGCGCCTACGGTCTGCGCCCGATCGACGGCCCCTTCGGCGATATCGGAGACCCGGAGGGCTACAAGGCGGCCGCGCGCCGCGCCGCGGTGCTCGGCTTCGAAGGCAAATGGGCGATCCACCCCAGCCAGATCGCCCTTGCAAACGAGGTCTACTCGCCCTCGGAGGCCGAGATTACCAACGCGCGGCGAATCCTGGAAGCGATGGAGATGGCGGCCAAGGAAGGCAAAGGCGCCGTGTCGCTCGACGGGCGCCTGATCGACATCGCTTCGATCCGCATGGCGGAAGCGCTGATCAAGAAGGCCGCCTCGATCAGTCCGGCTTCGCCCAAAGCCGCTGCCTGACCGGCACAGGAAGGCGGGCCGCTTCCGCCGCAACAGACCATAAGAAAAGGCCCGCTTCCACAGCGAGCCCCAAGTTATACGCCGGCGTTTCGAGC
>CAXTFG010000155.1:0-6797 GCA_964243415.1 uncultured Beijerinckiaceae bacterium | reverse complement strand
CGAGGAAGGTGCGACGCATGTCGTCTTCCAGGAAGTTCGGCTGGTCCCATTTGCAGCCGATGATCAGGAACGGCACGTCGCTCTTGCCGCATTCACCCGAAAAGTCATGAAGGGTCCACATGTCGAGATAGCCGCGCGCCGCCTCCGGAGTCCGTGTCTCGCGAGCGAGACGCAGCTTCACGTCCGCCCACTGCGGCGACAGGCGATGGCCAGTGATGCGCGCGGCCAGCTCGCGAGCTTTGTCGTCTTGCGTGATCACGTCCACGAAGAATTGGCGGCCTGCATCGCTCATCTTGATGCCAGCTGACGACACGGGACCGACAGCGACCACGCTCTTGATGCGATCGGGCACGTCCACCGCGAGGCGTTCGACCACCATCCCGGTCATCGAGAAGCCGACAAGATGGAACTTGTCCCAGCCGAGATGGTCGGCGAGCACGACCGTGTCCGATGCAGCCTCGACCTCATCGTATTTGCCTTTGAGGTCAATCGAGCGCCCATAACCGCGCAAGTCGATCAAGCAATAGGTGAAGGTCTCGACGTCGAGGTAGGGCAGCGTCGGCTCCCAACTCGTGCAGTCGGCGAGCCAGTCATTGTAGAGAAACGCGTGCTCTGTACCGTGTCCGTGCAGCTTGTGGCCCAATATCATCGTTCAGGTCCTTATCATATCGAGCGATCTCGCGAGGGACATCAGATGCGATACCTCGCGATGACCTCCGGGTCGGGATCTAATCCGAGCCCTGGCATCCGTGGGATATCCACCCAACCCTCGACGGGTATGGTGGCGTTACCAAACAGCTCCGACTCGAAGTCACAGAACAGACGTTCCAGCAGCGGGGCGGTCCGTTGTGCCGCATTGACGTGGATCGTCGCGACCTGGCCAGGACCGAACAGGGCGCAATGGGGGACGAACTCGACCCCATGTGCTTCGCATAGTGCGCTGATCTTCATGATCTCGGTGATGCCGCCGGTCTTGGCGACATCGGGCTGAGCGATATCGATCGCGTCGTGGTCGATCATCGCCATGAAATCGTGCAGGCTTCCGGTATTCTCGCCGGCAGCGATGCGGTGCAGGCCTTGAGCGCGCACGCGTGCGAGCCCCTTGTAGTTTTCCGGCGGCCAGATCGGCTCCTCCAGCCAATAGAGGCCGAGCGGGCTCAATCTCTTGTCGATAGCGAGGGCTTCGGCGACCGACCACGGGCAGTTCGTATCGAGCATGACCTTGGCATCCTCGCCCGCGACCTCAGTGGCAATCTTGATCTCGTCGAACGTGGTCTCATGCAGCTTGATGAACCGGTAGCCGCGTTCGAGGCAGCGCTCCGTAGCCTTGCGAACGTCGGCGACATTGCCGTAGCGCATCAGACTGGCATAGACCTCGACCTTATCGACGAACGCGCCGCCAAGCAGATTATGCAGAGGCTGCCCTGCCGCCTTCCCAAGAAGATCCCAGAGCGCGATGTCGATTGCCGCGATCCCGTATTCGAGGCCGCTGTTGCGTCCGAAATTATGTAGCTGAAACTCGAGATCATACTTTATCTTGCTGATCTGCGCGGGATCTCGGCCGACGATGAGAGGCAAAAGGCGAGTCTCGAACGTGTTCTTCAAGGCCAGATCGCGCGCACGTGAAAAGGCTTCTCCCCAGCCGACAAGGCCGGTGTCCGTTTCGATACGAACGAGGAGGATATCGAATGCGTTGACCGGACTGCCGCCGAAGCTCCACGGCGGGATGCCGCCGGCCTCGAACGGCATCGAGAGCAGGATAGGCTCCGCCCTAGCGATTTGCATTGTCTTGTTCTCCTGGTGGTCGGAGATAGCGGCAGATCGCATGTTTCCTCACATCTTTGCTCCGCTGCCGAGATACGCGCGAACGACCTCGGGGTCGGAACACACCTGCGCGAACTCGCCCTCTGCGATCTTCGCTCCGTGATCCATCGCGATGACCCGATGCGCCACATCCTCGATCAACCCCATGTCATGCTCGATGAGCAGGACGGTGCAGCCGGCCTCGTTGATGCGCTTGATGTCGAGCATGATCTCGTGCGTCTCGGTCGGATTCATTCCAGCCGCGGGTTCGTCGAGCAAGAGAAGACGCGGCTTCGAGGCCAGTGCGCGCGCGATCTCGAGACGCCGCCTGTTGGCATATGAAAGCGCTGCCGCAGGCTCATTGTACATCGAGACGAGGCGGTGGCCGAAGAAGGCGAGAACCTCAAGGGCCTCTGCTTCCGCTTGCCGATCTTCGTGACGCGCGCGCTTCCCCCCGACTACCGCGTTCAGCAGGCTCGGAGGCTTTCGGCCAGTCATGCCAACCAGCACGTTCTCAACGACCGTGAGATTGCCAAAGAGCCGTATGTTCTGAAACGTTCGCGCGATGCCGAGGATACTGATCTTGTATGTTTGCTGTCGGCTGATATCGACCTCCGGATCGCCGAAGTAGATATGGCCGGCGCTCGGCTCATAAAGGCGCGAGATGAGGTTGAAGAGAGTTGTCTTGCCCGACCCGTTTGGTCCGATCACGGCAACGACCTCGCCGGTCCGAACCGAGAGGTCGAGCCCGTCGACGGCACGCACGCCGCCGAAGCTGCGGGCGAGGCTTTCCGTCCTCAACAGATTGGTTGCCATGATCGCGGCTACCGCTCGAGCCGGCGCGCTGCCGGCGTTTCCGCGGCAGGCGCACCAAAAACGGCGAGTGCCTTGATGCGCTCGAGCGGGAGGATCCGGCGCGTCCTCATCCTCGGGAAAAGTCCTTGGGGCCGGTTGATCATGAGAAGCACGAGCGCCACGCCGAAGAAGAACAACCGCAGATTGTCGAACTCACGAAAACGTTCGGGCAGCACCACGAGCACGATTGCGCCGGCGACGACGCCGAGGATGCTGCCGGCGCCGCCCAGCACGACCATGACGAGAATGGTGATCGATTCCATGAAAGTGAAGCTGTCCGGCCCGACGAAACCAATCATGTGCGCGTAGACGGCGCCCCCGAGGCCGCCAAAAAAGGCACCCGTGGAGAAGGCCAGGATTTTGAGCCCTCTCACGTTGACGCCGGAACAGCGGGCCGCGATCTCGTCCTCGCGGATCGCATCGAGGGCGCGGCCGAGCCGCGACTCGCGCAGGCGGTAGCTGATGAACGCGGCGAGAAGCGCGACGACGACGGCGAGATAATAGAAGTTCGCCTGGAAGGGTAGGCTCAGATGGCCTAACTTCAGGGCGCGCGTGAAGTCATGATCACCAATGACGGGCGGCGGAATGTTGATGACGCCGTCTGTCCCGTTCGTGAGAAACGTGAGGTTGCGTGCGAGTAGGTTCATCATCAGCCCATAGCCAAGCGTGACGAGTCCGAGATAATGATCCTGGACGCGCAAAGCCGGCCACGCCACCAGGAAGCCGAAAAACGCGGCGACTAGGCCGCCGGCGAGAAGGCCGATCCAGAAGCTCACGCCAAAATCGACCGCGAGTTGCGCGCTCGTATAGGCGCCAGCGCCGAAGTAGACGGCAAAACCGATATCGAGAAGCCCGGCGTAACCGAGCGTGATGTTGAGGCCGAGCGCCATCGTCAGATAGATGCAGGTGAGCGCACCGATCTGAATGAGGTAGGGGTTGTTTTTGAGGATCACGGGATAAAGCGCGAGCAGAACGAGAACCGTCGCGAGCGCGGCTCCCTTCTCCTGCAGCACTGCACTCGTGATCCTTGTACGCATACGCGTCCAACGCGGACGGCTCACGAGATAGGCGAGCGCCGCCAGCGTTGCGACGTACAGAAGTAGAGCCTGCAGGGGCTGGATCGTGAGACCGGCGAGGAGCGCAACAAAAAGGGCCACGACAACCGCGAGCGCGACTGCCAAGTCACCCATTCGCATCCCTAGTGTTTTCTCGGCGCGCACAAGCTGCGAGGGGATGAAATCCGCTTCGGGCATAGTTCGACTCCCCTCAACCGACCTTTTGGGATGCGCGCCCGAAAATCCCGGAGGGACGGAACACGAGGACAGCGATCAGGATCAAGAAGACGATGACGTCCTTGTATTGTGAACCTCCGGGCACGAGCGCGACGATCAGAACCTCGATGATCGCGAGCAGATAGCCGCCGACCGCCGCGCCATAAATGTTGCCGAGGCCGCCTAGGACGGCGGCAGTAAAGCCCTTGATCGACATGACCCAGCCCATGTCGAACCGGATCGAGAGATAGTAGAGGCCGTTCATGACGCCCGCGATCCCGCCCAAGGCCGAGCCGAGGAAGAAGGCGTTGCGGATCACGCCGTCGATGTTCACGCCCATCATGCGGGCGGCATCGCGATCCTCGGCTGTCGCGCGCATCGAGCGCCCAATCCACGTCCGCTCGACGAGAACGTAGAGGGCTATCACGATCAGAAGGGAGGTCGCGATCAGCGCGATTTGAGTGTAGCCGACCACCAACGTTCCAACATGGAAATAGGCGTCCTGGAAGGGCGATGGGAAGGCGAGCGGGTTCGCGCCGTCGGGGAAAAACACGCGCACACCCTCGCGCAGGATGAACGACACTCCGAGCGATGTAATCAGCATGATCAACATGGGCGACCCGCGCACAGGGCGAAAAGCGAAACGCTCGATCACCATGCCGGCCGCACCGCAAAACAGGCTTGCGACGACGATCATGGCGGCGACCAATCCGAGATTACCGGCGAGGGATGAAAGATGCGCGGTTCGCGCGATGACAAGCGCTGCGAATGCGCCGAGCATGAAGACATCGCCGTGGGCGAAATTGATCAGGCCAAGGACGCCGAAGAAAAGCGTGAAGCCCACCGCGACCAGCGTATACATCCCGCCTATGGTCAACGCGTTGACGAGTTGCTGCGCCCATTCGACGATCATACTCAGCGCCGACTCCGGTGAGTCGCGGCAAGGGCCATCTCAGGGATTCGCTTTGACGAGCTGCGTTGCGGCGGCGTTGGTTTGATAGAGCAGCTTCCACTTATCGTTTTGCACTTGATAGATGCCGATGTGGACCGCTTCGGGAATCCCATCCTTGTCGAAGTGGAAGTCTCCGATGATCGTCTTGAACGCATCGGAATTCATGTGTTTAAGAACGTCTTCGCGCGTCACCGCGCCGTCTTTGGCCGCGGCGGCGATAGCTTGCGCGAACGCCTCTCCCGCGGCGTAGGCCATGGGTCCAAAGGCCTCATAGGGATTGTTGAACTTGGCGTCGGTGTAGGCCTTCTCGAACGCGAGGCCGCGGCCGTCCGGATAAGCTGCCATCGGCAGGCCCCAAAAGCTGGCAAGTGTGCCATTCGCCGCGTTGCCGGTGATCTTGATATAGGTGTCTGAGAACGTGCCTCCCGAGGTCATGAGCGGCACGTCGAGCCCGAGCCGGACCATCTGCTGCCGCATGAGGCTCGCCTCGATGATACGCCCCCCGAAATACACCATGTCCGGGTTGAGCGACTTGAGGCGGGTGAGAAGCGGTGTGAAGTCCTTTTCACCTTGGGCGATGCTTTCGCGCCCGGCGATAATGCCCTTTCCGGCGTCGTCCTCGGAAAATTTTCGAAACTCGTCGACCTGGGTCCGGCCGAAGGCGGAATTGTCGTCGAGCAGGAAGATACGTCTGAACTTTGCAATGGTGGCCGCGTAATTCGCGGCGAACTTCATGTTGACGAGGTCAGTCGGCGAGTTCCGAAATACGACATCGTCGTGGTGGAACGGGCGCGAGCTGCGATGGTCGTTGGAACCGCCAAGAACGACGGGAAGGCTGTAGCGCTCGTAAATGCTGTGCGTGGCGATCGCGTTTTCGCTCGCCCAGCAGCAGAAGGCGCCGATGACGGACGTGTCGGCGCCGGCCTTGGTCGCAAGGCTCACCGCCTGGGTCGTACTGCCGGAATTGTCGCCTGATTGAACGCTCAACTTGATTGCACCCAAAGTGCCTGAGGCGTTCGCCTGATCGATCGCCAGCTTGAACGAATTGAACATGCCCTGGCCGTAGTTGGCCCAGGAGCCCGTGAGAGGCAGGTTTACGGCGAGCGCATAATCCGCCGCGTATGTCTGGGTCGATGCCAGTACACTGAGGCTTAAGATCGCCGCCAAGCTGCCAAGTCTCATGTCATGTCTCCCTCTGCCTGATCGTGCATCGTCATCCGGCACGATGCTGTCGCGCGCCGCCCAGATAAGCTTTCCGGATATCTTCGCTCTGCAGCAGGTCATGACCGGTGCCCTGCAGGACAATCTCGCCGTTCCGCAGGACGTAGGCGCGGTCCGCGACTGACAATGCCATCGTCGCGTTTTGCTCGACGATGAGCATGCTGGTCCCGAGCGCCTTGATCTGCGCGATGATCGCGTAGACCTTGTCGACGAGGGCGGGGGCGAGCCCCATGGAGGGTTCGTCCATCACGATCAATTTCGGTCGCGCCATCAGCGCGCGACCGACCGCGACCATCTGCTGTTCGCCACCCGACAACGTGCCGGCGTTCTGGCGAAGTCGCTCCTTCACGCGGGGGAACAGCTCGATGATGCGTTCGAAGTCCGCCTTCACCAACGTCTGGTCCGAGCGGCGGCGCGCATAGGCGCCCATCATCAGATTATCGAAGACGGACATGGACGGAAAGAGCCGACGCGCTTCGGGGACGGGTGCGATACCCGCGGCAATACGCTCGGCTGGCCCGTGCGCCGTCACGTCCCGCCCGGCAAAACGCACTATTCCTGCGGTTGGAGACACCAACCCAAGGATGGTCTTCATCGTCGTCGACTTGCCGGCCGCGTTTCCACCAAGGAGCGCGACCACCTCGCCCTCGTCGACGCGTAACTCGATGCCCTTCAGGATCCGGATCGGCCCGTAG
>CAXTFG010000154.1:0-6853 GCA_964243415.1 uncultured Beijerinckiaceae bacterium | reverse complement strand
AAGGCTCGATCGGTCTCGTCAACCTGCTTCAGGCGACCCGCATCCTGCGCAAGGGTTTCGAGACCAGCATCCTGCTTTACGGTCCCGGCGTCACCCTCGGGCTGCAGCGCGGTTTCCCCACCCTTGGCGACGAGGCCTTTCCCGGGCACCTCGCCATGAATAAGCAGATCGAGAAATTCATGTCGGAAGGCGGCAAGGTCTATGCGTGCCGGTTCGCGCTGCAGGCTCTGTACGGCCACGGCGAGCCCTCGCTGATTCCGGGTGTCACGCCGATTAGCCCGCTCGACGTGCTCGACCTGATCCTGCTGCATCGCCGCGACAATGCCTTCATGCTGAACACCTGGACGCTTTGACAGCCTCCGGTCGTCGGCAACGGCGGCCGGTCGCCGGGAAAGGAGGCCTCGGATGACGAATCGGATCGTTCGCGCCGCCGCCGTTCAGATCGCTCCGGTGCTCGATCGGCCCGGCGGCACCCTCGACAAGGTTCTGCAGGCCATCGACGAGGCGGCGGGACGCGGCGTGCGTTTCGCCGTGTTCCCCGAGACCTTGCTGCCGTATTATCCGTACTTCTCGTTCATCGAGCCGCCGATGGCGATCGGCGCCGCGCATCTCAAGCTCTACGACGAGGCGGTCGTCGTCCCGGGTCCGGTCACCGAGGCCCTGGGCGCGGCAGCCAAGCGGCACGGCATGGTCCTCGTAATGGGGGTCAATGAGCGCGACGGGGGCACCCTTTACAATGCCCAGCTCGTCTTCGACACGGACGGATCGATCGCGCTCAAGCGGCGCAAGATCACGCCGACCTATCACGAGCGCATGATCTGGGGCCAGGGCGACGGCGCCGGCCTCACCGTCGTCGACACCGGCATAGGCCGCGTCGGCGCGCTCGCCTGCTGGGAGCACTACAACCCCCTGGCGCGCTTTACGCTGATGGCGCAGGCCGAGGAGTTCCACGCGGCGCAGTTCCCCGGCTCGCTCGTCGGGCAGATCTTCGCCGATCAGATGGAGGTAACGATCCGCCATCACGCGCTCGAGTCGGGATGCTTCGTCGTCAATGCCACGGGCTGGCTGAGCGACGAACAGGTCGCCACGCTCGCGACGGACACCACGATGCGCAAGGGACTACGCGGCGGCAATTGCACCGCCATCGTCTCACCGGAAGGCCGGCATCTCGCCCCGGCGATGACGCAGGGCGAGGGCATGGTCGTCGCCGATTGCGACATGGGCCTCATCACCAAGCGCAAACGCATGATGGATTCGGTCGGGCACTATGCCCGCCCCGACCTCCTGCAACTGCACGTCGATACACGCCCGGCGACAATGCTGGTCCGGCACGACGGCGCCCAGCCAAGCATGCCGGCCGCACCGGCCTCTCGGCCTTTTCCCGCTTCCGCACCTTTGACGACGGACAGCCATGACAACGCTCACGACGGAACAGCTGATCAACGAATTGCAGTCTTGCGGACTAAGGCTGGCTGACGCCAAGGTCGGCGCGCAGAGCCGCCGGGGAGGCGCCGGGCCGTCGGACCACAAGGCGGTTACCGTGAATGGCCGTACCGTGATGGTGCCGATCCATACCGCAGCGTCGCACGACTCGCCGTATTCTTCGCGCCGCCCGGAGGCGGACGGCACCGCCGCGGTCCTGCGCGACGGCGTCGTCGTCGGTCGCGTGTCTTTTCCGAGCCAGCCGCGGTTCTACGCGCTCCAGACCTTCGACGGCATACCGTATTCGAAGATCGCGGTGCTGCACGGCAGGGACGTTCTCGCGACCACTGTTCTGCAGACGTGTATCCGCTACCAGAGCCGGACGAAGACTTGTCAGTTCTGCGCCATCGGACAATCGCTCGCCGCCGGCCGCACCATCGCGCACAAGACGCCCGAGCAACTCGCCGAGGTGGCGCGCGCCGCCGTCCTCCTCGACGGCGTCAGGCACATGGTCTTGACGACAGGGACGCCGAACGCGACCGACCGTGGGGCCGCCGTGTTGTGCGACAGCGCCTTTGCCGTGAAGGCCAGCGTGGACCTTCCGATCCAGGCGCAATGCGAGCCGCCCGATACGGACCGCTGGTTCGAGCGCATGCGCGCCTCCGGCATCGACGCGCTCGGCATGCACATCGAGGCGGTGACGCCGAGCGTGCGCACCCGCATCATGCCCGGCAAGGCGACCGTGCCGCTGGACCGCTACATGAAAGCGTTCGAGGCCGCGGTGCCGGTGTTCGGCCGCGGGCAGGTCTCGACCTACATCCTCGCGGGACTCGGCGACACCCGCGATGCCATCCTGGCGATGGCCGCCGAGCTGATCGCGCGCGGCGTCTATCCGTTCGTGGTGCCCTTCGTCCCGATCTCTGGCACACCGCTCGAGGATCACCCGTCGCCCTCACCGGCGTTCATGCACGACCTTCTGTCTCCGCTGGCGATCATGCTCAAGGCGGCGG
Source organism: uncultured Beijerinckiaceae bacterium (assembly GCA_964243415.1). GTDB lineage: Bacteria > Pseudomonadota > Alphaproteobacteria > Rhizobiales > Beijerinckiaceae > RH-AL1. The sequence continues at coordinate 4,421 of CAXTFG010000154.1, read as the reverse complement.
GCTTGAGCAGCGCGGCGATCAAGGCTGGCTGCGGGAAGTGCGGCGCGTGTTCGGCCCTCTCGACTTATGAGGCTGCCGGCGACGCGGTTGGTGACATGGCCGCTTCGCGCATGCCGATTTCCTCGGCGACGCCGTGGCGGCCTGCCGCGAGTGCCGACCTTGTGCTCGAAGGCGTGCGCGGATGATCGCCGACGCGTTCGACCCGTTCGCTCCTTGCCATTTCCGCCTGAGGACCGCGACGGAGCCCTGGGAGCGGCACGGCGCGGCGGCGCTCCGCCGGGCGGTCTTCTGCCACGAGCAGCGCATCTTCGCCGAGGACGACGCGGACGCGATCGATGCGACGGCGATCCACCTCGTCGCCCTCTCGAGCGTGGCGGTGCTGGCCGACGAGGTCGTCGGTACCGTCCGCATCCATCAGGGCGAAGCCGGTATCTGGACCGGTTCGCGGCTCGCCGTCGATCGCCGGTATCGTCGCGTCGGCGCGCTCGGGGCAGCGCTGATCCGCCTCGCCGTCTGCAGCGCCAACGCGCTCGGCTGCACTCGCTTCACTGCCACCGTTCAGGCGCAGAACGAGTTGATGTTTCGCCGCCTCGCGTGGCATCGCGTGGCGGACCTCGATCTGCATGGCCTACCGCACGTCCTGATGCAGGCCGATCTCATGGCCTATCCGCCGCTGGCGGACGCCCGCGAGGGTTTTCACGCGCTGGCGACCAAGGTCGCGGCGTGAGCCAGCCGAGCCTGCGCGAAATCGCCGATCGGATGGCTGCCGGCCGCGGTTTGGCGCACAAGACCGACATCGCCGACGTCGTCTCGGCGCTCGGCATCGCTGCAGCAAGCACCGGCGCGATCCGCGTCGGCGACGATTGCGCGGCGATCCCGGATGGTGACGGCTGGCTGCTGTTCGCCATCGAGGGCCTCGTCGAGGATTTCGTCGAGACGGACCCACGTTTCGCCGGCTATTGCGGTTTGATGGTCAACCTATCCGACATCGCCGCGATGGGCGGACGACCGGTCGCGGTCGTCGACGCGATCTGGGCGCGGAGCGGCGGCGAGGCCGGACCCGTCCTGGCCGGATTGCGCGAAGCATCCGCTGTCTATGGCGTCCCAATCGTCGGCGGGCACACGAACCATCGCGCCGGGCGCGGACAACTCGCCGTCGCCGTCCTCGGCCGCGCCAAGAAGCTCGTCACGAGCTTCGACGCGGCGGCCGGTGACGTGCTCATCGCCGCCATCGACCTGCGCGGCCGTTTCCGCGATCCTCACCTCTACTGGGACGCGGCGAGCGGAGCGCCTCCGGAGCGCCTCCGCGGCGATCTCGAACTCCTCCCCGATCTCGCCGAGGCCGACCTCTTGACCGGTGGCAAGGACGTCAGCATGGCGGGGCTGGTCGGCTCCGCGATGATGCTGCTCGAAAGCTCGGGGTGCGGCGCCCGCATCGATGTCGATGCGATCCCCTGCCCGCCCGGCGTCGACCTCGCACGCCTGCTCCTCGCCTTTCCGAGCTTTGGCTTCGTGCTCACCGCAAAACCAAACGCGGTCGGCGCCGTGATCTCCCGGTTCGCAGCCCGCGACATCGCCTGCGCCGCTATCGGAGTTGTGGACGACACCCGAAGGGTGAGGCTTTGGCGCGACGAGAAAGAGATCGAACTCTGGGATTTCAACAGGCCGTTCATCGGTTGCGGCTTGCACCGAAGCCTTGCGGAGCGGCCCTGATGCCCGAAACGCCGTTTCGCGTGCGCTGGCCCGACGGCGCCGTGGAGACCTGCTATTCCCCCTCGACCGTCATCAAGGACTACCTCGCCGCCGGGCGCGCCTACGCGCTGTCCGAATTCGTGAGCTTGTGCCGGCAAGCCCTGACGGAGGCCAGCGACCGCGTTCGCCGCAAATACGGTGGTGCCGGATGCGCCCATGCCATGGCGCAGCTTGCCGCCATCGAGGCCAAAGCGAACCGGCTGTCGGGATCGGATGCCTCGGTCCACGTCGAAGGGTTCGGCTTTTGAGCGTCGGAGGAAGCAGAATGGATGAGTTCACGGACGTGAAGGCCGGTGCCACGACGGCCACGGCGGACGATGCGATCCTGGATCATGTGCCCGTCGTGGTGGTCGGCGGCGGCCAGGCCGGTCTGTCGGTCAGCTATCATCTCAAGAAGCGGGGGATTGGCCACGTCGTTCTCGAACAGCACCGGATCGGGCACGCCTGGCGGACGGACCGCTGGGACACGTTCTGCCTGGTGACCCCGAACTGGCAGTGCACGCTGCCGGACTTCCCTTATACCGGCACCGACCCCGACGGGTTCATGGTCAAGGACGAGATCGTCGCCTACATCGAAGCCTTCGCCAAGATGGTGGATCCTCCAATCCACGAAGGCGTCACCGTCACCAAGATTTCGCGCGTGAACGACGGGCGATTTGTCGTCGAGACCACGATGGGGCGGTGGACGGCGGACAATGTCGTCATGGCGATCTCGGGTTACCATCAGCCGGCGGTTCCGCGCGTCGGCGAGCGGTTTTCCCTCGAACTGACCCAAATCCATTCGCGTGACTACCGCAACCCCGCGCAGCTTCCGGCGGGGGAAGTTCTCGTCGTCGGCACCGGGCAGTCCGGCTGCCAGATCGCCGAGGATCTCCACCTCGCTGGCCGCAAGGTCCACCTCGCCGTCGGCGATGCGCCCCGCTCGCCGCGCAAGTATCGCGGCAAGGATGCGATCCGGTGGCTCGATGAGATGGGCAATTACGAGATCACGGTCGACACCCATCCGCTCGGCACCGATGTCCGCAAGAAGGCCAATCATTACTTCACGGGCCGCGACGGCGGGCGCGAGATCGACCTCCGCCAGTTCGCGGCGGAAGGCATGCGGCTCTACGGCCGGCTCGACCGGGTCGACGGCGACGAGGTGACTTTCCAGCCGGACCTAGCCGCCAATCTCGAAGCGGCGGACAAAGTCTACCTCCGCATCCGCAAGATGATCGACGACTATATCGCGCGCGCCGGCCTCGACGCGCCGCCGGCCGATCCGTACGTGCCGCCGTGGACCGTCACGGAAGAGCCGAGGCATCTCGATCTGGCGGAGGCCAACGTCGCATCCGTGGTCTGGGCGACCGGTTTTCGTGCCGACTTCTCCCTCGTCGACATCCCCGTGTTCAACGGCGCGGGTTATCCCGGCCACCATCGCGGCGTCACCACCGTGCCCGGCCTCTACTTCCTCGGTCTCGGCTGGCTGTGGACGTGGGGCTCGGGCCGGTTCTCCGGCATTGCCGAAGACGCGGCTCATGTCGTCGATACGATCGCGACACGGTTCTGGTCCGCCGACCTGTCCCGGACGCCGCAGCAGAAAGTCGCCTGACGCGCGCGTTCCGGAGGCGAGCCGGCTCTTGACCGGTCGTCCCGCCGCCCCCACACAAAGGCGATGAGCGACGGACTTCTTCCCGACGAACCCGGCCCGACGGAAGGGCTCGGCAAGCTCTTCGCCGACCAGGCCGAGAAGGAGCTGGCGCCGCAAAAGGCCGAGCCCTACCGCGTCCTTGCGCGAAAATACCGCCCGAGCTCGTTCGAGGACCTGATCGGCCAGGAGGCGATGGTCCGCACCCTGTCGAACGCCTTCGACCTCGACCGCATCCACCAGGCTTACATGCTGACCGGCGTTCGCGGCGTCGGCAAGACCACCACCGCGCGCATCCTCGCTCGCGCCTTCAATTACCAGACCGACACCATCGTCAAACCGACGATCCGGATGGTCGAGCTCGGCCACCATTGTCAGGCCATCATCGAGAGCCGGCACGTCGACGTCGTCGAAATGGATGCGGCGTCGCACACCGGCATCGACGACGTGCGCGAGCTCATCGAATCGGCCCGCTACCGCCCGGTGATGGCGCGCGCCAAGATCTACATCATCGACGAAGTGCACATGCTTTCGAAGCAGGCCTTCAACGGCCTCTTGAAGACGCTCGAGGAGCCGCCGGATCACGTCAAGTTCCTCTTCGCGACGACGGAGATCGAGAAAGTACCGGTGACGGTGCGCTCGCGCTGCCAGCGTTTCGACCTGCGCCGGGTCGAGTCACCTGTCATGGTCTCGCACCTCGCCCGCATCTGCGCGCGCGAGAACGTCACGGTCGAGGAGGAGGCGCTCGCGGTGATCGCACGGGCAGCCGAGGGCTCCGTGCGCGATGCGCTGTCGTTGCTCGATCAGGCGATCGCGCTCAGCGGCACCGGCGGGACGACCCCAGGGGGCCGCACGCTGGATGCGACGACGCTGCGTGCCATGCTCGGCCTCGCCGACCGGACCCGCGTCATCGACCTGTTCGAGCAGGCGATGAAGGGCGACATGGCGGCAGCGCTCGGCACGCTGAAGGAGCTTCACGATGCTGGCGGCGAGCCCGGCCAGATCCTCGCCGACCTCGCCGATTTCGTACACTTCGTGACCC
>CAXTFG010000153.1:0-6853 GCA_964243415.1 uncultured Beijerinckiaceae bacterium | reverse complement strand
ATCCGCAAGTCGCGCCGGCTAGGCCGAAGCTACGTGCAGTCGAGTGAGCGCAGTTGGAAGGACAAAATGAATCCGACTCACGACTTCTCGGGCAGGGCTGTGGAAGCCTTAATAAAGCGTCGAACTTGCCTGACCAAGTCTTAATCTTTGGCTTGCGAAGCTAGCTCCTGAATGGGCAGCAGCTATGCTCAAACACCCCCTTCTGCTATCACCCGAGCCATGTATGTTGCATTGCGCTATGCCTAAAAGGAGATTTGACATGACCAAGATTTTCGTTGCGGGCCTGGCGATTGCGCTGTCTATCGGTGGCGCTTATGCGCAGTCTTCAGCCAGCTACAACTCGGCAAAAAATGCTGTGACCGTGCACGCTGGTTATTCGCCGGGCACGATCGGAGCCATGGATGAGGCCAGCCAGGGAGTCGCCACCAATCCCCGCGATGTTGCAATGCAGCAAGACGCGCAGGGCGAGGCAACAGGTTATTCGCCGGGAACTGTGGGCGCCAATCCCGGTCGCTGATACGCGTTGAGGACATCAGCCTTGGATGGTGTTTCGGCACGCGGCTTGGCCATAGGCGGTCTTTCGGCTTCCGGCCAGCTCCCGCAGAAGACCAGCGGCTCTGCTGCCAAGTCAAGGTATTGCAAAAGAGCCTAAAACGCAGACATAGCTGACCGATACTTAGTGCCTGCCTCAAGGATTGATTGTTGTTGGGCGACCGCCCAGCACATTCACCGATTGTCGCAACCGAAAGCGACGGGCCGGAGAATGCTACTCCGCCGACGTACCGGCCACAGCTAGATTAGTTGTAGCGACCGACTCATACCGCTGGCCCCCGCATGGCGCCGGCCGGCGCGAGCCCGGTAGCGGCGTGTGGCGTCTGGGCTGGCTGGCGTTCGACGCGAAACCACAAGGCGTAGAGGGCCGGCAGGAACAAGAGCGTGAGCAGCGTTCCGGCGCCGACGCCAGCGATCAGCACATAGGCGAGTGCCGACCAGAACACCGAGTGGGTCAGCGGAATGAAGGCCAGCATGGCGGCGACGGCCGTCAGGATGACCGGCCGGGCGCGGCGCACGGTCGACTCGATGATCGCGTCGTAGTCGCTCAGGCCGTCGGCCCTGTCGTGCTGGATCTGGTCGACCAGGATCAGAGTGTTGCGCATCAGGATACCCGACAGGCCGATCAGCCCCAGGATCGCGTTGAAGCCGAACGGCTGATGGAAGATCAGCAAGGCCGGCACCGCGCCGACGAGGCCCAGCGGCGCCGTGGCGAACACCATGAACATGGTCGCAAACGAGCGCACCTGCGCCATCAGCATCGTGAGCGTGACGATGAGCATTGCCGGGAAGATCGCCGCCAGGGCGATGTTGGCCTTGGCGGCCTCCTCCACGTCCCCGCCCGTGTCGATGCTGTAGCCGGCCGGGAAGCTCGCCTTCAGGCCATCCAGCGTTGGCAGGATGCGCGCGGTGACGTCAGGCGGCTGGATGCCATCGCGCACGTTGCCTTCGACCGCGATGTAGGTCTGCCGGTCGTAGCGCTTGAGAACGGGCTGTTCCATCCGTGTCTCGAGATGGGCGACCTGCGACACCGGCACGGCGGCGCCGCTTTTCGTGGTGAGCGTCAGGTCGTCGATGTTTTGGATCTGGCGGCGGTCGATGCCCGGGCTGCGCACGAGCACATCCACGCTGCGCAGGTTCTCGCGGACCTGCGTGGCGCTGGTGCCTTGCAACAGCACCTGCAGCTGCTGGCCCGCGTCCATCGGTGTGAGGCCGATGAGGCGCAGCCGCTCCTGGTCGAGCACGAGATGCAGCGTCGGCACCTTGTCTCCATAGTCGAGATGCACGTCGGACATGTCGGGATCCTCCGCCATGATCGCGCGCGCCTGCTCGGCGAACCCGCGGATCTTGTCGAGGTTTGGCCCCAGCACGCGGAAGGCGACATGGTAGCGGACCGGCGGCCCGAACACGATCTGGATCACACGCACCCGCGCCGCCGGGAAGGCGCCCGTGTCGACCAGGGCGCGGAGCTTGTCCTTCAGGCTGTCGCGCGCCTCCGCGCTGTCAGTCTGGATCACCAGCTTGGCGAAGGCGGGATCGGGCAGCAGCGGATCGAGCGACAGGTTGAATCGCGGCTCGCCCTGGCCGACGTAGCTCGTCACGACCTTCGCCTCGGGCTCCTTGCGCACCGCGGCTTCGATCTGCGCCACCTGCCGCTCGGTTGCCGCGATGGCGCTGCCGTCCGGCATGTTGACCTCGATCATCACCTCGTGGCGGTCGGAATTGGGAAAGAACTGCTTGGTAACCGAGCCCATGCCGACGACGGCGAGCGCGAAGACGCCGACGACGAGCCCCGCGACGATCCATTTGTGATCGACGCAAACGCGCACTACGCTGCGCAGGCGCTGGTACATCTTGGTGCCGTAGATCGCCTGGTGGCCACCCTCGACCTTCTTGATTTCGGGCAGCATCTTCACGCCTAGATAAGGGATGAAGAAGACGGCGACGAACCACGACGTGATGAGCGAGAAGCCGACAACCCAGAAGATGTTGCCGGCATATTCTCCGGCTGTCGACGCGGCGAAGCCGACGGGCATGAAGCCGGCGATCGTGACGAGCGTGCCGGTCAGCATCGGCGCCGCGGTCGAATGCCAGGCGAAGGTGGCGGCGGCGATCCTGTCGAGGCCCTCCTCCATCTTCACGACCATCATCTCGATCGCGATGATAGCGTCATCGACGAGCAGGCCGAGCGAGATGATCAGCGCGCCGAGCGTGATGCGATCGAAATCGCGGCCCGTCAGCATCATGATCACGAACACGGCGCAGAGCGTCAGCGGGATCGCGGAGGCGACGACGATGCCGACCCGCCAGCCGAGCGACAGCAGGCTCACCACGATGACGACGGTGAGCGCGGTGAAGAACTTCGTCATGAACTCGCGGATGGCGTCCGAGATGACGTTGGCCTGATCGACGATCTTGGAGAGCGAGACGCCGAGCGGAAGATCCGCCTGCAACTTGGCGTCCTCCACCTCCAGCGATTTGCCGAGGTTGAGACCGTTGAAGCCCGGCTTCATCACCACGCCGAGGACGAGCGCGCGCACGCCCTGGTTCCGGATCAAAAAGGCCGGCGGGTCGGCATAGCCGCGATGCACCTCGGCGATGGCGCCGATCTTGAGCGTGCGCCCGTTCGCAGTGATCGGGATGTTGTTGATCGCGTCGACGCTGTCGATCGACCCGTCGAGCCTGAGGTAGACGCGCGGTCCCGCGGTGTCTACGAAGCCGGCCGGCGTGACGTCGTTCTGGCCCGCCAGCGCGTCGAAGACATTGCGCGCGGTAATGCCGAGGGTCGCAAGCTTCTTGTAGGAGATCTCGACGAAGATCTGCTGCGGCTGCTCGCCAAGGATGTTGACCTTCAGCACGCCGGCCGTGCGCAGCAGCCGCTCGCGGATGTCTTCCGCCTGCAGGACGAGCTGGCGATGCGGCAGATCCGGTGCGGCCAGCGCGTAGAGCGCGAAATAGACGTCGGAATATTCGTCGTTGAAGATCGGCCCGATGACGCCGTGCGGCAGGTTGACAGCCTCGTCGGAGAGTTTTTTCCGCGTCTGGTAGAACTCCTCCTGCAGGGCAGCGGCGCGGACATTGTCCTTGAAATGGACCTTCATCGTCTCCTGGCCGGGACGCGATTCTGTCTCGACCCGATCGTAGAAGGTCAGCTCCTGCAGCCGCTTCTCGAGCCGGTCACCGGCCTGGCGCTGAAGCTCGTCGGCCGTCGCGCCGGGCCAGATCAGCGTCACCGTCATCACCTTGACGGAGAACGACGGATCTTCCGCGCGGCCGAGCCTCAGGTAGGCGAACGTGCCGGCGGCGGCGATCAGGATGATCAGAAAGAGGGTGATAGCGCGTTCGCGGACGGCGAAAGCCGAGAGGTTGAAGCCGCTCATCGTGCGGCCGTGTCGAGCGGGGCGGTGTCGACGGCGACCTTCTCGCCTGAGCGGAGCAACTGCGCTCCGAGCGCAACCACCTCCTCGCCGCCCTTCAAACCATCCTTCACCTCGGCCTGTTCCTCGCCAATGGAGGCCACGGCGACGGGCGTTCGTTTGACCTCCCTCGACGTTGGACCGATCACCCAGACCGCCGGGCCGTTGCCATTGTCGAAGAGCGCGCCGACCGGCACGCTGAAGACACGCTTCTGCGGCTCGGCCAGGCTGATGGTGACGGTCGCGCCCAGCGGCGCGTCCTTGCCGCCGCCATCGAGGACGTAGCGCGCGCGATAGGTCCGCGTCGCTGGATCAGCCATTGCCGACAGCTCGCGTAGCGTCGCCTGATAGCTTGTGTCGACCTTCGTGTAGAGCTCGGCCGTCGCCGCCGCGCGCGCGGCGCGCTCCTCGCCCTCCGGCAGATAGACCTCGGCTTCGCGCGAGCCGTCATGCGCCAATTGCACGACCGCCTGGCCGGCGGCCACGACCTGGCCTGGCTCACCCGGAACGCTCATGATGACGCCATCCGCGTCGGCGCGGAGCACGGCGTAGGAGAGCTGATCCTCGGCCTGATGCTCCTGTGACAGCGCGGACGCGAGCTGGGCCACAGAGGAGTCGGCAGCGGACTTGTTCTGCTCGTAGGCCTGACGCGAGACCCAACCCTCCGACACCAGTACCCGCCGCCGGCGTTCGTCCGACGTCGCTTGAGTCGACGTCGCCTGGGCGGCAGCGACCGCGGAGTGCGCAGCGCGCAAGGTTAGCGCTAGATCGGTCTCGTCGAGCTTCAGCAGAGGCTGTCCGGCGCGGACATGGTCGCCGGAATCGACTAGGCGCTCGAGAACCTTGCCGGAGACGCGGAAACCGAGATTGCTTTCGTAGCGGGCATGCACGACGCCGGTGAAGCGCGCGCGGCTCGGTTTGGCCGGTGCGACGAGCAGGCTCCGGACGACGACTGGCTTTGCGGCGACGGGCGTCTCAACCTTGCTGTGCGTCAGCACCATCGCCAGCCCGGCGGCAGCCGCCGCCAAAGCGATGCCCGACGCGGCAAAGGCCATCGTCTTGGGCGTCAGCGCGGTCGAGGTTTTCGCGGAATCATCGCCCTCGAGCGAGGACGTGCCGCGATCACGCGCGTCAATCGGCGCCAGAGGCGGTGACAGGGCTTTCGAATGGATCGCGAGGGCGTCGCCCATGTCACGTTCTCCGGATCACGTACGGCCGTAATTTGATTCTTGCGACGAGCGGGAAAGCGCCGTCGTTGGCGGGCGCTCGGCTGGTGTCGAGCACGTTGGCGTTGGCGGGGCTCTCGCAGCGCGCTGCTGATACGTCAGCGCCGCAGGAACGGGGTCGCGTCCTCGAAGACGGACTCGTAGGCGCCACGGCCTTCCATCAGCGTCTCAATAAAGAAGATCGGATCCCTGCCTGGCCGACCGCGACGATCGGCGAAAGCTTCGAGCGCGGGCGCGGTCTCGTCGAGGGTCGGGAAGATGGCATCGTTGGTCGAGAGAATGTCCAGCATGGTAGGATCCTAGTTATGTAACGATCGGCACAATATAAAGGCTGGACGTCGAAGGTCAAGGGCATTATGTAACGAGCAGAAAATAATTCGGAGCGACAAGCGATGGCGCGGCCCCGTGCGTTCGACGAAGGAATCGTACTCGACAAGGCGATGGAGGTGTTCTGGCGCGTCGGCTACGAGGGCGCCGCCATTAGTGACCTGTCAGTCGCGATGGGGCTTAACTCACCGAGCATCTACGCCGCCTTCGGCAGCAAGCGCGGCCTTTTCGATGCTGTCATCAAGCGATATTTCGACCGGCGCGAAAGTTTCGTTCGGGCGATCGCGGGGGCGCCGACTGCGCTCGCAGCGGCGGAACGGATGCTGTTCGGCGGCATCGACTGGCTTGTTTCGTCCGAGGAGCCGCTGGGTTGCCTCCTGATTCAAGCGGGCTTGTCGACCGGCAAGGGCAACGAAGACGTGCCGGCGGCGCTCGCCGAGCAACGGGGCCACCTGGAGAAGGTACTGCAGACGCGCTTCGTGCAGGGTAAGGCGGACGGCGACCTCGGACCCGGCGCTGATCCGGCCAAGCTCGCGAAGTTCATGAACCTGGTCTTCATGGGGCTGGCGGTCCAGGCGGCGGCCGGCGTGTCGCGCCGCACGCTGCGGGAGATCGCCAGGTCCGCGTTCGTTGGTTGGCCACCGGACAAATTGCATTCCTAGGTGCCTGCGGCTTGTATCAGTCGCCGACGGAATGGGGTTCCGTTCTGCGCGTCCTTTCGCTGTATCGCGACTCCCGTAATGCAGCGGTAGTTTTTCGCGCGATCGGATCAAGGCTTTGCCTCACCGTACGCCGCCTGACGCGACCAAGCTCTCGCCGGTCATCCAGCCAGAGTCAGCGGACGCCAGAAATACTGCGAGCGGCGCAATGTCGTCTGGCTTGCTCCGGGATGATGGCGTCGTGATCCCGCACGACTTGATGCGATCGCACGCCAAAGCTGCGCCGCTTCGGCCATCGGGCACGCGCACGCCCTTCGCCCCGCGAGACCCGTCACCAAGCATCCGGCGGCTGCATCAGCCTGTCTTCGAGCGTGGGATCGCCGCTCATCGCCCCGTGGAGACGTCACGCGCGCGCCGGAGCGCACCCTCCGAAGACACAGCGCAATCCTCAAATCCCCATAGCCCGGCGCGCAACGGCCGCGGGTCCGTGCTTGGCGGCTTTCGGACGCCGGCCCTCACCAAGCCTCGCGATCGTCGCCGGCCGGCATCCGAAAACCTTCACCATTCAGGACATTTCGAGCAGCGACCTCAGATCCAGAAAGCGGACATACGAATCCAACTAGGTTGCCTCGCGCTTGCCGCCGCCGATATACGGCGCCGGCGCACCAGATCG
>CAXTFG010000152.1:0-6871 GCA_964243415.1 uncultured Beijerinckiaceae bacterium | reverse complement strand
TCGCGCGCATGTTCCTCGATGGGAACGGCGTCGGCAAGGACGTCCGGCAGGCCGCACGCTGGCTCTACCTTGCTGCCGACAAGGGACACATCTCCTCTCAGGCCCTGCTCGGCCAGATGTTGTTCAATGGTTACGACACCATGCCGCCGCAGCGGGCGAAAGGCCTGATGTGGCTGTCGCTCGCCCGCGACGGCGTCACGGACAAGGCGAAGGACGGCTGGATCTTGGACCTCTACAGCCAAGCCATGACGGCTGCGAGCGACTCCGACCGCCAAGTCGCCTCGCTCTATCTCGAAGACCACGGCAAGCGGCGCAACTGAACCGATAACGTTGCCTGAAGCGCCTGAACGCGGGCCAGCTCGCGCGCCAAGCAGAAAGTCGGATCGTGTGGCTATCCTGACACGCGACGAACCCTGAGCTTTGCCAACAGCGTACGGTCGGCCAAGTATTAACTTTGTATTTTGTTATATTTTCGTGATTGCAAATTCCATTGCGTCGAGGTGGCGGTAACGCTTCTTGAACATCTGCTGAGGAAGCAGACGGGAGTTTGCGATGATGACGGGAAACCAACCGGGAGATCGCCGAAGCGATCGCCGATCGATGATGAAATATGCCGCCGCCGCAGCGGCATCGGCCGCCGCCTTTGGCGTCGATGTCGATGGTCTGAAGCTGCCGCAGGCTTTCGCGCAAGCCGCGGTGGATGTCGGGTCAGGCGATTTCGGCGTGCTTAACTATGCCTATGCGCTGGAGCAGCTCGAGGCGGCCTTCTACACGCAGGTACTGGCCACGCCTTATGCCGGCATGAGTGCCTACGAGGCGCAGGTGCTGACGGGCATTCGTAATCATGAGATCGCCCACCGCGACCTGTTCCGGACGACGCTGACCATCCTCGCGATCCCGCCTTTGACGCCGAACTTCTCGCGCGTAAACTTCAACAGTCGCGCCAGCGTCCTCGGGACCGCTCGGGCGTTCGAGGATCTGGGGGTATCCGCGTACAACGGCGCCGGCCAGCTCCTGAGCAATGCCCTGTTCCTCACCATCGCCGGTTCGATCGTGTCGGTCGAGGCTCGTCATGCCGCGCTGATCCGGGACATGATCCATCCCTACAGCAGCTACTTCGCCGGAGACGATCTCGTGAACCGCGCCGGCCTCGAGCCGGCGCGCTTACCCTCGCAGGTCCTTCCCGTGGCGGCGCCGTATGTGGCGACGCCGCTCAGCGCAACCCAGCTCGCGTAGGAGATGAACATGCTCGATTCACTTCAAGCTTCGTCATCGTCCAACGACGAGACCCTGATCGACTCGATCGATCCCGACATTCGCCAGCGCCTGTCGCGGCGCGGTCTTTTCGCCGGCGCTGCCGCCAAGCTCGGCGCCGCGGCGACGGCACCGGCCGTTCTTGCCGTTGCCGCGACCGAGGCTCTCGGTCAGGGCGTTCCGTCGGCGCTCAGCGACATTCTCAACTTCGCGCTGACGCTCGAGTATCTCGAATCGCAATACTACACGGTCGGGCTGTCGACGCCGGGCCTCATCCCGCGCCGATACCGGGCGGTGTTCGCGCAGATCCGCAAGCACGAGGTCGAGCACGTCCGCACGCTGCAAGGCGCGCTTGGACCGGCGGCGATCGCCAGTCCCCGCTTCGACTTCACGGGGCGCGGGCAGTATCCCGACGTGTTCTCGAACTTCGCGACTTTCGCGGCCGTGTCGAGCACCTTCGAGGATCTCGGTGTTGCCGCCTACAAGGGCCAGGCCCCAAACCTTCTCGGGACACCGACCCTGACGGTAGCCCTGCGGATCCACTCGGTCGAAGCGCGGCATGCGGCCGAAGTCCGCCGGGTGCGCGGGCTGCTTGGTTTCGACGGGCCCCTCGATCCCGCCAAGAACAAGTTCGAGGTGCTGGCGGCGGCGGGCCCGTTCATCGCGGGCTGATTATCGAGCATCGCTCGAAGGGCTTGAGCTCGCGCTCGGGCTCTTTCCGTTTCAAGCCAACGCGCGTTGCTCCCCTGGCGGGAGGCGCGCGGCAAGGTCGACGACCGCCCTCGTCAAAACACCGGCGGGCTCGATCAAACCGTCCAGAACCGAGAAGTGGTTCGCGGCCGCGACAGGCAGAACGACCGCGTCGAGCCCGGCTTCGGCGCACGCCGTCTGATAGTCGCGCGACTGGCGCTGGAGTTCGGGCAACTCGTCCGCGCCGAAGGCGATGACCAGCGGTCCAACTTCCGTTTCATCCGGCGCAGGCAGCTGCCGAATCGGCGAAAGCCGATCGATTTCCGCGGTCGTCAAGCGAAGTTTATCATCGATCTCCGTGCCACGGAGCGGCTCGAGATCGAAAATGCCGCTGATCGCCAGCGTCGCGTTGACCCCCGGCCATCGTGAAGCAAGAGCGGCGAGGTGGCCGCCAGCCGACCAACCCGCGACGATCATCCTGCGGCTGGTCCCGGCGGCCTCGTCTCGAGCACGGAGAAAATCGATCGCCCTGCGGATCTCGGCGGCGATTTCAGCCAGGGACGCGTCGGGTGCCAGCGTGTAGCCGACGAGCGCGACGGACAGGCCGTGGGCCAAGGGGCCAGACGCCATGCAGGCGAAGTCGTCCTTACGGTTGCGCTGCCAGTACCCTCCGTGGATGAAGACGAGCAGCGGGGCATCCGGAGCCTTGGCGGAAAAGATGTCGAGCCCATTGCGCGGCAGCGGGCCGTACGCCACGTCCAACGCCGCATCGTCGCGCGCGCGCACTGACCCGCTGAGTTCCCGCCAACGTTCAAGCCGCTGCCCGCTGTTGGGGACGGCGGCCGAATTGTCATAGGCCGCCGTGCGCGTCAGGGGGTCCATCGTTCGCCAATCAGTTCCAGTCATGGTCGACACTCCGAGATTGTCGAAGAGCTGCGCGCCAGAGCCGGCCCGACCGGGCTCTGTCGATTGTCCTATTTAACTTACGTCAACTTACGTTGACACTGATGCTGTTCTGCTCGACGATCGGAGTCGCAAGAGGAGCCGGCATGACGCACGCGTTCACGGGTTATGTCGATCTGGCGCAGCTAGTGCTCTACGCCTTCTGGCTGTTTTTCGCCGGCTTGGTTTTCTATCTCCATCGCGAAAACAAGCGCGAGGGGTATCCGCTCGAGACGGAGCGTGCTGAGAACGGCAGGTTGACCGTACGCGGTTTCCCCGGCGTGCCGCCGCCGAAAGTCTTCACCAGCCACGACGGCACCGTGTTCACCGCTCCCGAGTATAGCCACGACCGTGTCGATGCGCCCGTGGTTGCCTCGGCGCGATGGCCCGGTGCTCCCTTCGATCCCGTCGGCGATCCGATGCTCGGCGGTGTCGGCCCGGCGTCCTACGCCGACCGCGCGGACGTCCCCGAGCGCGGCATGAGCAATCAGGCCATCATCATGCCGTTGCGCAAGGCGCTTGCTCACAGCGTCGCGCCGGATGGTCCCAATCCCGCCGGCATGGAAGTGATCGGGTGCGACGGGGCCGTCGCCGGCAAGGTCGTCGATATCTGGATCGATGAAGCGGAATCGATCATCCGCTATCTCGAGGTCGACATCGGAGCGGGTACTCGATTGCTCCCGATGGCCATGGCTCGGGTGCGGGCGCGCCAGAACGTGGTCAAGGTCGCTTCCATAACCGCGGCGCAGTTTGCGGGCGTGCCTGTCATCAAAGCGATCGACGAGGTGACGAAGCGCGAGGAGGATCGCATCGCGGCTTATTTCTGCGGCGGTCACCTCTATGCTAGGCCCGAGTACATGCGAGCTGAGGGTCGGCGGAGGTCGATGCCATGAAGCGCGCGCTATTCCTGCCGGAAGGCAGCGAGCATGTCGGTCCTGCTGAAAGAGTGCTGTGGCAGGGCCGTCCTTGCGTTGTCGGGCTGACCGCGCGGCTGTTCCACGTTCGCGCGATCGCCCTTTACTTCGGCGCAGTCGCCGCGCTGAACATCGCTTCCGCCTACGCCGAGCACCTGGGAGCGGCGCGGGCCTTTGCGGTGACGGGGTGGGTCGCCGTCGCCGCCCTCGGCTTGACTTGCCTCGCCTACGCCGCGGCTTGGTGCCTGGCCGTCACGACCCGCTATACCGTCACCGACCACCGCGTGATCCTCCAGATCGGCGTGGCGCTGCCCATCGCGCTCACCTTGCCGTTGACAAAGATCATGTCCGCCGATCTCCGGCTCTACCCCGATGGCACAGGCGATATCCCGCTCACGCTCGACGGCGGCAAACTCGCCTACCTCCTGATCTGGCCGCATGCCCGGCCATGGCGCTTCGCGGTGCCGCAGCCGATGCTCCGCGCCGTGCCGGGTGCCCGCGATGCGGCCGCCGTTCTAGCGCAGGCGCTGGTGAGGGCTCTGCCGGAGGGAGAGGGAAGGATCGTCAGCGCTTCGCCTTCGGCGCGCGCCCCGACCGGCGCCCCGGTCCTGGCAGGAGCCTAGCGATGGGGCAGCGGAGATGCGGACAACTCGGTCCGAAGCGGTTTGGACAAGGTGGCTTCAAGTCCGCTTCGATCATTCGACTTCAAACCAAAAGCGACCGGACCTATCGTAAGTTACAATTGACAGCGCTGATTGTCAGTTTAGTCTGACACAAGACATTTCCATCGCCTTGCGGAGTTCGCTTTCATGGTCAGACGCAATGATTTCGCGAGAGACGCCCGCCTCCGGAACAGCCTGCAGTTCCGCTTCATCTTCTCTTTGTCGTTCGTCTTTCACTTGGTTGGCGGGACCGTCGCTCGGCTGCGGCCGACCTTCTGGCAGCGCGCACATCGCTCGATCCTCATCGAGGCCTGGGAGGCCTCGGGAACGATCGCGCAACTCGCTTTCGTCGGCTGAGACGAAGACGGCGCAGGATGATCAAGGCTCCTTTGGAGCCCAACGATGGGGAAGTGTATGGCGGAGGTACAAGGCCGCGACGTTTCGATTTCAGGCATGACGGAGCCTGAAGCGCGCGAGTTCCACTCGATCTTCGTCACGAGCTTCATCGTGTTCACGGCGATCGCGATCGTGGCGCACATCCTCGTCTGGCTGTGGCGTCCCTGGATCCCGGGCCCCAACGGCTACAAGACGTCGATGGACCTGCTCCACACCGTCTTCACCGCTCTCGCCTAGCCCGAAGGAGAAAACGTCATGTGGCGCGTTTGGCTGTTATTCGATCCGCGCAGGACGCTGATCGCCCTGTTCACCTTCCTGTTCGGCCTCGCTTTGCTGATCCACTTCATCTTGTTGTCGACGGATCGTTTCAACTGGCTCGAGGGATCGCACGCCAAACAGGCTGCGGCGGCTAGCCAGGCCGCGCCGCCGGGGACTCGCTGAATCGACGAACCGCCTGATACTAGCGCTCCGGCCCGAGCCGGGGCGCTCTCGACCGATGCGGGGCCGGCGTAGGCTCTAATTGTTTGCGGAGAACCATGCATGGCCATGCTCAGTTTCGAGCGCAAGTATCGTGTTCCCGGCGGCACGCTCGTCGGTGGCAATCTCTTCGATTTCTGGGCAGGCCCTTTCTACGTCGGCTTCTTCGGCGTCACGACGATCCTCTTCAGCTTTCTCGGCACAGCGCTCATCGTCTACGGCGCGGCGCTGGGGCCGACCTGGAACATCTGGCAGATCAACATCGCGCCGCCTGACATCCGGTACGGCCTCGCTTTCGCGCCGCTCAAGGAGGGCGGGCTCTGGCAGCTGATCACCATTTGCGCCATCGGCGCTTTCGTCTCATGGGCGCTGCGGGAAGTCGAGATCTGCCGCAAGCTCGGCATCGGGCTCCACGTGCCTGTCGCTTTCTCGGTCGCCATCGGTGCCTATGTGGTGCTCGAAGTCGTCCGGCCGTTGCTGCTCGGCGCGTGGGGTTTCGGCTTTCCCTACGGCATTCTCTCCCATCTCGATTGGGTGTCGAACACCGGCTACCAATACCTCCACTTTCATTACAACCCCGCGCACATGCTCGGTGTCTCGTTCTTCTTTGCGACCACGCTCGCCTTGTCGCTGCACGGGTCTCTGGTCCTGTCCTCCGTCAATCCGCAAAAGGGGCAGCCGGTTAAGACGCCGGAGCACGAGAACACCGTCTTCCGCGACTATATCGGGTGGTCGATCGGGACGTTGGGCATCCATCGTCTTGGGCTGTTCCTGGCGCTCAGCGCCGGGTTCTGGAGCGCCGTCTGCATCCTGATCAGCGGCCCGTTCTGGACACGCGGTTGGCCGGAATGGTGGTCCTGGTGGCTTAACCTACCGATCTGGCGCTGAGGGGGCGCAGCATGGCCGAGTATCAGAACATCTTCACGCAGGTCCAGGTCCGCGGGCCGCTCTATCCCGGTATCCCCTTGCCGGGCGTGGGCAACCGCGAGCGCATCGGTACGCCCTCCTTCAACTACTGGGCGGGCATCATCGGCGACGCCCAGGTCGGCCCCATCTATCTCGGCTTCTTCGGCATCACGTCGCTCATCTTCGGGGTGCTCGCCTTCGAGATCATCGGCCTCAATATGTGGGCCTCGGTGAACTGGAGCCCGATCCAGTTCGTCCGTCAGCTGCCCTGGCTCGCGCTCGAGCCGCCGCCGCCCTCCATGGGCTTGTGCATCATCTGCCCGCTCCAGCAGGGCGGGTGGTGGCAGATCGCCGGCTTCTTCCTGACCGCGTCCGTGCTGCTGTGGTGCGCGCGTATCTTTCGTCGCGCCAGGGTGCTCGGCATGGGCAATCATGCCGGCTGGGCGTTTCTCTCGGCGATCTGGTTGTTCCTGGTCCTCGGCTTCATTCGTCCGCTGCTGATGGGCAGCTGGGGTGAGGCCGTCCCCTTCGGCATCTTCCCGCACCTTGATTGGACGGCGGCTTTCTCGCTGCGTTACGGCAACCTCTTCTACAACCCCTTCCACATGCTCTCGATCGCGTTCCTCTACG
>CAXTFG010000151.1:5603-6881 GCA_964243415.1 uncultured Beijerinckiaceae bacterium | reverse complement strand
GACGAGCAGCGTATCGACATGCTGGAAACCCGCTGGAAGGTGCTCCAATCCTAGCGCGAGGCGGTGTCGTGCCGTTCTCACATGGCGCGTGAGGCCTTCCAAACGTCTCGGCTCGACGGCGACGACCTTTGGGTCGGAGTCGCTGCCGCTCCGGAATCCGGTGTTGGCGTCGAGTTCGGCGCTGTCGCCGACGAGCGCTTCGTCGACGGGCTGCCAAGGCCGGCTCTTTTCGCGCGTGGCCGGTTCTATGCTCTTCTCGTCCTTGCGCTGCTCATCCACGCCGCACTCATCGCCGCCTTCCTCTGGCGCGATAGACACGAGACGCTCCAGGTCGCCAGCGCGGAAGAAACGCCCGTCGAAATCGTCGTTGAGCCGCCGCCCAAGCCCGAGGCGCCCAAGCCGCCGCCGGAGAAAAAGCCGCCGGAGCCGCCGAAGCCCAAGGAGGATCTGAGACCCGCGCTCAGTGCGCCGCGCGCGCCCAACGAGGATTTGCTGAAGACCGAAAAGACCCAGCCGAAAACGTCCGTCCCAAAGGCGGCGCAGCCGCCGTCCGAGGGACAGCCGACGCCGAAGCCGCAAGTCGCGCAGCCGAAGGAGGCCGCACCGCCCCAAGCCAAGGAGGACACGGCCGCCAAGGAAGAAGACAAGGCGAAGCCCGACGCGGAAGCGCTCGACAAGGCCAAGGAGAAGGTCGCCAAGGAAGCCAAGACCAAGGCGGCGAAGGCCGCGCCGAAGCGCAAGGACAAGGCGGCGGATGTGATGGCGAGCCTCGCAGGAAGCTCGGCGTTACCGGATCTGAGCTTCAGCAAGCCCACACCGAAGACGAAAGTCTATGGCGGCACCGAGGACGTGCGCTGGCTGGCCATCGTCGAAGGCATGCTGGAGGCCAAGGTCGTGCAGCTGCCGCGCACGGCGCATTGGCAGGCCGGCGGCCATGTGGCGATCTGTTTCCACGTCGACGAGTCGGGCCGCGTGACGGTTCGGGAATGGTGCCAGAAAAGCGGCTACCCCGATGTCGACGACCTCGCGATGCGAGCGTTCCTGGCGGCTGCGCCCTTTCCACCGCCCCCCCGTGGCGTCGAACACGGGCTCATCTGGTCGTCCGTTTGGGATGGCCAGTTGCCGACCGTGCACCTCAGCAAGCGCTGAAACTCTTGCGGCATCAGCGGCGAAGCCGTACGCGACGTGTCGAATGGGCAAGCCAAAGCTTGACGTTGCCTTCGTGTTGCCGCTTTTGAGCTTGTGAGACATTCGATCCAATGACGTCATCCGCGTTCG
>CAXTFG010000151.1:0-5593 GCA_964243415.1 uncultured Beijerinckiaceae bacterium | reverse complement strand
CCGAGATCCTCGAGGACGCGCCAGCATCACCCGAAGGGATCGGCCCCGCGATCGCGCGGGCGACGACCGCCCTGCTGCGCCGGCAGCGTCCAGACGGACATTATCTCTTCGAGCTCGAAGCCGACGCCGCGATCCCGGCCGAGTACGTCCTGATCAAGCACTTCCTCGGCGAGGTCGATCTCGAGGAAGAGCACAAGCACGCCAACTATCTCCGTCGCCGGCAGGAGCCGCATGGCGGTTGGCCGATGTTGATCAACGGCGCGGCCAGCGTTTCGGCGAGCGTGAAATGCTATTTCGCCTTGAAGGCGGCCGGCGATTCCATCGACGAGCCGCATATGGTGCGCGCTCGCCAAGCCATTCTCGCTGCCGGCGGCGCAGTGAACGTCAACGTGTTCACCCGGATTACCCTGGCGCTGTTCGGCATCGTGCCGTGGCGCGCCGTGCCGGTCATGCCTGTCGAGTTGATGCACGCGCCGTACTGGTTTCCCTTCCATCTTTTCAAGATTTCGTTCTGGGCACGCGACACGCTGGTGCCGTTGATGGTGCTGATGGCCCTGAAGCCGCGCGCCGCCAACCCGCGCGGCGTGACGCTCGATGAGCTCTTCGTGGTGCCTCCGTCTCAGGTGAGGCACTGGCCACACGCCGACAACCAGCAGGGGCTCTGGGGCACGATCTTCGCCACGCTCGACAAGATGCTTCGCGCGCTCGAGCCGATGTTCCCGAAACGGACCAGAGCACGCGCCGTAGCCAAGGCGGTCGGCTTCGTCCGCGAGCGGCTCAACGGCGAAAACGGTTTCGGCGCGATCTTCCCGTCGATCGCCTACACGCTCGTCATGTTCAAGGTCATCGGCGAGCCGGAAAACCAGCCGGATATGCTGGCGGCGCGCGCGGCTTTCGAGAAGCTCGTCTCGCACGAGGGTGACGAAGCCTTCTGTCAGCCCTGTCTGTCGCCCGTCTGGGATACGGTGCTGTCGGTGCACGCGCTCATGGAAGCCGGAGCCGCCGGGGACGCCGAGACATGGGCCACCACCAAGCCTGCAGTCGGGCGCGCGCTCGACTGGCTGCTGCCGCAGCAGTACCTCGATTTCAAAGGCGACTGGGCTTACCAGCGTCCGAACCTGCGTCCGGGCGGCTGGACGTTCATGTACAGCAATCCGCACTATCCCGACCTCGACGATACGGCCGTCATCGTCATGGCCTTGGACCGGGCGCGCCGCGAGACCGGCAGTCGCCGCTTCGACGAGGCGATCTCGCGAGCCCACGAATGGGTGCTCGGCATGCAAAGCGCGAACGGCGGCTGGGCCTCCTACGACGTCGATAACACGTCATATTACCTGAACTACATCCCCTTCGCCGATCACGGGGCCCTGCTCGATCCGCCGACGGTCGACGTCACCGCCCGGTGTGTGTCGATGCTCGGCCAGCTGGGCGAACGGCCGGAGCGGAACGCCGCTCTCCGCCGGGCAATCGCTTACATGCTGGGCGAACAGCATGCCGAGGGAAGCTGGTTTGGCCGGTGGGGGATCAACTACGTTTACGGTACATGGTCGGTACTGAGCGCGCTCGTGACGGTCGGCGTCGGGCCGTGCCATCCGGCGATCCGCCGCGCCGTGGCTTGGCTCGCCTCGACGCAGAACGCCGACGGCGGCTGGGGCGAGGACGATTACGGCTACGGCCGGGATTACGACGGCTTCAAGCCGGCGCCGAGCGCCGCGTCACAGACCGCCTGGGCGCTTCTCGGCCTGATGGCGGCCGGCGAAGTCGACAGCTCTTCGGTCCGTCGCGGCGTCGCCTATCTGCGGGACGAACAAAGTGACAATGGATTTTGGGCCGAGGACGTCCACACCGGAACCGGTTTCCCGCGCGTCTTCTATCTTCGCTACGACGGTTATCCCAAGTTTTTCCCCCTACTGGCGCTGGCGCGCTACCGCAATCTCGTGAACGGGAATGCGGTCGCCCGAGACCTGAGCGCGCGAGACCTGAGCGCGGGCGGCCTGGTTGACGACGTATCAGTTAACGAGGGTTCGACCGGCTTCTCGCTCGGCTTTTGACCTCCGCTATCAAACCCAGGACCTGCTCTTGCCGAAGATGAACGGCCCCAAAGCCATGCCGTGGCGTCCGGCTCGCCATGGCGATCCGTTCGCCTATTACGCCCGGCTCAGGCGGTTTTCGCCCGTTATCCGCGCGAAGATCCCGACGCGCGGAACGGGCTGGGTGGTCACCCGCTACGATGATGTCGCCAAGGTCCTTAAGGACGCACGGTTTTCGGCCGATCCGCGATTCTCGAAGACGCCGCCGTTGTTCGGCTTCGGCGGCCGTCTTGCGCCCAAGCTGATCAAGCTCGTCGGCGATTCGATGATCTGCGTCGACGACCCCGCGCATGAGCGGTTACGCAAGCTGGTGGCCAAAGCTTTCACGCCGCGCATCGTCGAAGACATGGAAAGCTCGATCAGCACCATCGTCGATGCCACGCTCGACGAACTCGGCCGTCGAGGGGACACTGTCGATCTGATCTCGGATTTCGCGCTGCCGCTCCCGCTGCAGGTGATTTCGGAAATGCTCGGCATACCGGAACAGTGGCGGCTCTCGTTCCATCACCAGATCGTGCGTCTCATCGAGGTCAACGATCAGCCCCTGCGCCGGGCTCTCCGGTGGGCCCCTGCGATGCCGAGGCTGGTTCGCTTCTTCGAGCGCCTCATCGAGCTCAAGCGCCGCGAACCGGACGACCGTCTGATCACCCGCCTCGTCCAAGCCGAATATGCGGGCGACACGATGAGTCGCGACGAACTCGTCGCGATGATCTTCCTGCTCCTGTTCGCCGGGCACGAGACCTCGGTCAATCTCATCGGCAACGGCGTCCTCGCGTTGCTGGACAATCCCGACCAGCTCGCCGTCCTTCACGCCCGACCGGAGCTGATGGACGGCGCGGTCGAGGAGCTGCTGCGTTTCACGAGCCCCGTAGAGTACGGCACCATGCGTTTCGCCAAGGAAGATGTAGTGATCGCCGGCGTCACAGTCCGCACGGGCGAGATGGTGATGGCGCTGCACGCGTCCGCCAATCGCGACGAGAGCGCTTTTCCCGATGCAGACCGGCTCGACGTCACCCGCACGACGGGGCGGCACCTGTCGTTCGGCGCCGGCCTGCACTATTGCCTTGGCGCGGCGCTCGGGCGGCTCGAGACGCGGGTTGCCCTCGAAGCGTTGCTCAAGCGCTTCCCCAACATGCGGCTGGCGGTGCCTCAGAAGGTACTGCGGTGGCGGCAGTCGAGCGGCCTGCGTGGGCTTGTCACCCTGCCGCTCCATCTGAGATGAGACCAATCATCCGTTCATCAGCTCTGCGGTCGTGACAACCGACGCTTCTGGCGTCGCAGGAACTCCTCGACGGCTTCGATCATGTCGAGGTCCATCTCACCCTTGACGACGAGCTTGACGGTGCTCGCCGAAAGGCCTTCCTCGCTGAAGACGATCCGTTCGTCGACCCGCAGCCGATCCGGCTCGTGCTCATGGGAACGCCGATGAGGCGCTGCGGCAGACGCGCCGCTCCTTGGCTCGGACGAGGACGCCTCGCCCTCGATCCGCAGTTCGTCCAAGCGCACTGAGCCATGCTGGCTCGAGAACGTCAGCGACGGTTCTCCTCCGCTCTGCTGTTGCGAGGACACGCCGCCGATGCGGTGATCGCCGCTGTCATAGGTCGTGAGTTCGCCGGCGCGTTCGATCAACAGGCGGCGCGCCTCGGGAAAGAAAGCGTAGCGGATCCCGTTCTGACCGCCGGACGACGACGGGTGCCCAAGCTGCTTGGGACACCACTGCTCGAAGGTCATCGGTTCCATCGGCTTCATCGGCGCCATCGGCTTCATGGGTTCCATCAGGATCTCGCATCGTCGAGGTACAGGATCGTCGGCGCGATTGAAGCGTAGTTCGGGATGTCGGCGATCGTGGCTTGACCCTGGGGCGAGCCGAGAGCCTGCGTGATCGCCTCGCGACTGTCGAAGGTCCCGACGAACATCCAAAAGAGAGCGCTGTCGCTCCCGTCGAGGTTCGACGTCGGTCCATAGACCGAGCTGCGGAGCCCCGGCATTTTTTGCACGAGCGGCATGTGGGTCTCGCGAAAATAAGCCGCGAAATGACCGGGATCGGACGGCTTCTGGTACATGACGATCAGCTTGCTCATCCCGGCTGCCTCTCCTCGGTCGAGCCAATCCCCGTTCGAGCCAAGGTAGGGCGGCGTGCCCATGATCCAAGGCTTTGTGGCGCCTAGCGGGTTGCCGATGCCGATCGCGCTTGACCGCCGTCCACGATTTCGCGACCACGACGGCATGCGCGCGCCCAACGTCTGGACGATCTCGCCGGCTTGTCCCTTCCTCGATACCTTCGTTCGAGCGTTCCTCGCGGGGGACGTCGTGGCGAGCGAAACCGATCGAGCCGATCCGTTCTGGCTCGCCGATGCTCGCATCTTCGTGCCGACGCGCCGCGCCGCCCGCGCGCTCGCCGAGAGCTTCCGAGCCCATGCGGGTACGACGTCGGTGGTGCTGCCGCGCATCCTCCCGCTCGGTGCTCTCGATGCAACCGAGCCGGAGCTGATCTTCGCCGAGCTCGATCCGGACATGTCGGGCCTGCCGTTGCCGCCGGCGGCGAGCTCGATCTGGCGGCGGCTTCAGCTGGCGACGCTGATTCGTAAATGGGCGCAAGCGGTCGGCGGCGCGCTCCGCACCATCGACGAGGCCGGGGCAATCATGATCGACGAGGGCGAGGCGTTCCGCGTCGCGACGTCGAGCGCGGACGCATTCGCGCTCGCCGGCGATCTCGCCCGGCTCATCGACGAACTCGCCATCGAGGGCGTGGAGTGGCGGGCGCTCGACGAATTGCGCATGGCCGCGTTCGACGATTATTGGCGCATCACCACCACCTTTCTGTCGATCGCGACGACGGAGTGGCCGCAGATGCTGTCCGCCCACGGCCTCGTCGACAAGTCGGCGCGGCAGAAGGCGCTCATCGAGGCACAGGCGCGCGCGCTCGCCGAGGATAGTGTCTTCGGGCCGGTCGTGGCCATCGGCTCGACCGGGACCAATCGGGCGACAGCGCATCTTCTCGCCGCCATCGCCCATTCGCCGCAGGGCGCCGTCGTTCTGCCGGGACTCGACCAAGAGCTCGACGAAGCGGCCTGGACCATCGTCTCCGGTCGGCTCGAAGCCGGGCAAGAACCGAGCTTCGGCCACCCGCAGGTCGCGTTGGCACGGCTGCTCAAGGTGTTGAAGATCGCCCGCGCCGAGGTCCGCGTTCTGGGGAGCCCCGACCCGGTCGCGGCAAGACGCGTGCGGTTCGTCGCGGAAGCGCTACGACCGGCCGATACCACCGAGAGCTGGCCTAGCTGGCTCAAGGGCGTGCCCAAAACCGATCTCGCGGCTGCGCTCGCCGGGGTCACACTGGTGGAGGCCGCCGACGAGCGCGAGGAGGCGCTGTGCCTCGCGATCGCCCTGCGCAAGGTGCTGGAAACACCGGGCCGCACCGCAGCTTTGGTGACGCCCGACCGCGAGCTGGCCCGTCGGGTCCGGGGCGAGCTGCTGCGCTGGAACGTCGAGGTCGCCGACACCGG
>CAXTFG010000150.1:0-6944 GCA_964243415.1 uncultured Beijerinckiaceae bacterium | reverse complement strand
TACGGTCAGGTCGGCCCCTACGCCAAGAAGGGCGCCTTCGACGTGACGGTCCAGGCGATGAGCGGCACCATGAGCGTGACCGGCGAGCCGGACGGATCGCCGGTGAAGTGCGGCGTTCCCGTGGGCGATTTCGCGGCCGGGCTCTACGCCGCCTACAGCATCACCGCCATGCTCCGTCAGGTCGAGACCACGGGCAAGGGCGCCTATATCGACTGCTCGATGCTCGGCAGCCTGCTCGGCATCTCCGCCCTGCAGACGAGCGAGTATTTCGGCACCGGCGTACGGCCCAAGCGGCTGGGGTCGGCGCATCCGCGCAATGCGCCTTATCGCGGGTTTGACGCGCAGGACGCGCCTTTCGTCGTCGCCGCGGGCAATGGGGAGTTGTGGCGCAAGTTCTGCGCCGTGGTCGGCACCGAAGAGCTGCTCGCCGATCCGCGCTTCACCACGCAGGAATTGCGGGCGCGCAACCAAGGCGCGCTGTTCGATATCGTGCAGCCGATCTTCGCGCGCAGGCCCCGGGCCAACTGGCTTGCCGAACTCGACGCGGAAGGCATCCCGTGCGCCCCGGTGAACGGGTTCGACGACATCCTGGCCGACCCTCATGTCGCCGCGATGGGGTTGGTGCACGATCTGACTCTGCCCAATGGCGCCCATACCAAGACGGTCGGCTATCCCATCGCGATCAGCGGCTTCGAATTCACGATCGATCGTTCGCCGCCAAACCTCGGCGAGCACACCGACGAGGTCGTCGCAAGCTGGACGAGCGGCCGGGGCACGGCCGGCTCGCGATGAGCGATCCCGTCGTCGCGACGCGGGATGGATCGAGCAGCCTGAGACTCACGCTGAACCGGCCCGAGCAGGCGAACGCGCTCGATGACAGCCTATGCGACGCCCTGCTAGCGCAACTCCAGACCGCCACGGAAGACGGCACCCGCCTCATCGTGATCGACGGCAACGGCAGGAACTTCTGCGGTGGGTTCGATCTCGCCGGCCTCGATCGGTTGTCGGATGGCGATCTCTTGCTGCGCTTCGTGCGTATCGAGCAGGTGCTACAGCTTCTCTGGAGCGGACCGTTCGTCAGCGTCGCCTGCGCGCAAGGGGCGATCTACGGCGCCGGCGCCGACATCGTGGCGGCGTGCGGCACGCGCGTCGGCGCGCCGGGGTGCCGGTTCCGCTTCCCCGGCTATCGCTTCGGGATCGCTTTGGGGACGCGCCGCCTCGGCAGCGTCATCGGCGAGCAGCGGGCCAGGAGCATTTTACTGGCGAACGCGACCGTGGGCGATGCGGAGGCGAAGGCGGCCGGGCTTCTCACCCATATCGAAGAGCGGGAGGCGTGGGAGCCCATCCTCGCGCAGCTCGCGCAAAGCACCGCGGACCTGAGCACGACGGCCATGGCGGATCTGCTCGGCAACGTCCGGCAGGATGCCACAGCGGGGGATCGCGACATGGCCGGCCTCGTCCGCTCGGCGGCGCGCCCTGGCCTCCGCGAGCGCATTGCCGCCTACAGGGCGGCCGCGGCGCGGGCTAGGGCAGGCTGAACGCGCTCAGTCGCGCCGTGAGGCCGCCGTCCTCTCGTCCAGTGTTTGCTGCATCAGGTCGGCGATGGCATGGGAGTCTCCGTCGCGCTGGCCGCGAAGGCCGGCGATGACGCCGCGATGGCGGGTCTCGTCCTTGTGCTGGATCAGCTTGAGTTGCGCCTCGAGGTTCTCGACCCGCATCTCGATCGACACGATCGCCTGCATCATCGCAGCGATCCGGGCCGGGTCCATCCGCTCCGACGTCCACGGCGCCTTCTCGGGCATCTTCTCTTCGAAGAAGGCCACCATGCGGTCGACGTGCGCGCGGTTCGCGCTTTGCGGCAGCAGTCGGGCCATCCCCGTCAGATGCACGGCGGTGTAGGTCCAGGTCGTGACCTCGTTGGGTACGCCGTACCAGTCCGGCGAGACATAGGCGTCCGGCCCGGTGCACATCAGCAGGGCCGGGCAGCCCTCGTCGCCAGCGAGCAACGTGTGGATCGGGTTGGCGCGGGCAACGTGCAGGTCGATCCGCAAAGACCCATCCGCCTCCTCGTCGGTGAGGAACGGCACGTGGACCGCGGTTGGGGCGGCTCCGGTTGGAACGACAAAGGCGCCGAACGCGCGCTCGCGCAATAGGTGCAGGGCTCGGTCTCGTGTCGTCTCAAAAGCGGGATGGACGTACATGGCCTGCGCTCTTAAAGCGCGCGGCTGGCTCGAGCAACCGGCGCGCTGGCACCCGCAGATAGCTCGCTTAGCTCTTGATCAAGGCGGCGACCTCACGGGCGAAGTCGGCGGCGACCTCCTTGTCGGCCATCGCGAAGGCCGCGTTGGCGACGAGGAAGCCGAGCTTCGAGCCGCAGTCGTAGGTCTTGCCGTCGAAGCGCACGCCGTGGAAGCTTTGCGTCTCCGCCAGCTTCTTCATGCCATCCGTCAGCTGGATTTCGCCGCCGGCACCCTTCTCGACCTGGGCGAGGATGTCGAAGATCTCGGGGCTCAGCACGTAACGGCCCGAGATGATCTGATTCGAAGGAGCGGTGCCCTGCGGCGGCTTTTCCACCATGCCTGTGATCTCGAAGCTGCGCCCGTCGTCGGCGCCGATCGAGACGATCCCGTATTTGTGGGTCTCCTCCGCCGGGACCTCCTCGACGGCGATGATATTGCCGCCGTGCTTCTCGTAGGCCGCCACGCACTGCTGGAGGCAGCGCGTGCGTTGCGCGCCGTTGCCGAGCGTGACCATGTCGGGCAGCAGCACGGCGAAGGGCTCGTTGCCGACGATCTCGCGCGCGCACCACACGGCGTGGCCGAGCCCCAGAGGCAGCTGCTGGCGCGTGAAGCTGGTCGCGCCCGCTTGCGGCAGCTGCTTCTTCAACAGCTCCGATTGAGCGGTCTTGCTGCGCGCCTTCAGCGTGTCCTCGAGCTCGTAGGCGATGTCGAAATAGTCCTCGATGACCGCCTTGCCGCGGCCGGTCACGAAGATGAAGTGCTCGATGCCGGCTTCCCGGGCTTCATCGACGACGTGCTGGAGAACCGGGGCGTCGACGACCGTGAGCATCTCCTTCGGAATGCTCTTCGTCGCCGGCAGGAATCGCGTGCCGAGGCCGGCAACGGGGAACACGGCCTTGCGGATCTTCTGTGTCATCTTGCCAATCGCCTCGCTGATCGCCGGCACGGTCGCAGGCGGAGCTTGCAGATTGTTGAAGAGGCGGCAAGCTGCCCGAAAAGGGGCCTCAGCCGCTCGCTGGCAGCGTCGTCATCGGTGCCTCGTCACGGGTCGCCGTCTTGGGACTGCGCGTTGCTGCGATGATGTCGCGATGGCCCCAGGTGCTCGCTGTAGGAGGCGCCTGTGCCGGGGACCGAGCCGGTCACCGTCCCGCCTTTGCGTCCCCAGTTGAAGGTCAAAGGCGCGCCCCCAATCGACAGGCTCACGCCCGATTTCGAGAAGTTCAGGTGGACCCCCGGAAAGATGCGAAGGCTGCGTCGGAAGCGAAATCCCATTGTCCACCCTCGACAGCTGTTGTTCGACTCACCACCGGATAAAGCGATCGTGCTTCCCGCTCAGCCTTTTGTAAACGAGGGCGGCCTACAACCGGTTGGATCGGAGAATTGAGCTCATGAGCGTGTTGGTGACGGGCGGTGCGGGTTACATCGGCGGTCATATGGTGCTGGCTCTGCTCGACGCCGGCGAAAAGGTGGTCGTCGTCGACAACCTTTCGAGCGGGTTTCGCTGGGCTGTCCCGCCGGAGGCGACCTTCGTCCAGGGCGACTTCGGGGATGACGCAATGGTCTCCCAGGTCATCCGCGAACACGGGGTCTCGGCCATCGCGCATTTCGCCGCCAAGATCGTCGTGCCGGAATCGGTTGCCGATCCGCTCGGCTACTACCTCAACAACACGGCCAAGGCGCGGTCGCTGATCGAGACGGCGGTGAAGGCGGGCGTGAAGCACTTCATCTTCTCCTCGACCGCGGCCGTCTACGGCGAGCCGAATGTCAATCCCGTGACCGAGGACGTTCCTGCGGCCCCGATCAACCCCTATGGCCGCTCCAAGCTGATGGTGGAATGGATGCTCGGCGATGCGACCAAGGCCCATGATCTTCGCACCGTCATCCTGCGCTATTTCAACGTGGCCGGCGCCGACCCGCGCGGGCGCCTCGGGCAATCGACGCCCAACGCCACGCACCTCATCAAGATCGCGGTGCAGGCGGCTCTGGGTCACCGGGCCGGCATGGATGTGTTCGGCACCGACTTCGAGACATCGGACGGGTCCGGCGTGCGCGACTACATCCAAGTCTCCGATCTCATCGATGCGCATATGCTGGCCTTAGCGCACCTGCGCGGAGGGGGCGAGAACCTCACCTGCAATTGCGGCTACGGCCGGGGTCTCAGTGTGCTGGAGATCATCGACGTCGTGAAACGGGTCTCCGGCGTCGACTTTCCCGTGCGCATCGCGGGGCGACGGGCGGGCGATCCCGCCTGTCTCGTCGCGGGTGCCGACCGCGTCCGACAAGTGCTGGGCTGGCAACCGCGCTTCGCCGTCGACCCCAGCGCCATCGTCGAACAGGCGCTCGCCTGGGAACGCCGGCTGCACCTTCGTCTCGCGAGCTAGGCCTTCCCGGCGATAGGCTCCGAGCGCTTCAGGAGCACGGCGCCGGGTCGCCCTTCTCGCGCCAGCGCTGCTGGTACACCGGCGCCACCTTCAGCTCCGCCGGGGTCGGCAGGCGAGGCGGCGGTCGACGCACGCATTCCGAGAGGTAGCGGATCGTTGAGATAATGCCTGCCTGCGAAAACGGCTTGGCCACCACCCCGGCCGCCCCCTCATAGTCCTCCGGGATGCGGGTCGAGTTCGCGGTGATGAAAACGACGAGCGTCTTCTCCGAGGCCCGGAGATAGCGGGCGACGGAGATGCCGCTCGGCCCGTCGAGCAACTGAAGATCGACGAAGGCGATGTCCGGTTCGACCATCCGCGCCAGGGAGATCGCCTCACCCGACGACATCGCCGTGCCGACGACGTCATGGCCTTCCGCCTCGACCGTCGACTCGAGTTGCATCAACAGCAATGCATCGTCTTCGACGATCAGGACGCGTAAAGGATCATGCATCGCTCTGTCCCTTGCCCGCGCGCTGCAGGGGGGAGGTCACCTCGACGACCGTCCCTGGGTCCGCGTCCTTCCATAGTACCTCGGCCCGAAGCTGTCGCGCCAACGTTCGTACCAGCCTCGTTCCGAATCCGGTGCGCGCGGTCGCATCGGGCATGCCGACTCCGTCATCCGCCACCACGACGCTGAGTTGGTCGCCCACCCGTGCGACCCTGATCGACAACTTGCCAGCGCGTCCATCCGGAAAAGCATGCTTCAAGGCATTCATCATCAATTCATTCAGCAGAAGGGCGCTGGGCGAGGCTTGTTGAGAGGGCACTTGAACGGAATGGAGATCGAGCACGAGGCCGATGTCGTCGCGACCCGACGCCTTGAGCAGATCGTGGGCGATGTCACGGATGAAGTCGGCGAGATCGAATTGCCGGACGTCCTTGGCTTGGTACAGGCGCCGGTGAACGGTTCCAATCGCCTCGACACGTTGGAGCATGCTGGAAATCGAGGCGCGTTGGTCTTTGTCCTGGATCGCGTTCGCTTGCATCGAGAGCAGGGCGGAAATCATCTGGATGTTGTTCTTGACGCGGTGGTCGACCTCGTGGACCAGCATCGTTTGCGCGGCGAGGGCATCCTCGAGTTCTTCGGTCCGGCGCGCCACCTCGCGCTCCAGCCATTCCTGCTGGCTGGCGATCGACCTCTGAGCTTCGACCCGGTCGGTCACGTCGAGCTGCGAGGCGAAGAAAAACTGGGTCTCGCCGGCCCTGTTGGTCACCGGGCTGATGTAGAGCCCGTTCCAAAACGCCTCGCCGTTCTTGCGGTAGTTCAGAACGTCGATCGCGATCTCGCGCCGTGCTTCGATCGCCTCGCGAACCGCCCGCACGGCCTTCCGATCGGTTTCCGCCCCCTGCAGGAAACGGCAGTTGTGGCCGACCACCTCGTCATGATCGTAGCCGGTGAGGATGAGGAAGGCCGCGTTGGCGAAAACGATCGGATTATCCGGCTGGCGCGGATCAGTGATGATCATCGGCATTCGCGTGGCGCGCACGGCGGCGGCAAAAGGGTCACCTTGACCCTGCTCGGCGTTGAGCTTGTCCGTCTCGTGCCAGTCGTGGATGTCTGTCAACGCCGAGCCTCATCACCAAGCGGCTTCGCTGTGTAGCGAAAATCGTCCGGTCCGTATCTAGAACTGTTGTTGGTCGAGCGCGGCTTCGCGTCGCCTTCTTTTGACAGGATTGGACGGGCGCCGGAGCAGGTCGGCAGCGATGTCGTCGTGCCTCGTCTCACCAGATCGGGCTCAGGTCACCCGGCCGAACGCGCTGTCCCGCTTCGTATCGCGCATGAACACGTAGATGAGGAGCGAGAGGAAGATCATGCCCGACAGATAATAGTAGAACCAGCTCTCGTGCCCCATCGCCTTGAAGTTGAGCGCGATGGCCGGCGCCGTTCCGCCGAAGATCGACACGGTCAGCGCGTAGGGGATCGCAACGCCGGACGCGCGGATCGCCGTTGGGAACAGCTCGGCCTTCACGATTGCGTTGATCGAGGTGTAACCGGCCGTGAAGATCCAGGCCGCGCAGATCAGCAGGCAGACGATCACCGGGTCCTTGGTGTCCTTCATTACCGTCAGCAGTGGAATGGTGGCGACCGTGCCGACGACCCCGAAGAAAATGAGCAGCGGCTTGCGGCCGATCCTGTCGGAAATGGCACCGTACAACGGCTGGATCGCCGCCGCGAAAACGAGCGAGAAAAACACAACGAGCGTCGTCGTTTGTGGCGACAGACCAACCGACAGGCGGACGTAGGTCTGCATGTAGGTCGTGAACGTGTAGAACGCGGCCG
>CAXTFG010000149.1:0-6957 GCA_964243415.1 uncultured Beijerinckiaceae bacterium | reverse complement strand
GCATGGGCAAGACCCGCATCATCGCCGAGACCGGCGCCGGGCAGCACGGCGTCGCCACCGCCACGGCCTGCGCGCGCTTCGGACTCGCGTGCATCGTCTACATGGGCGCGGTCGACGTCGAGCGGCAGAAGCCGAACGTGTTCCGCATGAACATGCTCGGCGCCAAGGTGGTGCCGGTGCAGGCTGGCGCGCGCACGCTCAAGGACGCCATGAATGAGGCGTTACGTGACTGGGTCGCCAACGTCCACGACACGTTTTATTGCATCGGAACGGCCGCCGGCCCGCACCCCTATCCCGCCATGGTGCGCGATTTCCAATGCATCATCGGCGAGGAAACCCGGCGGCAGATGCAGGACGCCGAAGGCCGGCTTCCCGACTCGGTGTGGGCCTGCATCGGCGGCGGCTCCAACGCGATCGGCATCTTTCATCCATTCCTCGATGAGCCGTCAGTCGAGATTTTCGGCGTCGAGGCAGCCGGGTACGGCCTCGACAAGAAGCATGCCGCCTCGCTCGCCGGCGGCAAGCCCGGCGTGCTCCATGGCAACCGCACCTATCTCCTGATGGACGAGCACGGGCAGATCGAGGAGGGCCACTCGATTTCGGCCGGCCTCGATTACCCCGGGATCGGGCCGGAACACGCCTGGCTCCGCGACACCGGACGCGTGACCTACCTGTCGGCGACGGACGAGGAAGCGTTGGACGCGTTCCATCTCTGCGCCAAGCTCGAAGGCATCATCCCCGCTCTCGAACCGGCGCACGCGCTCGCCCGCGTGTTCGACGTCGCGCAGGACCGCCCGCAGGATCACCTCCTCGTGGTCAACATCTCGGGCCGGGGCGACAAGGACCTCGCCCAGGTCGCCGCCCATCGCTCGGGCGAACACATCGGCGACATGACCTGAGTTCGCTTGCGGCCTTGTCTTGAGGCGGCCACGAACGGGTCAGATCTGCCAGGGCTCGTAGGTGCGGGCCTCCGCCAAGCATTGCCGGCGCGCGACGGTGTAGACGGCATCTCGTCCGAGCACGTGGGCGTAGTGCTCGCCGGCCCCGAACAGCCCGCTGATCGCGTCTTCCAGGAAGTTGAGCCCACCAGCGTAGGCGCCGAAGGCCGGCATGATGCAGCGCAGTCCATCGGCGACGAAGCAGCGCCGCCGCACCGCGCCCGACCTGCCACCGACGATCGCGACGGGATGAAGATGGCCGGCAATTTCGCCGTCGCAGGGCGACCGCGAGGGAATATGGCGGAAGCAGATGTGGCCCACCGCAAGATGCGTGGCATGGTCGCCGTCGAGCGTTAAGGGCGGTGCGGGATCGTGGTTGCCGGCGATCCATACCCAGTCCCGGCCACTCTGGAGAGCCCGAAGCGCCTGGACGTCGTGGGCGAGAAGACGGGTCGGGGCACCGCCATCATGGAAGGAGTCGCCGAGCGCCACCACGCGTTTGGGATCGAGACGTGCGACGACCGCGGCGAGACGCATCAACGTGGCTGATGTGTCATAGGGCGGCAGGAACACGCGACGCGACGCGTAGGAGGAGCCTTTCTCGAGATGCAGGTCGGCGACCACCATCAAGTGTTGGTCCGGCCAGTACAACACGCCCGAGGGATCGGTGATGAAGGCGGAACCGTGCAATCGGATCACCTTGTCGCCGGCCCTCTTGCCATCGTCCCCGAGCCGTCCGACATGCGCGTTCATCGCCAGAGTTAAAGCAGATTCGGCTCCGTCCGCCACGTCCCATGCGCGAGTCGGTTTGCCGCGCCGATCTGACACGGCGGCGCTGATCGCGTGCGCTTTCTTTGGGGTCGACCGACAGGGACGTGACGCGAGGAGCGTCATCCCATTGCGGCCAACGCCTTTAAGCGCAACGCTTGAAACACAGCTTTGGAGGCGGATGTGACCGCTTATGATTGGGTCAAGGTCGTCCACATAACGGCCATCGCAATCTGGATGGGCGGCACGCTGGCGAATGCGCTTGCCCTGCTCGCCGTGCCGGGCGGCGGCCCACCGGCGGCGCTTGCCACCATGCGGCGCTGGGACCGCCGCGTCACGATACCCGCCATGATCCTGACCTGGCTCGCCGGGGCTGTCATGGCCTATTGGGGCGGCTGGTACGTGGAAGGCTGGCTGTGGACCAAGTTGGCGTTCGTTCTCGGCCTGACCGCGCTGCATGGTGTACAGTCCGCTACGATGCGGCGACTCGCGGCCGGGATCGCCGCCCCGAGATGGCTGCAGCTGTCGCCGCTCGCGATCGTCGGCGCCCTACCGATTATCGCCACCCTCGCCGTGGCCAAACCGTTCTGAACCCTGTCGTCGCATCAGGGCTGAGCGCGACGCCTTGGCCCACGGATGCCCGGTCTGCTACGGACAAGCCCGGACATGACCTTGCGGCCTCACATGCGCGGACAGAAAGAAAAGATGCTCGCCGGCGAGCTGTACCGCGCCGACGACCCCGAGCTTTTGGAGGACTCCAGGCGAGCCTCCGAGCTGCTGGAGCGCTATAACGCGACCAGCATCCGCGCGCAGGCGGAGCGTCAGGCGCTCATGGCGGAACTGTTCGCCAAGGTCGGGAAGGGCTGCACCGTCAAGCCGCAGTTCTGTTGCGTCTACGGCTACAATATCGAGTTTGGTGACGACGTCTTTTTGAACTTCAACTGCGTGCTGCTCGACGTAGCCAAGATCACGATCGGCAGCAAAACGCAGATCGGCCCCGGTGTCCAAATCCTCACGGCGGACCATCCGCGGAAAGCCGACCTGCGCGCGCAGATGCTGGAGTCCGGCCGACCGGTCACCATCGGTGCCAATGTTTGGATCGGCGCAGGCGCCCTCATCCTTCCCGGCGTTATGATCGGCGATGACGCCATCATCGGGGCCGGGAGCGTAGTGACGCGCCCGGTGCCAGCGGGGATGACCGCGGTTGGCAGTCCAGCACGTCCGAAGCTTTGAAGGTCGGCGTTCCTCAGTCCCTGTCGAAGTCCGCTCCATTGGCGAGGCGCCCGAACCTCAGCGCGCCCTCTCCAGCACCACGGATTTGCAGATAAGCCCGCCGAACGCGCACCCCTGCGTGATCAGGCGCACGCCGTCCAGCGTCATGGTCCCGGCGTAATCCCGTCCGTCCTCCGGATTGCGCGCCGTGCCCGACCAAGCGTTTTGGGTCGTCCGCCGCATGTCGAAGAGCACGCGCTCGCCAACGTGGCCCGGACCATTCGGATCGCGCAACCATGCGATATCGCCGCACAGAGCATCGCCGCAGGCGCCAATCCGGATGCCGCCGCGACCATCATCGCGGTTCCATATCCCCCTTGGTCCGCTGTCCGACTCTGCCTGCGCGGCCCCGAGAAGCAGGGCGAGAGCAGACCCGAAAGCGGGCAGCGAGCCGAGACGGGAAAAGCATCGGCGCATTCGACATCTCCGACCGGCATCTCGACATCCACGGCGTCGATGGAGCAATTACGTGGGAGCGGAAGAAAAGTCGCTCTATTTCGTTGGTCGCGGGAGCCGGTCCTCAACGAGCTACGAGGCTCGCGACATCACGACACCAGACTGAGGAAGTTCTGACTGATCGGCGAACGGTTTGCCTTGGCGACCGCCAAAGCGAGACGGGCGACCGGCGCGGGTCCCTCGATCTGTCGGTAGATCACTCCAGCCAGCTTGATCTGACTGATCGAGGTCGGCACGATCGAAATGCCGAGGTGAGCAGCGACGAGGTTGACCGTCGACGCGGATCGCTGGGCTTCTTGCCGGAGTTTCGGCGTGAAACCCGCCGTCCGGCATACCGCGAAGATCTCATCGTAGAGGCTCGGCCCGAAATCGCGCGAGAAAAGAATGAAGGGCTCGCAGGCGATGTCGGTCAAGCGCAAACGCTCGTGCGACGCGAGCTTGTGATTGGCCGGAAGCGCGATCATCATGGTTTCGTTCGGCAGATGCTTCAAGCGGACGCCGTCGGGATCGTTCACGCCAGGGCGCACGAAGGCGACGTCCAGATCACCGCGTAGGATCCGCTCGTACAGGGCCGAGGTGTTCAGTTCCTCAAGAGAAAGGACCACGTCCGGCCACTCGTGATGAAACTGATCGACGCTCGCATGAATGATCGGGTTGAACGCCGCCGAGGTCGTAAAGCCAAGCAGGAGGCGACCCGCTTCACCCCGATGCGCGCGCGCCGCCGCGATCTTGGCGCGTT
This sequence comes from uncultured Beijerinckiaceae bacterium, assembly GCA_964243415.1. Taxonomy (GTDB): domain Bacteria; phylum Pseudomonadota; class Alphaproteobacteria; order Rhizobiales; family Beijerinckiaceae; genus RH-AL1. The sequence continues at coordinate 2,784 of CAXTFG010000149.1, read as the reverse complement.
CGGACGCCGCGAGCGTGAGGCGCGCCTCGACGAGGAATGCTTCGCCGGCCGCGGTCAGTTCTGCACCGTGCGGGACACGGTGGAACAATTGAACGCTCAATTCCTCCTCGAGGGAGCGGATCTGCTGACTCAACGGGGGCTGCGCCATCCCGAGCCGCTCCGCCGCGCGCGTAAAATTGTGCTCGTCGGCGACGGCGAGGAAGTAGCGGATATGCCTAAGCTCCATGCGCTGTTGTTCGCGAGCTTCGAAAGGGCGTCAAGCTATGCAGCCCGTCGAGCTCTGAGCCTGATCGCAGGAAGGTCAGAGGCGGTCGGGAAAAGCGGCGACCGGGCCGCCCGTCGCGGTACCGACGCTGTAGTAGCCCGTTCCTTCGTCAATCCTGCTGCGCGCCGCACCGTTGATCGGAAGCGAAACACGGCGATTGGCGTAGGCCTGGGTCGAAGTGTCGAAGCCGTCCTGGGACTGCGTGGCGGCGAAAGCGGTACCAAGGCTGAACAGGAGGGCGGCTCCGGACAGCATAAGAATCTTGATCATAGACGTTCCATAGATTTTGACATGACAGGGCAGGCGCAGGCATCGGAGGCGAGCCTTGGACAGCACCGTTGAACGAGAGATGGTGATGCTGTCGTCATAGATCCAATATTTCGTTATGGTAGTAACGATAGCTTAGACGTATCGTGCTGGTGGGTCCTATCGGCATCGCTGGTGGATCCCGTCGGCACCCACGCAACCACGATCGCGCGTCGCTAAGGGATGTTTGAAGCTCTGGGGCCATGCTACGCGGGCGGGTCTCCGAGATCAGGCGCTTTGCTTCTCCGTACACAATTGCTTTCTCTCGTCGGCCTTGACGCGGTCGGCCTCATCACGAGGCTGCAGCGTGGATGACGTAGCCTTCGTCGCGTGCCTCGCGGGCGCAGGTCTCGTTTCAGGACTGGCGGGGTTCGGCTTCGCCCTGGTCGCGGCCGGCATGCTGCTGTCCATCAAGCCGCCCGTGGAAGCGACGGCGCTCGTTCTCGTTTGCAGCATCCTGTCGCAAAGCCTGTCGATTTACCGCTTAAGGACGCGGCCGCCCGTCGCCGCGACGCTCGCGATGACGGGAGCGGGTCTCCTCGGGACGCCGCTCGGCGTCTACCTTCTGCACGATCTAAGCCCCACCCTCATCAAGCTGTTCGTCGGGGCCTTCCTCGTCCTGTACAGCGGCGGCGTCGCCAAGCTGCCGCGCGATTATCGTATCGCCTTCGGCAACAGCTGGAGCGACGGCGCGGTCGGATTTCTCGGCGGCCTGCTCGGCGGCATCGCCGCGATGTCGGGGGCGCTCCCAACGGCTTGGTGCCTGGTTCGCGGCTGGCCGCCACGCGAGCAGCGCGCCGTCTTCCAAACGTTCACGCTGGTCATTCAGACGTGGTCGTTGGCGGTACTGGCCTTCTTCGATCCGCTTCCCGCAGCGCTGTTCCGCGATCTCGCCCTCGCGCTTCCGACCGTTCTCGTCACCGTCCTGATCGGCCTCGCCCTGTTCCGCCGCATCGATCAGCAGCGCTTCCGCACGATCGTGCTCGTCCTGCTCGCGGTGATCGGCCTGACGACCATGAGCACCGCCTTTAAGGATCTGTGCTGCAGCGCGCGGCCGACCGCCGATCAGGATCGGGCTTCGAGCCATTCCAGCAATGCCTTGTGGAAGGCGTCGGGGTCCGACATCTGAGGCGCATGGCCGAGCGTGGGGAATTCGACGAGCTTTGCGTGCTGCATGGCTTTCGCCGCCGCGGCACCGAGCTCCGGATAACGGCCCAACTTCGCCTTGACCTCCGGCGGGGCCATGTCCTTCCCGATCGCCGTGATGTCCTTGTCGCCGATCATCAAAAGCGTCGGCGCGGTGATCTGGCCAAGACGGTAGACCACGGGCTCGGTCATGATCATGTCGTAGAGGAGAGCGGAGTCCCACGCGACCTGCTCCTTGCCCGGGCCGCGATACAGGCCTGCCAGCATCTGCACCCAGGGTTCGTAGCGGCTCTGCCAGTCGCCGGCATAGTAGGTGGCGGTCTCGTAGGCGCGGATGGTCTCGGCCGAGGTCTTGAGGTCGCGCTGATACCATTGCTCGACGCTGATCGGCGGCACGCCCTTGGCGTTCCAATCCTCCAGACCGACCGGATCCACCAACACGAGCCGCTCCACCGCCTCGGGATAGAGGAGCGCGAAATGGGCGGCCAGCATGCCCCCTGTGGAGTGGCCGATCATCGTCGCGCGGCGGATGCCGAGCGAGGCGAGAAGATCGCGCGTGTTCTGGGCGAGCTGTCGAAAGGTGAACTGGTAGGATTGCGGCTTCGCCGACTTGCAGAAACCGATCTGGTCGGGCGCGACGACGCGGTAACCCACATGGGTCATGGCATCGATCGTCGTCTTCCAGGTGGCGGCGCAGAAGTTCTTGCCGTGGAGCAGCACGGCGACACGCCCATTGGGATGATCGGGCTGGACATCGATGTAGGCCATGTGCAGCGGCTGGCGCTGGGACTCGAAGACGTACTCCTTGACGGGATAGGGGTAATCGAAACCTTGCAGCTCGGGCCCGTAGGCCGGCGGCTCCGCCGCCCCCGGTGCGGCCGCAAAGGCGATCGAAGTTGCGGCCAACAGTGCGGGAAGTCCGCGACAGGCGAAGGCGAAAATCCGTCGGATGAGGAACAAGGCGCACGACCTCGCGGTGGAGTTCTCTATGCCTGCTGTACGGCAGCGGTGCCGGTTCGTCACCCCGTCGCCTCCCTGATCAGCTCGGCTTCGGCATCGGCCAGGAT
>CAXTFG010000148.1:0-7186 GCA_964243415.1 uncultured Beijerinckiaceae bacterium | reverse complement strand
GACCGTGTCCTCGCGTCATCCGAGATCCGCAAGGCGGCCTTCACCGGACGCTTTCACCGATTGCCAATGCAAGACGAGCCAATGACGGAGTGCGGATCGCGCCCGAGCGGGCGCAATGCTCCTTCCAGTTGGTAGAGGGTTGCCCCAGGCAGACAGACGACCTGACGACCTTCGCGTTCTCAAGGCTTGTCTAAAGCGCTCAGCTGCGGTCACCCGGCAGGGGAGGTCAATTGGACAATCGAGCAAATGCACAGGCGCTGACCAGCGACAGACGCTGTTGCAATCCACGTAAGACTGTAAAACAAAGTCCGACCGCAAAATGCCCAGCCACCATCTCTCGAAATCCTGGCAGTATGTTAAAAAGAAATTCGAATTTGCCGGTGACGAATTGAAAGTGTTACAGAGGAAGACACACTCGTGCGCAAATGGTACAAAGAAATCGATTTGGCTGAAATTATCAACCAAAGAATATTTGAGTCATGCTCAGGTGGATGTTCATGCTGTCTACGGCGCTAACGTCTTAGTAGTTGCCAAGGCGAAATTGGCGCTCGAAAATCCCTAGCCGGGCCTACCAAGCTACTGGAGAGGCGCCAAATCGATAAAAAGAGTCCCGTCATTTGCGCGGTGGAAACATTCCACGCCCGATGCGGACGTGAACGCCTTGACGCCCATCCACTACCTGCGTCACACCGAAGTCCGCTGCGACGCTCATCAGAGAATAGGCGTCGCTTCGCGACAGCTTCTGCTGCTCGGTGAGCAGGTCGAGCATCTCCAATGCGGCCTCGCGCATCGCAACGTTGAGGTCGTCGTCGAAGCCGTGACAAATCCAGTCCGTCGGCGTTTCTAGGAGCGGCGACGGGACTCGGAGGTCCTTGCGCAGGAACAGCTGCATGACGATTTCGAGCGACGCTTCGATGGCGGTGCCGCTGATCTCGCCATCGCCCTGCGAGATATGCGGGTCGCCGATCGAGAACAGCGCGCCATCGACAGCGATAGGATAGTACATCGTCGCGCCGGCGCCGATGCGCCAATTGTCGATATTGCCGCCATGCCGACCAGGCGGAATGGTGCTGACGCGCCCGACCTGGTCCGGCGCTACTCCGGCGGTGCCGAGATGGGGGCGGATCGGGACGCGGATTCCTTCGAGCGCCACCTCCCGGCAGCACTCCTTGGTGTGTAAAATGCGCCCTGGTGTGAGATATTTGTCTTTGACGTCGAAGGCGTAGAGGGCCGACGCGTTGTTGCTGTCGGCATCGAGCTCGTAGATCGTGCAGCGCTCAGTCTCGCCGAACTCCTTGTATAGATAGCCCCAGTTCGCGGCGAGGTTCGAGCCGTACCGGAAGCGCGGGGTCATCTGCAGATAGCGGACTTCCAGGACGTCGCCTGCTTTAGCGCCGTCGATCTCGATAGGCCCCGTCATAAGGTGGACCCCCGGATTGCGTTCGCTTTCGGGGATGCCTGCAAACAGAATCTCGATCGCCTCGTCCATCAACAAATCCGGCGCGTCGCCGGCATGGTGGGTGACGGCATCGGCACGGACGATGTCGCCACTCTTGACCTTGAGGGCCGGCGCCAAGGAGGCATCGAAATAGCCCCAGTGGCAGGTCTCCGGCGTGGCCGGCAGATCGTGTAACGCCGGTCTTCTCGCCTCTCGGCGAGCCGAGCGCTCTGGCGATGTCAACGACATGTCGGGACCTTCAGTCTCTGGGCGAACCTTCTGGATGCCATCAGGCGACAGGGGGCGCCGCGGTCTGCGGAGCCGCAACCCTGGGAGTGGCGAGAAAGTCGGTCATCTTGGCCGTCGTAAAGCCGAGCAACGCGCCGATGATCATCGACACGGGAACCACGATGATCGCGTTCGTGAGGCCAGCCGACAGCAGCGCCTTCTGACTCAACCGGTCTGGTGTCTGCACCATGTAGGCGAAGGTTGCCGCCGCCCCGTAGAAGCAGGCCGGCACCACGACGATCCCCATCTTCCAATAGATCGACATTTGATGGCCAACGAACACCATGCCCATCGTGATGCAGCCGACCACGAGGCCGGCCCAGAGCGGCGCGGCGAGGCCTGGGTTGAACGTCAGCAATACCCCGGCACACCAGGCACAGAAGATGCCCCAGCAATTTCCCGCGACTGTCGTTGGCAGAGACCCGCAGGTGTGAAAAAAACACCCCCAGGCGATCACCGCGGCCCAGACCAAAAAGTTGCCTTGCGACAGGAACGCCCAAACTGCGATGCCGCCTAGGAATGCGTTGCTGAACGACGATGCCATGACAAAGCGCATAATCCGTCCTCCTCGTGTGAGCAGGCCCTGTTGGCCTCAGTAGACGTCCTGCCGGTGCCCAGAGAGGAAGTCGTCCCGTCGCGCCAGCATCTCGGTTTCGGAGAGAATTCCTTTTGCCATGAGCAACCGCCAGAAGGCCTTCATCCACTGGCTGTAGTACTGGTCGGCTTCGAGAGGCTCCGTTCTCAAGGCCGCGACCTCCTCGATGAGGAGCGCCTTGAAGTCGTTCCAAGAAAACAGGCCAGCCGTGTGCAAACCAACCACCATCCCGAAGGCGCGGCTTTGCCACGGCGCCTCGAAGACGGGCTCGCCGTTCTTGCGCGGATAGGCGATGACGCCCGTCATCGGCGGCAACCCCCGAGCCATGATCAGCGGGGCGTTCATTGCTGCGCTTCCCATTCAGCGCGGCTCAGGGCAACGCCGGTCCCGATCATCGAGTCGCGCGTGACCAGCTCCGCGAGCTGATCTTCCGTGAGATCCTCGGTGCCGGTCGGTCGCGCGGGGACGACCAGGTAGCGCTGCTCGGCGCTGGTATCCCACACATGGACCTTGACGGTGTCGGGCACGTCGTAGCCGAAGTCGTGGATCACCGCGCGCGGCTCGCTGACGATCTTTGCGCGATAGGGCGCGGACTTGAACCAGACGGGCGGGATTCCGAGCAGAGTCCACGGGTAGCAGGAACACAGGGTGCACACCCAGACGTGGTGATCGGTCGGGGTGTTGAAGACGGCTTTGACGTGCTCCGTCTGCAGGCCGCGATACCCCATCTCCGCGATGGCCGAAGTTCCGTCCGCCTCCAAACGTTTCCGATAGTCCGGATCGACCCACGCCTTGGCGATGACCTTGGCGCCGTGCATGGGTCCGAGATCGTTCTCGAAGGCGGCGACGAGGGTGTCGATCGCGTCGTGCGTCGTGACGTTCTTTTCCACGAGAAGCGATTCGAGCGCGCGGACGCGGGCCTCGATTTCGGACGGCGGATTCCAGGTATGGCCATGCTCGTGATGATCGGCTGACATGAGGGACCTCCGTTCGCCGTCAGACGGCGTGCTTGATGTAGTTTTCGAATAGGTCGATGTAGACGATGTCGCCAGCGTGCCCGTCGGCCTTTCCCCACAGCTCCGGCCCACTGAATTGCACCGCGTATAGGTGCTCTGGTATCTCGCCGCGCCCCTCGGCGAGGGCCTCGTGATGGCAATGCGCGCCGTGGTAGACTTCGACCGTCCCAAGCTTGCCTTTGACATAGCTCGGCAGGCGTATGTGGCGGGGCGAATTGAGGTTGGTGGCGCGAACCGCGTCGCCGACCTTGAAGCGGGGCGCGCGATCGATCGGGCGATCATGCGGCGTGCCGTTGTAGATTATATGCTTCACTTTCTGTGCGTAGGCGCTGGGCTCGGTCGGGTCCGTAGGATGCGAAGGCATCGCCGACGCGGCTTGTTCGGCGACGCGTCTGTCGAGCTCGGCCGTGGTCACGATGCCCTTGTCGTTCAGAAGCTTCTCGTAGGCGTATAGCCATTTTTCGTAATAGCTTGTCTCGAGATAGAGCTGCGCCGGCATGTTCTCGATCGTCGTGCGCTGCTCGGGCGTCGTGTTCACGCCTGTCACCTGGCAGGTGACGGCGATACCGTGCATCCGACCTTCCCAGGGTTGGTAAAAGGGCGGCTCCTTTGGATCGACAGATACGGCTCCGAGGCCGTGCATGCCACCCACGTCGTGGATTCCGTTCATGTGTTCGCTCCGATCCTCAGCCGACGGCGGCGGCGCGATCTGGTCGGCAGGCCATCGCCGCCTCCAACATCGCGAAACTACGAGAACTTTGCCGCCGGACGCTTGCCTGCCAACGCACTACCTCTGGCAATATTCGGTCGAACGCCGAGCTCGGTGGCTAAAAAGTAGGAAAATGCCCAAGAGTTCGGCGGACGCCTCGGCTCCAGGCAGCAATCAAGAGCCGGAGCGCTCATCGTCGAACAACTCCTTTCGTAGGATCGCGTGCACGCCCCAATTGCCGTCGACGACCTGCGAGATGCCGAAGTCTACACCCACCGACATCAGCGACAGCGCTTCGTCCTCGCTAAGGCGCCGTGCGGTCATGAGGAACCGGCGCATCTTGCGAAACGCATCCTTCATGGCGAGGTCCAGCGAGGCGGTCTCGTAGACCTTGCTCTGCGCCTTGTCGCCAAGCTCGGACAGATAGTTGGGGTGGCTGAATCCGAGCAGCACCCACTCGGTCGGCGTCTCGATGATCGGCGCGCTGAGGTCGGCAAAGGGTTTGTGATCAAACTCTCCCTTCTTGTGAAGGACGACCTGAATGATGCCGGTCAACGAGCACTCGATCGCCGTTCCGCAAACCTCCGCATCGCCCTGCGAGGCGTGCGGATCGCCGATCGACAGAAGCGCGCCGGGGACAGAAACCGGCAAATAGATCTTGGCGCCTTTGCCGGCCCGCCAGTTGTCGATGTTGCCCCCGAAATAGGCGGGCGGCACGGAATCGATAAGTTCGGATTCACGCGGTGCCACGCCGATGACGCCGAAATGCGGCCGCACCGGGATCGTCACGCCTTCGAGCACGTCGTATCGCTTTTCGACGCTCGAGTGATCGACCGGCACTCCGGGATAGTCGATTGTCGGGTGTACCGTGCCGAAAGGATCGGTCTGCGGCGTCCAGCGATAACTGTAGACCGCGCAGGCGCAAGGACGCTCCTTGCCCAGGTCGAACTCATAGAGCGTGACGACCTCGCGTAACCGCGGCTCCGTCAGGAGATCGTCGTAGTGATAGCCCCAAAAGGTTGCCGCATTGCTTCCGAAACAACGACCGGCGTAGGCCTCGTTTCGGCTCGGCCGCGGCAGCACATCCAAGATGCGCACCTCGAGGACATCACCCGGGCTCGCGCCGGTGATGGCGATTGGCCCTGTCATGATGTGAACCCCGAAGCCCTCCCCGGCACCGCGACCGTACACCGAGGCATCCATGGGGCCGGCCCCACGCCGATCGATATTCTTCTGGCTTTTGGTCCAGTGAAAGACGCTCTCTAGACCAGTATCGCCTTTGATCATCCGATCGTAATCATCATAGGCGTGCTGCGTAAGCACCTCGACCGTCACCACGGCGCCGGACGCGACCTCCAGGACCGGCGCAAGCGCGCGACTGAAGAATCCCCAGTGCACGCTCTCGGCGGTGGCCGCCAGATGATATCTTGCGGTGGTTTCGGCCGCGCCTGCGCTGGCCTTCGTTGCGTCGGCGCGGCCGGGGTGGGTCCGAACGCGAACGCCTGTCTCCAACGCCTTACTCGGCCAGCCCCGGCTCAACTGTCGCGCGACGAGCACCGGCGCCCGGTTTGCCGCCTCTTGACGGTAGGAGCGCGGTGAAGATCCAAAGCGATCGCGGAAGCTTCGGCTGAAGTGTGCTGCGTCGCTGAAACCCCAATTGAATCCGATTTGCGAGATCGACAGCGCCGCGTGGGTTGGATCGATGAGATCGGCACGGCACCGCTCCAACCGTCGCTGGCGGAGGTAATGGGTGAAGCTCTCGCCGGCGTTCTCGAACAGCTTCTGAAGGTAGCGGGTCGAGACATTGTGTACGGCAGCGACGTCCGCCAACGAGAGGTCGGGATTGTTCATGCGAGCCTCGACGTCCTCGCAGATACGCTGGATGAGGCTGTTGCGACCGGCCGCCCCGAGCGGCAGCGAGACATCCGGGGTCTGCTGGGCCAGCAGCGACACGAGGAAGGTCGATACCGTCTGCTCGACGGGGCGGAGATCCTCGGTCGTTATCGTCTCGATAGAATCAGCGACGCTCGAGAGAAACCGGGAGAAAAGATAGCCCAGCCCGGTGCGCCCACGGACGTGGACCACGTTGGACGCGTGAGTTCCTTGTGTCCTGACGGCATCCCGTGGCGCGCGGACCAGGAGCTGCCGGAAGTCGCTTGTAAAGCGGCTTGTGAAGGCCGCCGCCGCAGGCGCATAGAGGATATCGTACGCCGAGAGCAACTGCCCATTGGCGGCTACGCCTTCCCCGTCGAGGTGAAGGCAGATAAAAAGCGCGTCTTGTCGGACGACATCGATCCGCTGCGGACACGACGACATCCGCGCGAACACAAAGTCATGTGGCGACACACAGGAGACGATCGATCCGAAGAAATTTGGATCGGCAAGGCATGGATCGACGCTCAACGAGAGCGCCCGCATCGCTTCGCCCCAAGCTTCTATTCGGTCCGAAGCTGGGTAACTCTCGCTGCTGAAGTTAGCCAAGTGGCCGATGCTCGCCGCTGGAGCGCGCCTAGCGCTCGCCGTCTTGCGGAAGATAGCAAGGTTCGAGCCTCCGAGCACACGCGGCATTCCAGACCAAGCTTTTGAATTGTCCCCGCCACCTGCCGCGGCGACCGCGACGCAATTCCTCGCTCCGAACGAATGGCCGCAATTGATGTTTTTTGCGCCAAAGCCGCCGGCCCGGTTTCGTGAAGAGTTTCGGGCGCCGGTAGGCGTACGCCTGGACCGTCCTTCCGACCTCCACTGGGTCTCCCGCTCGTCCATGTCGACCGCACCCTCATCGTCAAGGATGTCGATCACGCGGTCGTAGTGCGCGTCGTCGGTATGCGCAGTCAGCAAGTATCCGCCGCGGCTGGCGACATATCCGTGCGGAAGATGAAACTAGATCACTGCCTCCCAATGCTGAGGCTGTCTCTTGCGTTGATCGTATGGGCGCGGTGGCTGGTCTACCGCGCCTTACGCGACCGTCTTGACCGCCCCAAGCCCGTCGCGATCTGGTCGCAGCATCGCGACTGCCAAGGTCCGCCGCTGAATGGCGACCAAGTGTTTGAGCGAATTCAGATTGCGATTGGCGATCTCAATGAGAAACGGTTCCGTCTCTGAGATCACCCTGGCTTGCTGAAGCTCAATCGCCTCTTCGG
>CAXTFG010000147.1:0-7200 GCA_964243415.1 uncultured Beijerinckiaceae bacterium | reverse complement strand
ATTTTCGAAGTCTCAGTACGCGAGACCTTTAGCTGAGACTTCGAACCGGGCACTCCGGCCTGCGCGATACGCATGAACACACACCGGAAACGCAACCAACCAACGATGATGACCCTGCCTCGTCGAGGTAAAAGGCGCGTTAGGGGCGGCGAAAACTAGCTGTACTCTTTTCGCACACGCTGAGATCAATCGGCGGCGGGACAACCCTCGTGATGCAGCCGTACCGGCGCGAACGTCCGACGGTGGAAGCTGCAGGGGCCGTACTCGGCCAACGCCGCCAGATGGTCCCGCGTCGCGTAGCCGACGTGCCGGCTGAACCCGTAGAGAGGGTGCAGCGCGCAGACGCGGCGCATGAGGCGGTCGCGCGCGACTTTGGCGACGATCGAAGCGGCGGCGATCGACGCCGAAGTCGCGTCGCCTTTGACGAGCGTTTCGCCCTCGCAGATGAGACAGGACGGAAGATCGTTGCCATCGACGAGCACGTAGGATGGGACCACCGCCAATGCCGCGAGCGCCCGCCGCATCGCGGTAAGGGTCGCCTGCCGAATGTTGATCGCGTCGATTTCGGCGACGCTGGCGAACGCCACGCTGACGCTGATCGCCATTTCCATGATGTTGTCGTGAAGAGCTTGCCGCTCATCCGGGGCGATCCGCTTCGAGTCATCGAGTCCCTTGGGCAACCGGGCTGGATCGAGAATGACGGCAGCGGCGCAAACGGGCCCGGCCAGCGGCCCGCGGCCGACCTCGTCGATACCGGCGATCGGCCATGTGCCCCGGCGCAGGAGCGCACGTTCCAGTCGGAAATGAGCTACCATTGTTGCATCTCGGAGGCGCGAACTCGGCTTTGATGGCCGGCGCGTGGGTGCTAGAGCAAGGGGCGTGTTGCGTGGAAACGGAAAAAGCGATGGATAACGAGACGCCAGCCACCGAATTTTCGGGGACACCCAGCCCGACCCTGCCTCGGGCGACAGCGTTCGAGCCATCGACAGCAAATGCCAAGGCGCAAAACCTGACAGCTTACACCGGGCCAAACACACCCGACGACGACAAGGGTCGGACCGGTGTTTTCGCCCATCTCGTGAAAGGAGATTCCGACATCGCGGGCCTTGTGGCCTACTCGATCTACAAGCAGCACAAGCTCGACTGGTTACGCGCTTTCGAAGGATCCCAGGGCAGAAATCCCAACGAGACCGAGCTTGCCTCCTACCTCATCGGTGAAGGGACGCCGCGGCGGATCGCAACATACAGGCATTTGGCGGAGGCGACCCTTTCCGGGCAGGGACCAAACCTCGGGGGCGGCGGTACGGGCTTCGACACGGGTCGACTTCGGTCCGTCAACTTCCGCGAGCGCCGGGCGTTCTCACCCGGCCTCATCGCGGTTTACGCGTTGATTGCGCTGCTGTTCGTCCTGGGCTTCTGGCTTGCCCTTCACTACACGGTCGCGTCCCGGTAGCCGCGCTGCGTCTTAAAGAAGCGAGAGCTGCTTCTCCTGCTTGGCCGGAGGCTTGAAGAGGTCGGTCCGCAGCTGGAGCCGCTCCTTGCTGAAACCGTTTCGCGCAATCGCGAGTTCGAAACGCCGGCCGATCATCCAGGCAAACGGGCCGGTGCCGGTCATGCGCTCACCCCAACGCGCGTCATAGGCTTTGCCCCGCCGAGTTGCGGCGACCAGGGTCATGACGTGACGCAGCCTATCGGGGAAATGCACGGCCAGCCAATCCTGAAACATATCGCGGAGCTCGAGGGGGAGGCGCAGCATCACGTAGCCGGCCTCCCGTGCACCCATCGCCGCGGCGCGGGTCAAGATCGACTCGATCTCGGCATCGTTGATTGCCGGAATGACGGGCGCGACAAGCACGTTCGCCGGAACTCCTGCCTTCGTCAGTTCGGCAATAGTGGCGAGGCGCCGCTCGGGCGTGCTCGCCCGCGGCTCCATTTTGCGTGCGAGGGTCGGATCGAGCGTCGTGATCGAGACGGCGACCTTGACGAGACCCTTGGCCGCCATAGGGGCGAGAAGATCGAGATCGCGCAGCACCAGCGAGGACTTGGTCACGATGCCGACGGGGTGATCCGCCTTCGCGAGCACCTCGAGGATCTGCCGCATGATCTTCAACTTGCGCTCGATTGGCTGATATGGGTCCGTGTTGGTCCCGATGGCGATGGTTTTCGCCTGGTAGCCGGGCCCGGAGATCTCTTTGGCGAGCAGCAGCGCCGCATCGCTCTTGGCGAACAGCCGGGTTTCGAAGTCCAAGCCCGGCGACAGGCCGAGATTGGCATGCGTCGGTCGAGCGAAGCAGTAGACACAGCCATGCTCGCAACCTCGATACGGATTGACCGATCGATCGAAAGAAATGTCGGGCGACTCGTTACGGGTGATGATGGAGCGTGCCCGCTCGAAGGTGACGTTAGTGCGAAGGGCTGTCGGGTTCTCGGACGAATCCCATCCGTCGTCTTCCGCAGAACCAGCGTACTGCTCGTAGCGCCCCGCCGGGTTGGAAACCGCACCTCGCCCTTTCAGCTGGGTGCGTGCGAGCGGCCGTGCATCTCGCTCACCCCGAAAAGGAGGATCGCCAACCGTGCGGGAAACAGATGCCGAACATGCTGTCATTGATGCGTCAAAAGTCCCGCAGCGAGCTGGCGTTTAGAGAACGTATAGTGAACGTAGGTTCTATGTCTAGTGGTCAGCCTGTGGAAAAGTAGGCGGACCTCAATTCAAACCTTGCGCTGTCGACAGACCAGAGGTCTTCCACCTGATCCGAATCGGGCGCGTTTCGAGGTGCTGCGTCGATGATCTCCGTGCTCGTGCTCGCGCCGCCGCTGAATCGGCATTCCGACGACGTACTTGAGGTCACCGCTCGCTCTCTCGTGTGGCTGGTCTCGGCTGTCGTCGTCGGCGTTGTGCGAGACGTCGTCCTGGCCGCGCCGCCGGGTCTTGGCCTTGCCGCTGTAGCGGATCAGGTCGGCTGCGGACTTACGGAGATGCATGGTGAGGCGCGCCTGCTTCAAGCTGGACTGGAGAAAGCACGCTGCGGAGAGGTCCTGGTCCTACGTGCCGGGTATGAGCCTCAGGGCGACTTGGTTCGCGAGATCGAGGTGCGCTGCCGATCGAGCGCTCGCCGTCCGAGCCTTCTCCTTGCCGGTCCTCAAACCTTCGTCGAGCGCCTGTTGCCCAATCGAGCGCCGGTCATCGGCGTGGTCACGGCAAAATCGCGCACTGCCGGGACCATAGGGTTCAGCGATCTCGTGCGCGGTTGCGGCAAAGCCGAGCGGTTCGCAACGCGCGTTCAGCCGATCCCTTGAAGCTACTCCGCCGAGCCGTCGTTCGAACTTCCCGCGAACGTATTGCAGCTGCTGACCTTGCCGGTATCGAGACCGGTCTGCAGCCAGTGCGCGCGCTGTGCCGACGACCCGTGGGTGAAGCTGTCAGGCACCACCGTCCCTCGGGCGCTTTCTTGCAGCTTGTCGTCGCCGATCGCCTTGGCGGTATTGACCGCCTTCTCGACGTCCCCCGGCTGGATGAAATTATCCTTTTTGTTGGCGTTCGCCGCCCAGACTCCGGCAAAGCAATCCGCTTGCAATTCGATACGAACGGAGATCGCGTTGCGTTGCTGGGACGAGACGCGCTGCTCCTGCGCCTGATATCGGCTCAGGGTGCCGAGCAGATCCTGGACGTGATGGCCGATCTCGTGGGCGATGACATAGGCATAGGCGAAGTCACCGCCGCCGCCGAGCTTCTGCTTCATCTCGGCGAAGAAGTTGAGGTCGAGGTAGACCTTCTTATCGATGGGACAGTAGAACGGCCCCATGGCAGCACGCGCGCCGCCGCAAGCCGACCGGGTCTGCCCGCGGTAAAGCACGAGGTCCACGGGCTGGTACCGTGTGCCGGTCTGGTCGGGCAGGATGCGCGACCAGGTGTCTTCCGTTTCGCCGAGGATCGCGGAGGCGAACTGCCCCATCTGATCCGTTGGTTTCCCGGTTGCGCTTTGGGGTCGACGTGTTTCCTGGCCGGTATACCCGCCGGTCTGCTGCTGGTACTGGCCGCCGCCGTTGCGGGCATTGTTGACCATTTCAGCGCCGTTGATCAGCACGCGAGGGTCGATACCGAGCGCGTAGCTGATCAAGCCGAGCACGACGATGGTCCCGAGCCCCAGGCCGCCCGCGCCGCCGATAATGCCGCCACCGCCGCCGGAGTCGAGGCCACCGCCGCTGTCGGCACGACGGTCCTCGATGTTGTCCGAACGGCGGAAGTTCTCCCATTCCATGATCAGCCCTCGAGGCGCGGCATCGCTATCCCTAATCTGACGTCTAACCGATCCCGGCAAAGCTTGTCATCGGTGCCAGGATCTCACATCGCGCCCGCGATCAATTGAAGATCGGCCCAGGCTTTCCGTTTCTGCAGCGGCTGCGTCAGGAGGTAGTCGAGCGAGAACGTCACGAGGGTCTTCACCGTGGTCCCTTCGCCCTCGTAGTTGACCCAGCGTCCGCGCAAGCGGCTGATGGGGTCGCGGCTGCCGAGCAGCGGCTGAGCGGCGCGCTCGCCGAGGCAGACCAGGATGCCCGGCTTGGCTAGCGTGATGTGACGCTTGGCGAAGGGCAGACACAGCGCAAGTTCCAGCGGCGTCGGCGATCGATTGCCAGGCGGACGCCACGGGACGACGTGGCCAAGATAAACTTGCGACCGGTCGAGACCGATCGCGCGCAGCATATTTTCGAGGAGGACGCCTTTCGCACCGCAGAACGCCTCGCCCCGCCGTTCGTCATCCGAGTCGGGCGCGCCGGCGATCAGCATGAGCCGTGACCCCGGAGCTCCTGCGGCGAAGATCATCTGAGAAGCCGTAGCCGCCAGCCCGCAGCCAGGCAGTGCTGCCCAGCGCGCGCCGAGCTCCTCGATCGTCGCCGCCCCTGCGGCCAATTCCTCGGCAGCGGCGATCAGCGGCTCGCCTGTAACTCCGGCGCGTGCCGTCGACGGTCGCCCGGGAACGGCGCGCGGTGCTTGGGGCGGGGCGGCGTGGGGTTGAGAGTGCTGAGAGACCGGCTGCACAAAGTGGTCACGCGGCACCTCCTCAATCGCGGAATCAACACCCATCGCGACGTACCAGCCGAGCAGCGCTTCAAGCGCGGCGCGCTCGTCATCGATCCCTTGCGAAGGCCCAGGCACCACCCTCGCCTACACTGGTGCGGCAGCGAGCGAAAGCCGCGAGAAGCTGCCACGGTGCTGTTGCTTGCCGGGTGGCGTATAAGCTAGTCGGTCCCATATTCCTGACAAATTCAGATCCTTGAGGCCCTCGAACGATGAGTGGGAATGAGGCGGCTGGCGAGCCGCGCGAGAGCATGGAATTCGACGTCGTGATCGTCGGCGGCGGTCCAGCCGGCCTTGCTGCCGCGATCCGCCTCAAGCAGATCGACACCGACCTGTCCGTCGTGGTGCTTGAAAAGGGCTCGGAAGTCGGCGCGCACATCCTTTCAGGCCTGGTCATGGACCCGTCCGCACTCGACGAACTCCTACCGGACTGGCGAGCGGATCCCGAGCGGCCGCTCAAGACGTCGGTCACCAAAGACCGGTTCTACTATCTCACGCGAACGGGGAGCGTCCGCCTTCCGAGCGGTCTCATGCCGCCGCTTATGTCGAACCACGGCAATCTCATCGGCTCACTCTCTGACGTCGCCAAATACCTCGCGGGGCACGCCGAGGCACTTGGGGTCGACATCTATCCCGGTTTCGCGGCGACCGAGGTCCTTTACGACGAGATGGATGCCGTGGTCGGCGTCGCCACCGGCGACATGGGGATCGGCAAGAACGGCCTGCCGACGGGCAACTTCACTCGCGGAATGGAGCTTCGCGGACGCTACATATTTTTCGCCGAGGGCGCGCGCGGCACGTTGAGCAAGACGCTGATCAGTAAGTTCGAGCTTCACGCCGAAGGTGAGCCGCAGAAGTACGGTATCGGCCTGAAGGAGCTGTGGACCGTCAAGCCCGAGCATCATCGTCCCGGCCTCGTCCAGCACACATTCGGTTGGCCGCTCGACTCGTCGACCGGCGGCGGCTCGTTTATCTACCACTACGGCGAGAACCGCGTCGGCGTCGGCTTGGTCGTCCACCTGAACTACCAGAACCCGACAATGTCGCCGTTCGACGAGTTCCAACGCTTTAAGACGCATCCGATGGTCGCCTCCTTGCTCGACGGCGGCGAACGCCTCGCCTATGGCGCGCGCGCCATCACGGAAGGCGGCTGGCAGTCAGTCCCCGCGCTCGCGATGCCGGGCGCGGCTCTGATCGGGTGCGCGGCCGGGTTCGTCAACGTGCCTCGCATCAAAGGATCGCATAACGCGATCCGCACCGGCATGCAGGCCGCCGAGGCGGCCGCGGCGGCGCTGAAGACTGGGCGCTCGCACGATCGGCTCGATGACTATGCCGACGGCTGGCGCGAGACGTCGGTCGGGCGCGATCTGAAGCCTGTGCGCAACGTCAAGCCGCTGTGGTCGAAGTTCGGCACCCTCGGCGGCGTCGCCCTCGGCGGCCTCGACATGTGGACCCAGGCGCTCACGGGGCTTTCGCTGTTTGGCACGATGAAGCACGGCAAGGCCGACTGGGAAACATTGAAGCCGCTCGCCGCTGTGACGCCGCTGACCTACCCGAAGCCGGACGGCAAGCTCGGCTTCGACAAGGCATCGTCCGTCTACCTGTCCGGCACCACGCACCAGGAAAACCAGCCGCCGCACCTCGTGCTCGCCGACCCCGACATCCCTGTCGCGCGGAACCTGCCGATCTACGGGGAGCCGGCGCGGCTATACTGCCCCGCCGGGGTCTACGAGATCGTCTATAAGGACGAGGCGGCCAAGAGCGAGCCGCGCTTCGTCATCAACGCGCAGAACTGCGTCCACTGCAAGACGTGCGACATCAAGGATCCCTCGCAGAACATCACCTGGGTGCCTCCCGAAGGCGGAGGTGGACCGAACTACGCAGGCATGTAAGGCGTGAACGCGGGTCGTCGCGGCGGCCGAGCATTCGGGAGAGACCATGAGAGCCCTGCGCATCGATAAGGCGGATGCCGGCACGAAGGCGGCTATCGTCGAGTTCGACGAAAGCCAGCTCATGCCAGGGAACGTCACGGTGCTCGTTTCCCATTCCACGGTTAACTACAAGGACGGCCTGGCGATCACCGGCAAGAACCCCGTCGTGCGGGTGACGCCGATGATCGGCGG
>CAXTFG010000146.1:0-7252 GCA_964243415.1 uncultured Beijerinckiaceae bacterium | reverse complement strand
ACCCCCGCATAGCCCCGGGGATGACGCCGGCTCCGCCGTCGAGCGTAGCGCCTCGATCAGGAGAACTTCGACGAGACGAGCGAGCACGATGTCCCGTCCGGGTCGGTTGCCGCGAGCCTCTTCGTTGACCAATTCGACCAGAGTTGTGAGCCTGCGCTCGCCTCGAATGTGCACAAGCTCTGGGAGGAGTGAGACGAGCAGGCCGGCATCCTCCGAGCCGAACGCGCAATAGCCGATGAGCATCCGGACGTCGGGTTCTGCCGCTTCGTCGCCCAGCCGGAAAATACCGGGGCGAACCTCGATCGCTCGGCTTGCGACACCATGCGGAGGTGGCTCGACGCTCGACGTTCCGAACTCATACGCGGCCGGGATCAGCACGAAGTCGCCCTTCCCGAGCACGACCGGCGCCCTGCACTCAACCGTCAGCCGCACAGCCCCGTCGAGCACGGCGCAGTAGAATGGCTGCCCCGCCTCCGAGCGGCGCACGCACCAACGACCGGATGCGGTGACCAGCTTCGAATAGGAGGCATTCGGCTGCAGCAGGCCAACGACATCGGCGAGCGGGTCGGACAATTGGACTCCCGCCAACGTTCCATGGACGCCCGCTCGTAGCAGCTCCGGGCGCCGTGGCCTATCCCGCACCTAATCGACACGTCAGGAGCCGCCCCATGAACACAATCCTCATCACCGGATGCTCGACCGGATTCGGCCTGGAAACGGCGCGCTATTTCCTCAAACGCGACTGGCATGTGATCGCGACGATGCGCAATCCCCGTTTGGACGTTTTGCCCATCTCCGAGCGGTTACGCATTTTGCCACTCGATGTCGTCGATCCCGACAGCGTCGCACGTGCCGTAGACGTGGCCGGGCCCATCGACGTGCTCGTCAACAACGCCGGTGTCGGCTTGCTCAATGCGTTGAAAGGCGTCTCGCTGGATCAAGTTCGCCTCGTTTTCGAGACAAATACGCTCGGCACCATCGCGATGACCAAAGCCGTCCTGCCGCAACTGCGGGAGCAGCGCTCGGGCGTGATCGTCAACGTAACGTCCAGCGTGACACTGCGGCCTCTTCATCTGTTGTCGGTCTATACCGCGAGTAAGGCGGCGGTGAATGCCTTCACCGAGTCTTTGGCGCTGGAGCTGGAGCCGTTTGGGATCCGCGCACGACTGGTGATACCCGGTCGTGCACCCGAGACATCGTTCGGCGACAATGCTCGCGCTCGGATGGGGATGAGCATTCCTGAACCCTACGCCGACATGGCGTCGCGGGTCTTCGCCGGATTTCAGCAGTCGACCGAGGAGGTCACGCGGTCGCTGGATGTCGCGGAAGCGGTATGGCGCGCGGTGACCGATCCGTCTTGCCCGATGCGTCTGCCCGCCGGTGCCGACGCGTTGAAATGGGCGAACTGCAGATAGGTCCGCTCGCGGCAGGTCGTCGGTATGGATGCGCACACACCGGTGACGCTAACTCGACCCTCCCGAACATAACTTCTAGCCGTGGCAGGAGTACTCGCGTGGGCGAACAGGGGATCAAATAACTCTGCGTTTCGGCAAGGAAGTGGGCGACCGAAACCCTGCAGGTTGCAAGGAGCGGAACAGGCGGCGCAGGATCGTGCCGCGATGATCGACTGGGATGACGTTCGCTATTTTCTTGCTGTCGCGCGTGGGGGCTCAGTCCGGGCCGCCGCCGAGCACCTCCGCGTCAATCATTCCACCGTGCTGCGTCGCATCGCGCTGCTCGAGGGGCGGCTCGGGGCGCAGATGTTCGAAAAATTGCCGTCGGGCTACCGGCTGAGCGGTGCGGGCGAGGACATCCTCCCATATGCGGAGCAGATGGAAGCCTCGTCGAACCGGCTTCAGACACGTGTCTTCGGTCGCGACCAGAGCGTGCGAGGGCTTCTGCGGGTGACGCTAGCACCGACCCTCGCGACCCACCTGCTCATGCCGGACTTCGCGGATTTCACCCGCCTGCACCCCGAGATCGAAATGGAGATCCTGTCGATTGGCGAGCCGGTGAATCTCACCAACAGGGAGGCCGACGTCGCGATTCGCGTCGTCTACGATCGAAACGCAATGCCCCCCAATCTTCACGGCCGGAAAGGACCGGAGCTGTTCGGCGGCGTCTACATGTCTCGCGACCTTCTTGCCGCATGGCGCCCCGAAGCCTCCGATCGCATTCGTTGGATCGCCGACAACACCTTCGGTGTCGCGGATTGGGCGACCAAAGGCGCGGTGCGCACCAAACAGGTTTCGTTGAGGACTAATGACGCCGAGGCGCAGATCGTCGCGACACGGCAGGGGCTCGGAGTGACGACGCTGCCTTGCTTCGTCGGAGACGCCGATCCGCTGCTGGCGCGGGTGCCAGGCACCGACCTGCATATGCACGGTACGCTTTGGCTCCTCACGCAAGGTGAAACGCGCAAGACGAAGCGCGTGCGGCTGTTCAGCGAATTCGTTTCTCTCAGGCTCGCTGCACACGCACCTCTCCTTGCAGGACTGACCCCCAGCGATTGACAGGTGGCGAGCTGCGGTGGTGCGCGCGCGCAGAACCGATGTCGAGCAATACCGGGTCGCGCCCGGCGGAGCCCGACCCCAAGTCGATCGGGCCACACCACCCTCCGCGGCCTCGAGCACAAAGGCTCAGCAGCGATCGGGTCGATGTCGCTTCATCATCGATCGGAGGTTGTATGACTTACGCAATCATTGGCTTCGGCGCAGTCGGCCAGGCGCTCGCCCACATGTTCGCCCGCAAGGGCATTGACGTGGCCGTCGCGGGCAGGCGCCCGCCCGAGGCGCTCGCGCCGCAAGCAAGAGCGATCGGGCCGACCGTCACGCCAAAATCGGTCGAGGAGGCGCTTGAGGCCGACGTCGTTCTACTCGCGGTCCCCTTCTGGGAGCATCGGGAGCTCGCGAAGGCCACGGACTGGCGGGACAAGATCGTTATCGATGTGACGAACGCATTCGGCATCCCGATTGAGGATTTAGACGGCCTGCCGTCCTCGGCCGTGATCGCCCGCACCCTGTCCGGCGCACGGCTGGTGAAGGCGTTCAACCATCTCGCCGCAGCGACCTTGGCCGCCGACCCGGACGTGAGCGGCGGCCGGCGGGTCATCTTCCTTGCGAGCGACGACGAGGAGGCGACGGTGCCGGTAGCGGCTTTGGCGGAGCAGCTCGGGTTCTCACCCATCAAGCTGGGCAGGCTCGCCGAGGGCGGTGCGCTGGTCCAGGCGCGGGGGCGCAGCTGGGCGCCGCTGATCTTCCAAGACCTCGTCAAGTTCGCGAGCAAGTAGCGGTGTGACCGAGGAGGCGTTGGCGTCGCCTCTCGTTCGAGAATGCTTCCTAGCAGCTGCCGCTAGCGAGCCAACTCTTTATGGTGAAACACTCGCTCTACGTCGAGGCGGCTCCGGCGAAGGCCGGCGCTAGGCACCCTTCTCCTCGAGCTTGGGGTTCGGCTTGGCGAACGCCACGTGTTCGCCGAAGCATAGCGCCGTCCGGGAGTAGGCGGCCACCTCTTCATGCGTGAGTTGGACCGAGCCCGCCGTCAGCCAACGGAAGCCTGGCTGGCTTTCGACCCATTCATTCGGCGGCAGCAGAGTCGAACCACGCGTCGTGACGTCCCAGACGTAATAATGATGCGGCACGATGATCTTCGCCGCGAGCCGGCTCACCGTCCGGTCGATCTGCTCGTAGCTGAGCACGTGTTGCGAGCCATCGATCGGCAGCAGGGCGATATCCACCTCGCCCACCATTTCCCAGATCTCATCCGGCGGATCGGGCCGATTGTCACCCCAGTGCAGGATGCGCAGCCCCGCCACCTCGATGAGAACCATGCAATTGTCGAAAGACCGCCAATTGTTCGGCGGCCGCGTCTCGATGTTGGTGAGCGCCCGCGTCTTCTGCGCCCAGTCGTAGGCATTGTGGCTGCTATCGGAGACGTGCTTGTCGGCGATGCCGGTGATCGTCACGTCCGCGAAGCTGAATCGGCCGACCGGCCGATCGAGCAAGGTACTGGCCCTCAGCACGTGGAGCCCATCGTGGTCGAAATGCGCGTGGGTGGAGATGCCGATATCGACCTCGACGCTCGGAAAATCATAGAGATACCAGTCCCAATTGCCCCAGGGAGGGTTACGCCAGGGGTCGATCATGATTGTGAGGCCGGCGGGAGACGTGATGCGGAAAGCCGATCCGCCGAAATAGGCGAGCTCGATCGTCCCGCCGTCGGCCCGACACAGACCACGCTGCTGGAGCGCGATCATCCGGTTGTGGTTTTCCCTATGCTTCCAGCCCCAGAGGCCTTCGTCGCGCCGGTCCTTAATCAAACCCTCCATCGGCTGAAAGACGTCGATTGATCCTCCCGGCGGCAGCACCGGTCCGTTTTCCATAGCGGGAGCGACGCCGATCGGGAAAGGTGTTCGCGAGCGGTTGCGACGGCCCGCGATGCCGCGGCTGGCCCCGCGGATCTCGCAGGCGGGACGGCGAGGGGGTTGCCCCTGCGAGCCCGACAGCCGGCCTGTCATTTGCTGGTGACGACTGGACACCTCGCTAGCGGTTCGACTCTGCCCCGGTTGACGTGCTGCTCGCGACTGAACATCGAACGGCCCAGTAGCGGATGGCTCGTACGGAAGCTCGACATTGAAGCCGACCGACTGCGGTGCGAGTGTTCGGCCGCGTTCCGGGAAGCCGAGAGTCTGCAAGCGTCCCGAGATGGAAGAGGGGGAGTTGAAGCATGCGTGGATGGCTGCGACAGATCACGATGGGTGTCGGCCTGGGCGTCGGCGCCATGTTGGGCGTCGTCGACGCGCAGGCCGCAGAGGATGTTTCGATCGGCGTTCTTCTGCCCTTCACCGGAAACTCGGCTCAGGTCGGCACCGATGATCGCATCGCCCTGGAAATCGCCGCGGACCTCATCAATGGCAAGCACGACCCGATGCCGATGCTGCTCGGGAAGGGCGGCGGTCTCGATCATCTCGGCGGAGCGCACATCCGCCTCGTCTTCGCCGATCACCAGGGCGACCCGCAGAAAGCGCGCGCCGAAGCCGAGCGCCTGATCACTCAGGAGCATGTCGTCGCCATGCTCGGCAGCTACCAGAGCGCGACCGCCGCAACGATCAGCCAAGTCGCCGAACGCTATCAGGTGCCGTTCCTATCGGCGGACAATTCCTCCCCGAGCCTCCAACGTCGCGGTCTCAAATACTTCTTCAGGACCACTCCACAGGACGAAATGTTCACGCAGGCGATGTTCGACTTCTTCAAAGAAACCGGCGCCAAGACCGGGCATCCGGTCAAGAGCGTGACACTGTTCCACGAGGACAGCATCTATGGAACAGATAGCGGCGCCTTGCAGAAAAAGAACGCGGAGGCGGCGGGCATCAAGATCGCGGCCGACATCAAATACCGCTCCAACTCACCCTCGCTATCGACCGAGGCGCAACAGATCCGAACGGCGAACGCCGATGTCCTGATGCCGTCCTCCTACACGTCGGACGCCATTCTGTTGATGCGCAGCATGGCCGAGCTCGGCTACAAGCCGCAGGCGATCATGGCGCAATCGGCGGGGTTCCAAGAAAGTGCTTTCTTGAGTGCCGTGGGGACCCAAGCCAACGGCGTCTTCAGCCGCTCGTCTTTCGCCCTCGACGCCACCAAGAGCCGGCCCGCCATCGCGCCCGTCAACGCGCTCTTCAAGGCCAAGGCCAACAAGGACCTCAACGACAACACCTCGCGTGAATTCACCGGCCTGCAGGTTTTGGCGGACGCGATCAACCGCGCGGGATCCACGAAGGCGGCTGATATCCGCACCGCGCTGGTCGCGACCGACGTGCCCGGAAACCAGCTCATCATGCCCTGGAAAGGCGTCCACTTCGATGCCGAAGGCCAGAACGAGAAGGCGACGCCGGTCATCCAGCAGGTCGTCAGTGGTACGTACGTGACGGTCTATCCCGCCGAAAACGCCGTGCGCGAACCGGCATGGAACGTCGGTAAGTGATCCAACTTCTCGTTAGCGGACTGCTGATGGGGCTAATCTACGCGCTCGTCGCGGCGGGTCTGTCTCTCATCTTCGGCCTGATGGACGTCGTGAACTTCGCGCATGGCGAGTTCCTGATGCTCGCTATGTTCGCGACCCTGGTGATCTTCCGGACGACGGGCCTCGACCCCATTCTCCAATTGCCGCTCGTCGCCCTGCTCCTGTTCGTTCTCGGCGTCCTCATCTACCGAGGCATGATCGGCCGGGCGCTGGGCGTGCAAACGAACCGCGGCATGGTGCAGATCTTCGTCACGTTCGGGCTGGCAATCTTCATCCGCGGCGCCGCGCAATTCGTGTTCGGCGCCGACTTCCAGAGTGCGACGGGTACCTGGCTCAGCAACAAGACGGTCGAAGTATTTGGCATTTACCTGCCCCTGCCACAGCTCGCGTCGAGCCTCGTCTGCTTGCTCGCGTTCTGCTTGCTGCTCGTGATCGGCCGCACGGAATTTGGCCGCGCGCTGGAGGCGACGCGGGAGGATCGTGATGCCGTCGCGCTGGTCGGCATCGACCGTGATCGCATCTTCAGCCTCGGCTGGGGTCTCGGTGCCGGCACTGTCGGCATCGCTGGCGCGATGCTGGTGACTTTCTATTATGTGACGCCGACTGTCGGCTTGAATTTCGCGCTCATTGCCTACGTGACCGTGGCGCTCGGCGGGTTCGGCAGCGTTCTGGGCGCGCTCGTCGCCGGCATCGTCGTCGGCGAGGCGGAGGCGCTGACCGCGTTCTTTCTTGAGCCATCCCTGAAACAGGTCGGCATGTTCTCGCTCTACCTCCTCGTTCTGATGGTCCGCCCGCGCGGCCTCTTCGGCAAAATTTGATGAGTCGCTTGTCATGAGCGTCTCGGAGATCGTCCCCGTCGTCGACGCCACAGCCCCGCGTCACCGGCTCCGGCAGCTCCTGACGGCGGCCCTCGTGCTCGTGATCTGCGCGACAGTCCCGTTCTGGGTCCACGACACCTACACGCAGAACCTGCTGATCATCACGATCCTCTATGCCGGGCTGGCGCAGGCCTGGAACATTCTTGGCGGTTACTGCGGGCAGATCTCGCTTGGGCATGCGCTCTATTTCGGCATCGGCGGCTACGTCAGCACGTTCCTCTTCGTGAAGCTCGGCGTCCCACCGACGCTCGGGATGTTCGCCGGCGGGGCGGTCGGGGCGCTCTGCGCGTTGCTTGTCGGGTGGCCGTGCTTCCGCCTGTCCGGCCATTATTACGCGATCGCGACCATCGTGG
>CAXTFG010000145.1:0-7403 GCA_964243415.1 uncultured Beijerinckiaceae bacterium | reverse complement strand
GCTTGCGGCTGCGCGACTACAAGTTCGACACGTACAAGACCAAGAAGAAGGACGATGCGGAGGAGAAGGGGGCGACGTCCATCACGATCGCCGTCGCCGATCCGAGCGGCATCGCCGCTTCCGCAACCGAACGCGACGCGATCGCCGACGGCGTGATCACCGCCCGTTCGCTGGTGAACGAGCCTGCCAACGTGCTTTACCCCGAAGTCTTCGCCGAGCGCGTCAAGTTCCTGGAAACGCTGGGGGTCGAGATCGAAACACTCGACGTCGCCGCGATGGAACGGCTCGGAATGGGCGCCATCGTCGGCGTCAGCCAGGGATCGGCGCGGCCCGGCCGCATTGTCGTCATGCGCTGGAGGGGCGCGGCCGGCGGTTCCGCCGAGGCGGCGCAGCCCATCGCCTTCATCGGCAAGGGCGTGACGTTCGACACCGGCGGCATCTCCATCAAGCCGTCGGGCGGCATGGAGGACATGAAGGGCGACATGGCGGGCGCCGCCTGCGTCGTCGGGCTGATGCAGGCCTTGGCGAGCCGCAAGGCCAAGGTCGACGTGATAGGCGCCATCGGCCTCGTCGAGAACATGCCGGGTCCCGAGGCCCAACGGCCCGGCGACATCGTCACGTCCATGTCCGGCCAGACGATCGAGATCATCAACACCGACGCCGAAGGGCGCCTCGTGCTCGCCGACGTGCTCTGGTACGTCCAGGACAAATATAAGCCGCGCTTCATGGTCGATCTCGCGACCCTGACCGGGGCCATCATCGTAGCGTTGGGCCAGGAGCACGCCGGCCTCTTCGCCAACGACGACGAACTCGCGGGCCGACTCCTCGCCGCCGGCAAGACGACGGGCGAAAAGCTGTGGCGCATGCCGCTCGGGCCGGCCTACGACAAGCTCATCGATTCGCGCTTCGCCGACGTGAAGAACACCGGCGGCCGGCACGCCAGCTCGATCACCGCGGCGCAGTTTATCCAGCGCTTCGTCAACGACGTGCCCTGGGCGCATCTCGACATCGCCGGGATGGGCATGTCGTCGCCCTCGAACGAGATCAACCAGAGCTGGGGGTCGGGCTGGGGCGTCCGGCTGTTGAACCGCCTCGTCGCCGATCACTACGAGGCGCACTGACCCGCGGCGACATGATGGAGGTCTGGTTCTACCATCTGCAAAGCCAGCCCTTGGAACGTGCCTTGCCGGCCCTCGTCGAGAAAGCGGTCGCGCGCGGTTGGCGCGTGATCATCCAGACTGGCGACGACCTTCGGCGCAAGGCCATTGATGACCTGCTGTGGACCTACGCGGCCGAAAGCTTTCTGCCGCACGGTGCCGCGGGCGACGCGGCTGCCGAGCGCCAGCCCGTGCTCCTGACTTCCGGTGCCGAGAACACCAACGGCGCGGCGCTTCGGATGTACGTCGGAGGTGCCGAAGTGGAGATCGGTCCCGATGACGCCTACGAGCGCGTCATCCACCTGTTCGACGGCCGCAACGAGGAAGAACTCGCCGCCGCGCGTCGGCAATGGAGCCGTCTGAAGGATCAGGGGCTTGCGCTCGCCTACTGGCAGCAGGGCGACAATGGGCAATGGAGCCGGCGCATTTGAGACGAACGGGTTAACAAATCCTTGGTGACTTGCCGTCATGCTCGAAGCCGGCCCATCCGGTCCGGCCGAGGAGCAAAGGGCAATCATCTTGGCTGCGAACCCCGTCGCGCTTTCGCTCATCGTCGCCACCAAGGGTCGGGTCGCCCCGTTGCGGTCCCTGTTCGAAAGCCTGGAGGCGCAGAGCTTCCGCGACTTCGAGGTGATCGTCGTCGACCAGAACCTCGATGCGCGCATCGGGGCGCCGGAGACGGAAGACTGGTCCTTTCCGGTGTCCTGTTTGCGGACCCCAGGCGAGAGCGGTGCGAGCCGTGCCCGCAACGCCGGATTCGCCTATGCCGCCGGCGGGATCGTGCTCTTTCCCGACGACGATTGCTGGTACCCGCCAAGCTTTCTCGAGAATGCGTTGACGCGCATGCGCCTGCTGGGCGCCGACGTGCTGGCCGGCCGTGCCGCCGACTCGGACGGCCAGGACATCAACGGGCGGTTCGAGAAGGAGACGACCCGTATCGACCGCCGCAACGTCTGGACGACGGGCATCGAATGGGTCGTGTTCTTCAAGCGCGACGTCTTCGCCATGACGAGCGGCTACGACGTCGACATCGGCATCGGCGCGGACACGCCATGGCAGTCCTGCGAGGCGCAGGACATCATGCTCCGCGCTCTTCGCGCCGGCTATGTCTGCACCTTCGACCCGAGCGTCTTCGGTCATCATGCGCCGCTCGACGTGCGTTCGCCGGCGATGCTGACCAAGGGACGAGCTTATGCGCGCGGCCACGGCTTCGTGCTGCGTCGCCATCGCTACCCCGCCGCGACCGCCTTGAACTGGATCGTCCGGCCGGCCGCGCGGGCGGCGCTGTGCCTCCTGAAAGGTGATCTCGCCCTCTCCGCTTACTTCTCGCGGGTGGCGCTGGGCCGCCTGGAGGGCTGGCGCGAAAAGGTCTCCTCGCCTCGCTCGCCGAAGGCCGAGCGGCAGCATCACGGCATGTCCGTCGCCCGCGGCTGATCGCGTTCAGCCCGCCGCGGCCCGATACCGCGGTCCCGTCACGACTCTTGTCGGCGCTCCAACGCTCGCACGGCCGCGCGAAGGTGCCGCTCCGGCGGCCGCGATGCCGGCGAGGCAGTAGAACAGCGTCCCGAGGTCGTAGACCGTCCCGGCGAGAAGGTTGGGCACGAGCGTCGTGAGCATCCCGATGCGCGCCGCCCAGATGATCGCGCGGTCCGCTCGCGCCAGCTCCGGCGCGAGGCGGCTCGCCGTCATGCGCAACAGGAGCAGGGCGAAGAGCAGGAAGCCGATCAGGCCGAGGTTCGACAGCAGCACCAACGCGTAATTCGAGCCGCGCGTCGCGCCGATGCCGGCACCGAGCCCATGTGTGTCGAGGAAGATCTGCCAGGCTTGGCTGTTCCAGGCTCCGCGCTCGATCGCCGAGTCGGTCGCGCCCTTGGTGAGCAGGCTGTCGTTGATGACGGTCCCGGCGACGGTGGCGACCACCGGTACGAACATGATGACCAGGCACACGAGCAGGCCGCCGACAGCCAGCGAGAGACCGGCAATCGCCACCGCGCGCTTGCGTCGAAGCAGCAAGGCATCCGCGACCGCGTAGGCGAAAAAGCAGCCGTAGAAGACGGCGAGCCCGACGTAGCCGGTGCTCGACGTCGCGAGCGCGATGAAGGCGGTGAGGAGCAGGCTCGCCGTGCCGGTCGCGACCGGCCGGATGTTCCCGACGAAGAGCGTGAAGTTCACCGCGAGAAGCGTCAGCGAGAAGGTTGCGAAGCCCGAGGCTTCGGAGAAACTGCCGGAGATGCGCTTGAGCCCGCCGAGCTCGTCATCGGTTAGGAAGGCGTAGCTCGCCGTGTGGATCACGTCGAGGATGAAGCCGGTGTGGGTCGCCGACGTCACGAGGTCGAGCACGGCGAAGCCGAGGTGCAACGATGTGACCACGCCGAGGGCGGCCAGGATGGCCGTCGCGCTGCCGGGCTTGCGGGCATAGGCCGCCGTCGCGCAGGCGGCGAGGAACCCGCCCAGGGCGTAAACGGCTTGCGAGAGGTTGCCGCTCGTCGGGTGCAGCGGCGTGAGGTCGCCGGTGTTGTCTGCGGATCGCGACAGAGAGAACACATCGATCGCACCGTTGAAGAACCTTGGCAGCAGGAACGCCGAGCCGAAGATCCACAGCACCAGGAGCAGGAAGGCGAACAGCGGCCGACGCGGTCCGATCTCGGCGAGGAGCAGCCCCGCCCCGCCGCGCATCGAGGCGAGGCGGAGGAGGTAGAAGACCAGGAACAGGTTGGCCGGCGTGACGGAGGCGCCGCCGAGCGCCGGCAGGTCGAGGGCCGACGTCGCGCCGAAGACCACGAGCGCGAACATCGCGACGACCGTCCGGGCATAGCCGCCGAACTGGCACCAGATGCCGAGCGCGATGACGAGGGCTCCGAAGATCGTCGGCTGCAAGGCGGGGCGCTCTCGCTACGGAGCCGTTCGGCGAAGCGCCGCGTGAACGGCGGCCCGATCGCGGGCGGGCGACAGGCGCTGCGCCAGAGCGATGTAGGCGTCGGCTCCCGCCCGCCATGAGAACTGGGGATATCGCATCCGTCCTCTAGCGCGGAGATCGTAACGCAAATCGCCGTCCGCCGCGAGAAGCTTGATCTGATCGAGCCAGGCGGCTGGCTGGTCAGGCGGCGCGTACAGCGCGGCAGTGCCGCAAACCTCCGGCATGCTCGCGCAATCCGCGGCGATGATCGGCGCCCCGTGCACCATGGCTTCCAGGAGCGGAAGCCCAAATCCCTCGGTCCGCGACGGGAAGGCGAAGCACAAAGCGTGGCCGAACAGGGCGGCGAGATCGTCGTCGCCGACGAAGCCGACGTGGTGCACGTTCGGCGCCGTCTCCGCTTGCGTGTCCGCGAAGATCGAGGACGACCCGCCGGCCACGACGAGGTCCAGTCCCATCGCGTCGAGCGCGGGGGCGAGCTTGAGCAGGAGATCGAGCTGCTTGTGCCGGGCGCGGCTGCCGAGCGCGAACACGAAAGGCCGCCTGAAGCGATCCGGCGCGGAGAAGGGCGACGCCGCTACCTTCCAGCGCAGGGCGTGTTCGTGCCCGTTGTGGATCACCTGGGAGGCGGATGCGACGCCGAAGCGCCGCAACATGGAGGCCGAGAAGGCCGAGACCGTCGCGACGGCCCGCGCCCGCCGGCCGAGCAGGGGGAAGCTCGCCCTGTAGGCCATCCCGAAGCCGCGCGAATAGCTGGATGGTTCGAGAAAGACGTTGGCATCATGCAAGCAGACGATCTGGCGCGGGTGCGCCAGCGGACCGAGATTGGCGAAACTGACGAGGCCGCCTCGCGCAAGAGCCGGGAGAACGGTTTGCTCCCACACGTGCCCGCGGCCGGCGGTCCGGCGCACGGTGACGACCTCGAGAGCCGGCACGGCCGGGCAATCGCCGGGGACGATCAGCTCCCAGTTCATCTGCCGCGCGAGCGGCTCGTCCCGCGCCAGACGCGCATCGATGGCTCGCGTTATCTCGCCGGCATAGCGCTGCACGCCGGTCTGCGGCTGCGAGAGGAACCGCCCGTTGATCGACCAGCGCGTCGGCCCGCTCATTCCGCTGCCTCCGCGAAGACAGAATCTTGGGCGGGACGTCGCGGCGCGAGTTCGGCCAGGCAGGCGTCGATATAGGTCCTGAGCCTCTTGCGGAAGACATCGCGCCCGAACCGCCGCGTATGATGGCGGATCGCTTGCGGATCAAACCGGGCTTCGTGCCGTTCAAACCGTAGGATGGCCTCTTGAAGGCAATCGACGGTCTGTCGGTCGAAGAAGGTGCCGGTTTCGCCCTCCACCACGGTGTCGAGCGCGCCACCCGACCCGAAGGCGATGACGGGCCGACCCGACGCCATCGCCTCGAGCGGGACGATGCCGAAATCCTCCTCGCCGGGAAAGAGCAGGGCGCGGCAGTTGGCGTAGAGCGTCCGGAGTTCGACGTCCGACGCCCACCCGCGGAAGTCCACCGTCGGTCCGGCCAGCTCCCGCAGGCGGCCCGCCTCTGAGCCGGTGCCCACCACCACGAGGCGCCGCCCCAGTCGCGTGCACGCCTCGATCGCGAGGTCGACTCGCTTATAGGGAACGAGCTGCCCGGCGACGAGGTAGAAGTCGGCGGCGGGCGCCGGTTCGATGGCGAACGCGTCGAGGTCGACGGGCGGATGAATGACCGTGCTGTCGCGCCGGTACACTTTCGCGATGCGCCGCGCGATGAAGCTCGAGTTGGCAATGAAACAATCGACGCGGGCGGCCGAGGCGACGTCCCAGGTTCGCAGCATCGGCATGGTCAGCGACATGGCGAGCCGCGTCAGCCGCCCCGCCTTGGCGCGATAGGTGTGATACTGATCCCAGAGGTAGCGCATCGGCGAGTGGCAATAGCAGATGTGCACCGCGTTCGGATGCACGATGACCCCTTTCGCCGGGCCGGATTCGGACGATATCACGAGGTCGTAGGACGAGAGGTCGAGCTCTTCCAGCGCCGCCGGCATCAGCAGAAGATAGCGCTGGTAGAACCTGCGGGCGAACGGGAGCTTGTCGATGAAGGTCGTCGTGACCTTATGGCACTTGATCAGGTCGCTCGTTCGCGCGGCGTCGTAGACGTGGGTGAAGATGTCCGCCTGCGGGAACATGAGGCAGAGTTCTTCGAGCACCCGCTCGCCGCCGCGCATGCCGACAAGCCAGTAGTGGACGATCGCAACCCGCATCTCTCGAAGCCCCTCGCGAGGGACTAGGCTCACAGAAGACTTACCACGGCGTGCGTGCGATCATCTTCAAACCGAGCCAGCGCCGCAACGGTTTGGAAACTCTCCGGGATCGGCGGCGCGTTTCATCCAATCTTCAGCCTTTCGGCGGCATCTGACAGCGCTGCGACCTGCCGCGGCAGAATGGTCCGCGTATGGCCCGAGCAAATGCGCAAAACCTCGACATCTCCCGCGACGGGAACGCCGAGGGCGCTCCTGCCTTGTCCCGAGAGGTCGGGGACCAAACGCTGCCTCGCCTCGTCGACACGCGCACCGTGGCGCGCAGCGCCTTCTGGAACATCGCCGGCCGGGCGGGGCCGATGGTCATCGCCGTCGTCGCGACGCCGTTCCTCTACGCCGACCTCGGGCCGACGCGCTGGGGTCTCTTCGCGCTGGCCCTGAGCCTGATCGGCGTCTTCGGCATCTTCGATTTCGGCATCGGGCGTGCCCTGACCAAGCTGCTGGCGGAGAAGATCGCGGTCGGCGAGATCGCCGGCGCCGCATCGCTCACCCGCACCGGCCTCGTTCTCCTGACGCTGCTGGGGAGCGCCGGCGCGCTGGGGCTGGCGTCCCTCGCCCACGTCTGGGTCGATCACGGCCTCGCCGTGACGCCGGCCGAGCACGACGAGGTGCTTCACGCGCTCTACGCCCTCTGCCTCGCGGTGCCGTTCGTCATCCTCAACGCGGCGCTCTGGGGCGTCATCTCTGCCTTCCAGAAGTTTCGCGCGGCGAACCTCGTCAACATGCCGATCCTCGCCTGCTACTATCTCGGTCCGCTGCTGGTGCTGCGCTTCGTCGACAGCCTCGTCGCCGTCATGCTCGTCCTCGTCGCCTGCCGGATCGTCATGACCGTGTGCTACTGGCGCATCTGCCTCGGCGAGATGCCGGGTCTCGCGACCGCGCGGGCCGACTGGCGGGATGCCCGCGTGCTCGGCCGGCTCGGCGGGTGGATGACGGTATCTAACCTCGCCTGGCCGGTCCTGATGTACGTCGACCGCTTCCTCGTGGCCTCGGTGCTGTCGGCCGCCGCCGCCGGCTATTACGCCAC
>CAXTFG010000144.1:0-7489 GCA_964243415.1 uncultured Beijerinckiaceae bacterium | reverse complement strand
ACTTTCAGGTCGGTGTTGCCGAACGATCGGCGCAGGAATTCCTGCAGCTTCCGCATTTCGGTCTTGTCCAAGGGAGAGCTCCTGAATGAGGGCGGTGTCGTGCCAGAAATCCAAGGGTGGCGCAAACGTCGCGCGTTGTTGCGGCCGGACAGCCCGACTTATCGGGCGAGCGGTCCGTGATGGCTGGAAAGGCTAGATGGAGAGCCTGGTCATTTTCGTCGACGCCGACGCCTGCCCCGTCAAGGAAGAGGTCTACCGCGTCGCCGAACGCCATGGCCTGCCGGTCTCGATCGTGGCGAACGCGCCGATCGCCGTGCCGAAGGTCGACTGGATCAGCCGCGTGCACGTCGCGCTGGGGCCCGACGTCGCCGACGACTGGATCGCCGAGCGGGCGCGGCCGGGCGCCGTCGTGGTCACCGCCGACATCCCGCTCGCGAGCCGCTGCGTGAAGGCGGGTGCCAGCGTGATCGCGCCCAACGGCAAGCTGTTCACCGAAGCCTCGGTGAACGCAGCGCTGGCGACTCGCAACCTCATGGACCAGCTGCGCTCGTCCGGCGAGATCACCGGCGGCCCGCGTCCGTTCTCCCCGCGCGACCGCTCGGCTTTCCTGTCGGCGCTCGATGTCGCGATCCAGCGCCTGAAACGGATTGTTCCGCGACCGACCTGATTTGGTCAGGCACGCCGCTCGCCGACCTGCGCGCGATGACGCAGGAAATGGTCGGCGAGCACACAGGCCATCATCGCCTCGCCGACAGGGACGGCGCGGATGCCGACGCAGGGATCGTGGCGCCCTTTGGTGGCGACCTCCTGCTCGCCGCCGCCGCGGGTGATGCTCGGCTGGGGCGTCAGGATCGAGGATGTCGGCTTGACGGCGAACCGCGCGACGACCTGCTGCCCGGTCGAGATGCCGCCGAGGACCCCGCCAGCGTGGTTCGACAAGAACGCGGGCTGCCCATCGTTGCCCATGCGCATCCCGTCGGCATTGCCCTCGCCCGACAGCGCGGCGGCCGCGAAGCCGTCGCCGATTTCGACGCCCTTCACCGCGTTGATCGACATGAGGGCGCCGGCGAGGTCAGCGTCGAGCTTGCCGTAGATCGGCGCGCCCCAGCCAGCCGGCACCCCTTCGGCCACGATCTCCAGCACGGCGCCGACGGACGAGCCGCTCTTGCGAACCGCGTCGAGATAGGCTTCGAACCGCTTCGCCGCCTCCGCGTCGGGGCAGAAGAAAGGGTTGCGCGCGGTCTCGGCCCAGTCCCACCGCGCCCGGTCGATCTTATGCTCGCCCATCTGCACCAGGGCGCCGCGGATGGTCACGCCAGGCACGATCTTGCGCGCTACGGCCCCGGCGGCGACGCGCGTCGCTGTCTCACGGGCCGACGAGCGTCCGCCGCCGCGATGGTCGCGGATGCCGTATTTCGCCTCGTAGGAATAATCGGCGTGACCGGGGCGAAACGTGTCGCGGATCGCGTCGTAATCCTTCGACCGCTGGTCCTCGTTCTCGATGAGAAGGGTGATCGGCGTGCCGGTCGTGACCTGCCGGCCGTCGCGGTCGGGCGCCACGCCCGATAGAATGCGCACCGTATCCGTTTCGCGCCGTTGCGTGGTGAAGCGGGACTGTCCGGGCCTGCGTCGGTCGAGGAACGCCTGGATCTCCGCTTCGACGAGCGGGATCAGCGGCGGACAGCCGTCGACCACGCAGCCGATCGCCGGGCCGTGGCTTTCACCGAAGGTTGTCACGCGGAAGAGGTGCCCGAAGGTGTTGTGCGACATCGATCGGACGTCCTTCCCGCATCCGCCTCACGTCGGGCAGGGCGGCGCTAGCGGTCTTCGCGGATCAGCGCCGCGATGTCGGGCGCGTTGGGGTTTTTCATGCCGACGATGTGGTAACCGGCATCGACGTGGAGGATCTCGCCGGTGATGCCCCGCGCATGATCGGACACCAGGAAAGCGGCGCTTTCGCCAACCTCCTCGGTGGTCACGGTTCGCCGCAGCGGCGCATTGTGCTCGTTCCATTTCAGGATGTAGCGGAAGTCGCCGATCGCGGAGGCCGCGAGGGTTTTGATCGGGCCGGCGGAAATCGCGTTGACGCGGATGCCCTTCTCGCCGAGGTCGGCGGCGAGATAGCGGACGCTGGCTTCGAGCGCGGCTTTGGCGACGCCCATGACATTATAGTGCGGCATCCATTTCTCGGCGCCGTAATAGGTCAGCGTCAGCATCGCGCCGCCGTTCTTCATCAGCTTTTCGGCGCGCTGCGCTACCGCGGTGAAGGAGTAGCACGAGATCATCATCGTCATGGTGAAGTTGTCGGCGCTCGTGTCGACGTAGCGACCGGTCAGCTGCTCGCGGTCCGAAAAGGCGACGCAGTGCACGACGAAGTCGAGCTCGCCCCACTCCTCCTCCACGACCTGGAACACGGCGTCGATGGAGGCGGGGTCCGTCACGTCGCAGTGGCCGAAGACCTTGGCGCCGAGTTCCTCGGCGAGCGGCCGCACCCGCTTGCCGAGCGATTCGCCCTGGTAGGTGAAGCCGAGGGAAGCGCCCGCCTCGGCCGCTTGCTTGGCGATGCCCCAAGCGATGGACCGATTGTTGGCGACACCCAGGATGAGGCCGCGCTTGCCGGCCAAGTACCCTGCCGCCTGCGCGGTTCGTCCTCCCGCTAGAATCATCCTGGTCCGGTTCCGATTGTGGCGGGATCGCGTCCCACGATTGCTGTCGCCTTTAACCCCACCGTCGAAGCGAGTGCAAGGCCAGCGCCGTTCGGCCGATCTGGCGAAAGATTACGATGGCACGCGGGAGCCGGGAAGGTTACCATTTCGTTAACAGAGCGTTGGCAAAGCGGATACGATGATTGCGCGGTTGAAGCCGGTGAACGTGCGCGACGAACTCGATGCCCTGACCCCGCGGCTTCGCCGCTATGCGCGCGCCCTGGCAACGGGGAGCCCGGCTCCGTGCGAGACCGCCGACGATCTCGTCCATGCGACCCTCATGCGTGCGCTGGGCACGCGGTCGATCGGCGGCGATCTCTCGATTCGCCTGTTTGCGACCGTGACGCAGCTCCATCGGGACATGGCTGTCGCGCGAACCGGCGGCGTCCCGTCCCGTCCCGCCATCGTCGCGACAGCGGCCGGCACGCCGGCGTCGGCGCGGCACTCTAAATTGTGCGCCGGCCTCCTCAGCCTTCCGCTCGAAGCCCGTGAGGCCCTCCTCCTGGTGGCTCTCGAAGGGTTCGAGCACGGGGACGCGGCGCGGATCCTGCGCGTGTCCCGCACCGTCCTCGTTCGCCGACTGACGCAGGCGAGGTCGGCACTCGATGCGTTCATGCAGGCGCGACCGGTCGCGAAAGCCCCGCCGCGCGATGTGCCCTACCTCCGCCTGGTGCATTGATGGCGGTCGTGACATCCCTTCTCAGCGAAGCCGAACTGCATGGCCTGGTCGACGGGCACGTCGACGCCGACCGGCGGCCGGACATCCTGCATCGCGTCGCGTCCTCGCCGCGCGACCGCGAGCGCGTCGCGAGTTGGCAGGAGCAAAGCGATCTGATCCGCGACGTGTTCCGCGGCGTCGAGAACGAGTCGCTGCCGTCGGCTCTCAACCTTCGCCCGCCCCCTCACACCCTGGTTCCGGGGAACACTGTCAGCTGGGCTGCAAGGATTTCGCCTTCGTCCGGCGATGAAGCGGCGATCGTGATCGGGAAGCGTTCGTCCAAGCGGCGGATCATCGAGATGGTCGTCACGACCATGGTCGTCGCGGCGGGGTTGGCGGGTGCTTGGACTGCTAGCACCTCCTCCGCTCGCGCGCCGGCGATGGCGTTGCGCGGGTCGCTAGACGAAACGCTCGCACGGCACGCGATCGCCGCTCTTTCTGTGAAGCTGCCCTCGTCGATGGCGGCGGACGCGGCCGCTATGCCGACCACGTCCATCCCGGATCTGACATCGTTCGGCTTCTCCTTCAGCGCGGCCGAGATGCGCGCCGGCGAGCCTGCGTCCATGATATTTCGATACAGGAACGGCGCCGCCGAGCAGATCGCCGTCGCGGTGACGCGGGCGCCCGGCGAAAAGCTGCATGCCTTGGAGGCGAGGTACGATGCCTTCGTTTGGCGCGCCGGGCCCAGCGCCTATGCGATCGCGGGGAGCCTCGATCGAGATCGTCTTCGGGCCGTTGCCGTCTCATTGCGCAACGCGGTGCTAGACGATTAGCGGGTCGCCTGCGGCCTGAGATGCCGGCGCCCGATCGACGCTGCGCAGCAAAGGGGTTATGGCGGCGGCTATGGAGAGTTGCAGGCTCATCGATCGTGGGATTGTCGCGGTATCGGGCGAGGATGCCGAAGGCTTTCTGAACCGCCTGGTCACCAACAGCGTGCTCGGCATGGGCGCCGGTGATTCGCGTTACGCGGCGCTCCTCTCGCCGCAGGGCAAGCTGCTGTTCGATTTCCTCGTTTACGCGCGACCCGGCGGGTTCTGGCTCGATGTCGCGCGGACGCAAGTGCCCGACCTCGCCCGCAAGCTCGTCATGTTCAAGCTGCGCGCCAAGGTGGCGATCGAGGCGCAGAATGATCTGGCCGTCGCGGCGACGTGGGGAGGCGCGCTCATGGAGGCTCCGGGTCCCGCCTACCGCGATCCGCGCCACAACGATCTTGGCTATCGAATCGTCGCGGAAGATGATCGCCTGCGGTCTTTCGACGAGGACAGCGCCGCCTACGAAACCCATCGCATCGCGCTCGGCATTCCCGAAGGCGGGGTCGACTTCGTCTACGGCGACGCGTTCGTCCATGACGCCAACCTCGACATCCTGCACGGGGTCGACTTCGAGAAGGGATGCTACGTCGGACAGGAGGTCGTGTCCCGCGTTCATCACCGGGGAACCGCCCGCAAGCGCATCGTCAAGCTCGCCTTCTACGGCGAACCGCCGCCGCGCGGATCTCCTATCGCGGCTGGCGCTCAGCAGATCGGCGAGGTGACGTCGGTCTCGGGACGCGAAGGTCTAGCGATGGCGCGACTCGATCGCCTCGAGGATGCCGAGGGCACCAAGGTGCCGGTGCTCGCCGGCGAGACGCTGATTGGCGTCTCGTTACCCTCCCGCAGCGCCGTGGTCGCGCCGGGCTACGCCGAGGGCGACTTCTTCTGACGCTGGGCTGATCGGCACCGATCGGAAGAAGTCCGTGCCCTAGCGCGCCTCTGTTATCTCGGCGGTCGTGACGACGTCACTGCGAGCGGAGCTGGGCGGCCCAGGGGCTGTATGCCGGCGCGAGAGAAGCCGCGACCCTGGGTTGCTTCGCTTTTGGCTCGCAATGACGGCACGGCCTCGAACGAAATCCGACATCGACGCTCGGACCATCTCCCGCGCCGACTGACGAAGGCTGCTCCCGTCAGTTCTTGAGCGGGAAGTTCGGGACGCTGCGCCCCGGCTTCTTCGCTTCGTCGCCTTCCGAGACGATTTCGGGGGAGTCCGCGTCCTCGCCGTCGAGATCGTCGGACGGATCGAGATCGTCGTCCTCCGGCGTCTCGTCGCCCTCCTTCAGCTTGCGCGCCTTCGCGCGGCGCACTTCAGGTTCGGCTCGCACCCGCTTCTTCCCGGCCTCGACGATGTCGCGTTCCGGTCGCGGAAGGACGGGACCCTCGGGAAACACGAAGCCGAGCTTCCTCTCGCCGTCCTCGCTGGACATCACCATCACGCGGACGGTGCCCCCGTTCTTGAGGCGACCGAACAGGACCTCGTCGGCGAGCGGCGTCTTGATATGCGTCTGGATCACCCGCGACATCGGGCGGGCGCCCATCTGCTCGTCGTAGCCGTTCTCGACGAGCCAGCGGCGCGCCTCGTCCGTCAGCTCGATCGACACGTTGCGGTCGGCAAGCTGCGCCTCGAGCTGCATGATGAACTTGTCGACCACCTTGACGATCACTTCCGGCGGCAAGTGACCGAACGACACGATCGCGTCGAGGCGGTTCCGGAATTCCGGCGTGAACATCTTGTTGATCGCCGCCGTGTCCTCGCCGACCCGCTTGTTCTGGGTAAACCCGAAAGCGGCGCGCGCCATGTCAGCGGCGCCCGCGTTCGTCGTCATGATCAGGATGACGTTGCGGAAGTCGATCTGCTTACCGTTGTGGTCGGTGAGCTTGCCGTGATCCATCACCTGCAACAGGATGTTGTAGAGCTCGGGATGGGCCTTCTCGATCTCGTCGAGCAGCAGCACGCAATGGGGATGCTGGTCGATCGAGTCTGTCAGCAAACCACCCTGGTCGAAACCGACGTAGCCAGGAGGGGCGCCGATCAGTCGCGAGATGGTGTGGCGCTCCATATATTCCGACATGTCGAAGCGCACGAGTTCGACGCCGAGACTGGTGGCGAGCTGGCGCGCGACCTCCGTCTTGCCGACGCCGGTCGGTCCCGAGAACAGATACGAGCCGATCGGCTTTTCGCCGTCGCGCAGCCCGGCGCGCGCCAGCTTGATCGCCGACGTGAGCGCCTGGATCGCGGAGTTCTGCCCGTAGACGACACGCTCCAGCGTCTCGGTCAGGTGCTCGAGCACCTCTGCATCGTCCTTCGACACGGTCTTGGGCGGAATGCGCGCCATCGTCGCGATGGTCGCCTCGACCTCCTTAATGCCGATCGTCTTCTTGCGCTTGGGCTCGGGCAGCAGCATCTGGCTCGCGCCGGTCTCGTCGATCACGTCGATCGCCTTGTCGGGCAGCTTGCGGTCGTGGATGTAGCGCGCGGACAGCTCGACGGCAGCCTTGACCGCCTCGTTCGTGTACTTGACCTTGTGGAAGTCCTCGAAGTAGGGCTTCAAACCTTTCATGATCTCGATGGCGTCCGGCACCGACGGCTCGTTGACGTCGATCTTCTGGAAGCGACGGACCAGCGCCCGGTCCTTCTCGAAGTACTGGCGATATTCCTTGTAGGTCGTCGAGCCGATGCAGCGCAGCGTCCCCTGCGCCAGGGCGGGCTTCAGCAGGTTCGAGGCGTCCATGGCGCCGCCCGACGTCGCGCCGGCGCCGATCACCGTGTGGATCTCGTCGATGAAGAGGATCGCCTTCTTGTGGTTCTCGATTTCCTTCATCACCTGCTTCAAACGTTCCTCGAAGTCGCCGCGGTAGCGCGTGCCCGCGAGCAGCGTCCCCATGTCGAGAGCGAACACGGTCGCCTCGGCCAGCACTTCCGGCACTTCGCTGCGCACGATCTTGCGCGCCAGACCTTCGGCGATGGCTGTCTTGCCGACGCCGGGGTCGCCGACGAGAAGCGGGTTGTTCTTGTGGCGGCGGCACAGCACCTGGATGGTGCGCTGCACCTCCTGCTCGCGCCCGATCAGCGGATCGATGCGCCCGTCCCGCGCCTTCTTGTTGAGGTTGACGCAATAGGCGTCGAGC
This sequence comes from uncultured Beijerinckiaceae bacterium, assembly GCA_964243415.1. Classification (GTDB taxonomy): domain Bacteria; phylum Pseudomonadota; class Alphaproteobacteria; order Rhizobiales; family Beijerinckiaceae; genus RH-AL1. The sequence goes on along the minus strand of CAXTFG010000144.1, from coordinate 125 downwards.
GCGCCCTCTTTCTTCTTGGGGTCGGCGCTCTCCTTGCCGTCCTTCTCGCGCTCGTTCTCTTCGTCGGAGCCGCGCGGGCCCTTCGAGGCGTCGGAGAGGCCCGGCCGCTTGGCGATGCCGTGGCT
>CAXTFG010000143.1:0-7689 GCA_964243415.1 uncultured Beijerinckiaceae bacterium | reverse complement strand
ATGTCCTTCGCCGGGACCACGATCGTCATCGCCGGATCGGGCGCCGCCTCGGCGAGACCGGCGGCGAAGAGCTGCGGAAGGGCCGCAAGCAGCGGCGCGGCTGCGAGGAGGTCGCGGCGGCCAAATGTGGCGGTGCCGGCGGGTGTCATATCCTGTAGCATCATGCTCGTCTCCCGATCTGCGGCATCTCCGGTGGAATCACGAGGCCGGCGCGCTAGTTCCTTCCGGGAAGCGCGGCGCCTCGTTCAGGCGCTCAGCCGCCCAGAGATGAGGCCGCCGCGTCACGCCATCGGGATCACCACATGCGCATGAACAGACTCGGCCGCACCGGCCTTTTCGTGTCGGAGCTTTGCCTCGGGACTATGACCTTCGGCGGTGGCGAAGGCATGTGGGGCAAGATCGGCCAATTACAGCAGGACGAAGCCAACCGGCTCGTCGGCAGAGCCGTCGAGAGCGGGATCAACTTCCTCGACACCGCCGATGTCTATGCCGAGGGCCGCTCGGAGGAGATCACGGGCCACGCATTGCGCGACCTCAAGGTGCCGCGCGACGAGATCGTGGTCGCCACGAAGGTCTTCGGCACGACGGGCAAAGGCGCCAACACGCGCGGGCTCTCGCGCGTCCACATCCTCAACGGCGTGAAAGCGAGCCTGAAGCGGCTCCAGCTCGACTACATCGACCTCTACCAGGTTCACGGCTTCGACCCGGCGACGCCGATGGAGGAAACGATCCGCGCCCTCGACATGCTCGTGCAGCACGGGCACGTCCGCTACGTCGGCGTGTCGAACTGGGCGGCTTGGCAGATCGCCAAGGCGCTCGGCATCGCCGACAAGCACGGCCTCGCCCGCTTCGAGTCGCTGCAGGCCTATTACACGCTAGCCACGCGCGAGCTCGAGCGCGAACTCGTGCCCATGATGCTCAGCGAGGGCGTCGGCCTGATGGTGTGGAGCCCGCTTTCGGGCGGCCTCCTCAGCGGCAAGTATTCGCGCAAGATGGAAGCCGAGCATGGGTCGCGCCGCGCGACCTTCGATTTTCCGCCGGTCGACAAGGACCGCGCCTACGACTGCATCGACGCGATGCGGCCGATGGCGGAGCGGCGTGGCGTCTCGGTCGCGCAAATCGCCCTCGCGTGGCTGCTGCACCAGCGTGTGGTCACCAGCGTCATCGTCGGCGCCAAGCGGGTCGACCAGCTCGACGACAACATCGCGTCGACGCAGGTGGACCTCTCCGCCGAAGAACTTCTCGCGCTCGGCAAGGCGAGTGCGCTCCCCAGCGAATATCCGCAATGGATGCTGGACCGCCAGGGCGAAGCGCGGCTCAACCAGCTCGCGGAAGCCCGGGCTGGATCTTCGATGTCATGACGCGGCCGGAACCGTCGGCTTCGCTTTGGACGGTTTGAGCCGCAACAGGCTGACGGTGGCGGCGATGGTGGCGAAAGCGACCCCGACGAACAGGTCGATCCTGACCGCTCCCTCCGGCGCGAAACGAAAGGCGATGGCCGCCAGGGTCGCCCCGGTCGTCAGCCCGAGGAGGCGCGCCGTCGCCAGCATACCGCCGGCCGCCCCAGCGCGCTGCCGCGGTGCCGATGACAGCATGGTCCGGTTATTCGGCGCTTGGAAGAAGCCGAAGCCGAGCCCGCACATGGCCATGCGCCAGGCGATGTCTGCGGTTGACGCCTCCGCTGGAAGCTCGGCCAGCAGCAACAGCCCGGCCGCGAGGACGATCAGCCCGGCGCTCCCCATCACGGCGCCGGGCAGGCGATCGGACAGCCGGCCCGCGATCGGCGCCGCCAGCCCGAGCATGACCGGCCACGGCGTCATCAGCAGGCCGGTCTGCACCTGATCGCGGTGGAGAACGCTCTCGAAATAGAAAGGCAGCCCGAGGAAGGCGAGCATGTAGGCCGCGAAGGAACAGATCGAGGCCGCAACCGACAGCGCGAAGATCGGGATCTTCAGAAGGTCGATGGGGATGAGTGGCCGGTCCACACGGCTTTCGCGACGGAAGAGCAATAGTCCCGCGGCCAGCGCCGCCGCGAGTTCGAGACCGCCAGAGGCCAGGTCGCCTCGACCGTGGGCCAGCATGTCGACGGCCAGGAACAGGAAGCCGAACGCCGCCGCGTTCAGCCCGGCGCTGACCCAGTCGAACCGGCGCTGCGACAGGTCCGACCGCGGCAGGGCGCGCCACGCCACCGCGACGTTGACGAGGCCGATCGGCACGTTGACGGCGAACAGCCATTCCCACGAGGCGACGGCGAGGATCGCCGAGGCGATCGTCGGTCCCACCGCGGCCGACAGGGAGACGACGAAGGCGTTCAAGCCCACGCCCCGGCCCAGAAGGGATTGCGGATAGGTGAACCTGACCAGCGCCCCGTTCACCGCCATGAGCCCCGATGCCCCGATGCCCTGCCCGACCCGCGCAAGCACGAGAACCGGCAAGCTGTGGGACAGGGCGCAAGCCAGCGACCCCGCGGTGAAAACGACGAGCCCCGCCAGGAAGACGCGCCGGTACCCGATGCGCTCGCCCAGCGCGGCGAGCGGCAGCAGAGAGATCACGATGACGAGCTGGTAGGCATTGATGACCCACACCGACTGGGCCGGCGTGACGCCGAGCTCGCGGGCGATCGTGGGAAGCGCGATGTTGGCCACCGCGGAGTCGAGAACGGCCATGAAGATGCCGATCGCGATGGCCAGCATGGACCAGTAGCGTTGCGGCGTCGGCAGACCGTCCTGATGCACGACCCTGCTTTCGATCGATTGCGGCGCTTCCGGTCTCACCCCGTCAGGAACGCCAGCATGGCCGTGCGGAACGCATCCGGCGCCTCAAGGTGCGGTACGTGGCCGACCCCCGGCACCACCGTAAACGTGCCTCTGCGCAGCATCTTAACAGCCTCGGCGGCCGCCGCCGGGATGCTTGGCATCTGGGCCGCCTTGTCGGGCACCGCGTAATGCCGCAACGGCGTGGACTGGTCCTTCTCGCCCACGATCATCAGTGTCGGCGCGCGGATGTCGTCGATCTGGTCGCGCACCGATTCGCGGTAGATCATCTGCGTAATCAGGGCCGACGCCTTGCAATAACGATCATATTCGCCGCTCTGCGCCACGCGCAGCCGCGTTTCGACGAAAGGCTCCATCTCCGCGGGCGAAAGGACCGGGAAAAAGCCTTTCAGGAAAGCGCGATAGTTCGAAACCGTCCGCCGGTGCTCGGCCGCGATGAGGGTCTCGAGCGACTGGGCGGGAACGTAGCGATGGTAGTCGATCAGGCCGACAGGGTCCTCGAGAATGAGCCGGTCGACCTTGTCGGGGAACGCGGTCGCGAGACGGATCGCCACGAGGCCGCCGGCGGAATGGCCGATCAGCGAAAACTTGCCGATCTGCTGCGCCGACAGCAGGTTGATCGTGAGCTCGGCAAGCACGTCGAGCGAGTAGGTGAGGTCGGGCTTCGAGGACTTATGAAAGCCGATCTGGTCCGGAACGATGACACGAAAGCCCGCCGCGGCCAGGTCTTTGATCGGACCGGCCCAATAGGACGAGTCGAACGTCTTGCCATGGAGCAGGACAATGGTCTTGCCCCGCGCGGAGGCGGTGGGCGCCACATCCATGTAGGCCATGCGCAACGATTGGCCACCGGCGACGCAGATGTAGAAACGAACCGGCGCGGGATAAGGCCAGCCCTCCAATCCGATGCCGAGCGGCTCGTCGTAGCGGTCGGGCAGCACCGCAACCTGGGAGCGGGTCGCCGCCTTCGCCACGGCCGTGATGCCGGCGCGCGTCGGCAGGGTCTGGCCGGCCAAGGCAGCCGTCGCCAGCGGAACGAGGGCCGCCCGGCGCGTGATCAAGCTCGGGCCTTGGTTGGCGGCCTGTAGAGGTTCGGCATCGGGGCTGGCTCGCGGTCGGTCCGAGCCTATCTATGTTCGCCTGGCGGTCGGCGCACGCAAATTGTCGTGAGGCTGAACGAAATCAAACGCGCGCGCACAGGTTGATCGTGACGATGTCCTCTCCGTCTCTTGCCGAGCATTCTGCTCTCGCCGCGCGTCCTGCTCTCGCCGAACGCCTTGCGGCCGTGCGCCTCCGCATCGGGCGCGCCGCGCGCGATTGCGACCGCGACCCCGCGAGCGTGACGCTCGTGTGCGTCTCGAAGACGTTCGATGCAGACGGAATCGTCCCAGCGCTGGACGTCGGTGAGCGCACCTTCGGGGAGAACCGCGTTCAGGAGGCCCAGGGCAAGTGGCCCGGCCTGCGCGAACGATACCCCGGCGTACGGCTGCACCTGATCGGCCCGCTGCAGTCGAACAAGGCGGAGGACGCCGTTGCTCTTTTCGACGTCGTCGAGACGGTTGATCGACCCAAGATCGCCAAGGCGCTGGCCGACGCGATCGGTAAACGCGGGCGCCACCCCGAGCTCTTCGTCCAGGTCAATACCGGCGCCGAGCCGCAGAAGGCCGGCGTGCTCCCGACCGAGGCGGATGCCTTCATCAAGGCCTGCCGCAACGACTACGGGCTGGCCATCGCTGGGCTCATGTGCATCCCGCCGGTCGACGACCAGGCCTCGCCGCATTTCGCGCTCCTGGCCAAGATCGCCGCGCGCAACGGCATCGGCGCGCTGTCGATGGGGATGAGCGCCGACTTCGAGCTTGGCATCCAACTCGGCGCCACCCACGTCAGGGTCGGCAGCGCCATCTTCGGGGAAAGGTGAGGCAGTCGACCGACGTCGACGCCTGCCTGACTGGTCCTGATGATCTTGGTGGCGGTCGCCGTAATGGACTGGGGGTCGTCCCGCTTGCGCGCGGAGATGCGGGGCGCCTAGCGAGGTCAGACCGGACCAGGATCCAGCCAGTCGGCGACGAAGCGTCCGCCACGCTCGGATCAGCGCCGCCCCGTGATCGGCGTCACGTATTCTGCCCACCGCGGCAAAGGCACGAACGGCCGCCTACCCCTACCGATCAGCTACCCAGGCCGTCGTCTTTCACGCAGTACTGCGGGATTACAGCCGGTCTGGACCGCGAAAACGAAAAGGAGGCGATGGTGACGCTCAGCCGCAAACAATTCCTGGCCGGCTTCTCTTCACTCGGCGCCGGGATCGCCGTGGCTGACGTTTCGGCGCGACGCGCGTTCGCGGCGCCCAACCCGCAAGTCACGACCGACGCGTCCCCCGGACTGACGGCGCAAGTCGCCGGCTTCGTCGTGACGACCCGAATCGAGGATCTGCCGCCCGAGCTCGTGGAACTCGGCAAGAAGCATATCCTGGACGCCGTGGGTCTGGCGATCGCCGGCGAGCAAGCCGAAAGCGGATCGATCGTCCGACGTTATCTGAACGAGCTCGGGGTGTTGGATGGTCCCTCGACCGTTCTGGGGACAAACCTGCGCGCGATCCCGCGCTTCGCCGCTTTCGCAAACGGCGTCGCCATCCACGCCGACGATTTCGACGATACGCAGTTGGCCGTGGCCAAAGATCGCGTCTACGGCCTGCTCACCCATCCCACGGTCACGGCCATGACATCTGCTCTGGCGACGGCGGAGGCGCTGGGAAGTTCGGGTCGCGACTTCATGCTGGCCTATCACCTGGGCCTGGAGGTCGAGACCAAGCTCGCCGAAGCGATCTCGCCGCGCTCCTACGAGGGCGGCTTCCATTCGACGAGCATGTGCGGCGGCTTCGGTTCGGCCGCCAGCGCCGCCAAGCTGCGCGGCCTCGACGTCGGGCGGCTGCGCAACGCCTTCGGCGTCGCCGGTGCGCAAGCGTCGGGATTGCGCGAGAATTTCGGCAGCATGACCAAGCCCTTCCAGGCCGGCCACGCCGCCGAGGGCGGGGTCGCCGCGGTCGACCTGGCGGCACTCGGCTGGACGGCGGCCGACGATATCTTCGAGGCCAAGCGCGGCTTCTTCGCCGCTTTTGGCGGCGGCTGGGATCAGGCCGCGATCGTGGGCAAGCTCGGCAAGCCGTGGTCGCTCCTGTCGCCGGGCGTGTCGATCAAACCCTATCCGTCCGGCTCGCTGACCCATCCGGCAATGGACGAGATCGCGCGCCTGATCGAGCTTAACGGCATCAAGGCCGCCGACGTCACGAAAGTGCGGGTCGGGACCAACAAGCAGATGCTGAACACGCTGATCCACCATCGCCCGAAAACCGGCCTCCAGGCCAAGTTCAGCATGGAGTACTGCATGGCGGTGCTGCTGGTGGTGGGCCGCGCCGGCCTGGCGCAGTTCCAAGACGATGTCGTCAACCGACCCGAGCTGCAGGACATGGTCCAGCACGTCGACTTCTACAACAACGCCGATGCCGACGCGGCCGGCGCCGACAAGATGCGCAGCTTCGTCGAGGTCACGCTCAAGGACGGCCGTCGCTTCACCGGTCAGAGCGACTTCGCCAAAGGCAGTCCGCAAAAGCCGATGAGCTTCGACGATGCCGTCCGAAAATTTCAAGGCTGCGTCGAGTTCGGCAAGTTGCGCAAGGACAAGGCCGAGCGGATCGTCGACAGCGTCCACGGACTGGAGAAGGTCAAAAACATGCGCTCGGTCTTCAGCGGAATGTTTGTCTAGGCTCACGGCGCAGGGCGCCGTGCGGCCGTGAAACGGAGCATCGGGGAGAGGCTCGCCCGTGGTCGAACCGTTGCTGGGTGCGGGGCACGGCTCCATTGAACGAAGCGCTTTGTGCCCGTCGAAAGTCCGGCTAGGACCTGTGCTGAAGGGAAATCCCGATGAGCCAGCTGTTCCAACCGCTTCCGTTCGGCGGCATCGAGCTCGATAACCGCATCGTGATCGCGCCGATGTGCCAGTACTCGGCGACGACCGATGGCAGCGCCAGCGATTGGCACATGATCCATCTCGGGCAGCTCGCCCTGTCCGGCGCCGGGATGCTGATCCTAGAAGCAACCGCGGTCTCGGCCGAAGCCCGGATCACGCCCTACGATCTGGGGCTCTATTCCGCTGCCAATGAAGCGGCTCTCGCCCGCGTGCTCAAGGCGATCCGCTCCTACTCCGACATCACGGTCGCCATCCAACTCGCCCATGCCGGCCGCAAGGCGTCGAGCCAAGCGCCGTGGGACGGCGGTGCGCAGATCGCGCCCGGCGCGCCGCTCGGCTGGAAGACCGAGGCGCCCTCCGCGGTGCCGCATGCGGAAGGCGAGGAGCAGCCGCTCGCGCTGACCACCGCCGACATGGAACGCATCCGCGCGAATTTCGTCAAGACGGCGCAGCGCGCCGCCCGGCTCGGCTTCGAAGGCGTCGAGGTGCATGGCGCCCACGGCTATCTTCTCCATCAGTTCCTGTCGCCGCTCGCCAACACGCGCGACGACAGTTACGGCGGCAGTCTCGAGAACCGGATGCGCTTCCCGCTCGAGATCTTCGACGCCGTGCGGGAAGCCTTTCCGGCGGACAAACCGGTGTGGATGCGCCTGTCCGCGACGGATTGGGTGCCGGGCGGTTGGGACCTCGAGGGCACGATCGCCCTGTCGCGCGAACTCGAGCGGCGTGGCTGCGCAGCGATCCACGTGTCGTCCGGCGGCGTGTCGCCGAAGCAGGCGATCACGCTCGGGCCGGGCTATCAGGTGCCCTTCGCTCAGGCGGTGAAGGCGGTGGTTGGCATTCCCGTGATCGCGGTCGGGCTGATCACCGAGCCCGACCAGGCCGAAGCCATCGTCGCGAGCGGCGAGGCCGACGCCGTGTCGCTCGCCCGAGCGATGCTCTACGACCCGCG
>CAXTFG010000142.1:0-7740 GCA_964243415.1 uncultured Beijerinckiaceae bacterium | reverse complement strand
CATTTTCGGCGTCACCGTCAACCTCGTCGACGAGGATACCGAAAAAAAGAAGGACTACCAGATCGTCGGCGAGGCCGAGGCCGACGTGAAGGCGGGCAAGGTGTCGATCTCCTCTCCGACGGCGCGCGCGTTGATCGGCAAAAGGAAGGGCGACAGCGTCGAGGTGCACACGCCCGGCGGCGGCAAGAGCTACGAGATCCTGAACGTCGCCTTCTAAAGCTCAGACGGTTACCTGGGCGCGCTTCGGCGTCACTGCGAGCGGAGCGAAGCAGCCCAGGGGTCGCGAGGCACGTTGGGGCGTTGTAAGCTGTGGCTCTGGGTTGCTTCGCCTTCGGCTCGCACTGATGGCACAGCGGCGAACGAGCCCGATTTCATGTCCGGCGCTTTACCCTAGCGCGCCGCATCGGCTGTCCGAAAACCGCTGCGCACTTTTCGGGCAGCTGCTCGACGCGCGTTTCGACATGCGCGGAACGCCAGACCGGGCTGATCGTTTGGTGGCGGTCAAAGGAGACACCGATGCGCCTGCCGCCGCTTCCCCCCGAGGTCCTCGCCGCGGATCAGCGCGCCTTTCACGATGAATCCGTCGCGTTCATCAGCGCGGCGTTTTCCGGTTTCAAGACGCAGCGCGACGATGGCGCCCTGCTTGGACCGTGGACGGTCTGGGTGCGCAACCCGGAAATCGGCCGTGCCGCGCAAGGGCTCATCGCCGCCATCGCCGACCTCAAATCCCTGCCGAAACGCGTCCACGAGATCATCATCCTCGCCGTCGGGGCTCACTTCGACGCCGCCTACGAATTGTACGCCCATTGTGCCCTGGCGCAGCAGGCAGGTCTCCCCGATCGGCAGATCGCTGCCCTTGTCGCTGGCCAGAAGCCCGACGATCTGTCCGACGAGGAGGCGATCGCCTTCGATTGCGCCAACGCGCTCGCCCATGGCGGCGTCCTCCCCGGCTTCCTCTACGCCGCGGCGCAGAAAAGCTTCGGCGAGAAAGGAGTCGCGCACCTGACCTATCTCGCCGCCTTCTACGCGTTCGTGTCCATGACCCTCAATGCGCACGATGTCCCCGCGCCGGAGACCGTCGCGAAAAGCTAGGGTCGCGGCTGGACCGCTCGGGCGCTCTTGTGTCATGAGCGTGCCGGTGTTGGCCGTGAGGCCTTCGCCGATGCGGGTGTGGTGGAATTGGTAGACGCGCCGGACTCAAAATCCGGTTCCGCAAGGAGTGCCGGTTCGACCCCGGCCACCCGCACCATCGCTCCCCAAAGTTCGTTCCTCGACGTTGATCCGACATCCGGGATGGGAGCCTCGATACGGTTCGTACGAGTGTGGCCCTCGCACTCGACCAAGCCCGGAGGCCGATGTTCCCGGTTGCGAAGGGCATGGCGGGCGGCGAAACAGAGCCATGACAGAATGGCTCCTGCTTTGTGCTTCGGGCGGCCTCGCCGGCGCGATGAACGCGATGGCGGGCGGCGGCAGCTTCGTCACGCTTTCCGTGCTCGTTGCCGCCGGCCTGCCTTCGGTCGCGGCGAATGCCTCGAGCACGGTGGCGCTCTATCCCGGCGGCGCCGCCAGCGCCTGGGTCTACCGGGAAGGCCTCAACCACGTCTGTGGCGTCCCGCTTCGTCCGACGATCGCGGCGACCCTCGTCGGCGGCTTGGCGGGAGCGCTACTGCTCCTGTGGACGCCGACGTCGCTGTTCGATCGCGTGATCCCATGGCTGCTGCTGATCACCACTCTCGTCCTGGCGTTCGGGTCGCGCTTGGGGCCGGCCCTACGCGCCCGCTTCCGCGCCGGCATCGGAACGATCCTGCTCATCCAGCTGCTGCTCGGCATCTACGGCGGCTACTTCGGCGGAGCCGTCGGCCTGATGATGATGGCGGCTTGGAGCCTCCTCGACGATGTGGACGTCAAGGGTCTTAATTCGCCGCGCACCCTGCTCGTCACGGCGGCGAACACCGTCGCGGTCCTCTGCTTCGCCCTCGCCGGTGCCGTCCGCTGGCCCGAATCTCTGCTGGTCGGGATCGGCGCGCTGGCCGGGGGCTACGCGGGCGCACGCCTGGGCAAGAAGCTTCCGTCGACCGCCGTCCGGGTCGGCACCGTCGTGCTCGCGGCCGCGTTGACGCTCCATTTCTTCGTCCGGGCCTACCGCTAGCTCGTCAGGCCGCCGATCAGGCTCGGGATGTCGAGCGGGCGGAAGCCGTAATGCCGGAGCCAGCGGATGTCGCTTTCGAAGAAGGCGCGCAGGTCCGGCATGCCGTATTTCAGCATGGCGATGCGATCGATGCCGATCCCCCAGGCAAATCCCTGATAGATCTCGGGGTCGATCCCGCAGTTCGCCAGCACGTTGGGGTGCACCATCCCGCACCCGAGGATTTCGAGCCAGTCCTCGCCCTCGCCGAAGCGGATCTCGCCCTCCTTGCGGGCGCAGCGAATGTCGACCTCCATCGACGGCTCGGTGAACGGAAAGAAGCTCGGGCGGAAGCGCATCTCCACCTCCGGCACCTCGAAGAAGGCGCGCAGGAACTCCTGCAGCACCCATTTGAGGTTGCCGAGGTTGGCCGTGCGGTCGATCACGAGCCCCTCGACCTGGTGGAACATCGGGGTGTGGGTCTGGTCCGAGTCGCAGCGGTAGGTGCGGCCGGGGCAGATCACCCGGATCGGCGGCGCCGACGTCAGCATCGTGCGGACTTGCACCGGGCTCGTATGGGTGCGCAGCAGTTTGCGGCTGCCGTCCGGCGCGGGCGGAAAGAAGAACGTGTCGTGCATGTCGCGCGCGGGATGGTCCGGCGGGAAATTGAGCTTGGTGAAGTTGTAATCGTCCGTCTCGATGTCGGGCCCTTCCGCGACCGAGAACCCCATGTCGGCGAAGATCACGGACAGCTCGTCCAGCACCTGCGTGATCGGGTGAATGCGACCGGTCTCGAGCGGGCTCGCCCGTACCGGCAGGGTGACGTCGACGACCTCGGCCGCGAGCCGCGCTTCGAGCGCCGCGTCCTTGAGCGCGGTGCGGCGCGCCTCGAAGGCGAGGACGACGCGCTCCTTGAGCGCATTGATCTCGGCACCCCGCGCCCGGCGCTCGTCCGGCGGCATTTTGCCGAGCGTCGCCAGGAGTGCCGAGATGGTGCCCTTCTTGCCGAGCGCGGCAACTCTCACGGCATCGAGCGCGCTCTCGTCCGGTGCGGCCGCGACCGCGTCGAGGGTGGTCCGTTCAAGCGTCGGCAGGTCAGGCATGGGTCTTCGTGATGTGTGGGCTTCGTGGATCGCAGTGCGGGTCGGCAAGGCAAGGTTACGTCGGGCCACCTACCACATGACATCGCGCTCCGGCGCGATTTTCTCGGAACCGGATCGCCGACGCAATCCGAATGACGTCGCGGCTCCGCGCCGTCCCAAGGACACGTCGGCGGAGCCATGCTTGTCGGGTGGACGGGTGGACGGGTGGCGTAACGTCGCGCATCCTGTAGAACACGCGATGTTGCTTCGCTTTCGGAAAGGTCGGCGGCTTGCAATTCCCCTTCCCCGTTCTCGTCGGCGACATCGGCGGCACGAATGCGCGTTTCGCTCTGATCCAAGAGCCGGGCCGCGCTCTACCCCCCCCCCAACATCGCGCGACGCACGATTTCCCGAGCCTCGAGGCAGCCCTCGCGGACGCGATCCCGCATTTCGCGGCGCGGCCGCGCAGCGTCGTGGCGTGCGCCGCCGGCCCCGTCGAGGGGCGGCACGTGAACATGACCAACGCGCATTGGGACATCGACGGCGCACACGTGGCCGAAGTGTCCGACTTGGCTCAGGGGCTGGTGCTCAACGATTTCGAGGCGCAAGCCTTGACGCTGCCGGTGTTGGAAGCCGCTTGGGTGCACACCATCGGCGATGCCCCACCTCGACCACGCGGGGCCCAGCTCGTGCTCGGACCGGGAACCGGCCTCGGCGCAGCTGCCCTCATCGAGGTCGATGGCAAGCATTTCGCCCTGGCGAGCGAGGCTGGCCACGTCGATTTCGGCCCGGTCGGGGCCGAGGAGGGCGCGATCTGGCCTCACATTCCGATCATGCCGCACGGTCGCATCAGCGCCGAGACCGTTCTATCCGGCGCCGGGCTCGCTCGCCTCCATCAGGCCCGGTTCACGGCGCGAGGTCTGGTGGCGCCGGCGATCGACCAAGCCTCGCTCGTCGAGCGGGCGAAAGCCGACCGTCATGGCGAAGAAGCCGAGACGGTACGCCTGTTCTGGCGTCTCGCCGCGCGCTACGCGGGCGACATGACGATGGCGTTCCTGGCGACCGGCGGCGTGACCTTCTCAGGCGGCGTGCTTCCCCGCCTTCTCGACCTGCTCGATGCCGCGGCGTTCCGAGCCCGCTTCGAAGACAAGGCGCCGTTCGGCGAGCTCCTGCGGAAAGTACCAACACGCATCGTAACGACGGACGACACCGTCCTGCGCGGGCTCGGGGCCCTCGCGGCGTCGCCCGAGGATTACGCGATCGATTTCGGACGCAGAGCCTGGCGCTAGGCCGCGTTCGAGTGCGGCTCCTCGGCCAGCAACGAATAGATGACACCCGCATCGCGCGTTGTGCGGAGCTTTGACGTCGTGGCCTGCGACCGGAGCAACCGCGCCGCACGAGCCAAGGCTTTCAGATGGTCGGCACCTGCGCTTTCAGGCGCCACCAGCAGAAGGATGAGATCGACCGGTTCGCCATCGAGAGATTCGAAGTCGATCGGCTTCTCCAGCCGGGCGAACACGCCGGCGATGCGCTCGACTTTGGCGAGCTTGCCATGCGGGATGGCGATCCCGTTGCCAATACCCGTCGAGCCGAGGCGCTCGCGTTGCAGGAGCACGTCGAAAATCTCGCGCGCCGGGACGCCGCAATGCTCGGCTGCCCGCTCGCTCAACTCCTGCAGCGCCTGCTTCTTGGCCGAGACCTTGAGAGAGGGGAGGATCGCGTCGCGCGTGATCAGGTCCGTGAGTGTCATCGCAAACACTTGATTCCAAAAGCAATCGAACGAACCTTCGCCCGAACGGCAATCGCGCTGGCGGCCCGTGAGCCGGGCAAAGCCGTCATCGAGTTCGAAAACGAGAGGTGAGGTGCCATGATCCTCCCATCAAGTCACGTGAAACAATAACGGCATGAACGCCGCTTCAACCATGTCTTCGTTAACGATGCATCACCAAGGTGACCTCAGCTCCTCCCGTCGCCCGCCCTTCAGGTCGCATGGCCGTTGCCGGGCGCCAGTGGATCGACCCAGCCCACGTTTCCGTCAGCGCGGCGATAGACGACGTTGATCCTGCGATCGTCCGCCGTGCGAAAGATGACGACGGCGCCACCGCTCTCGTCGAGGGCGTGAACGGCAGCGGCGACCGTCATTTCCTTGAAGGTCTGCGCGTGTTCGGCGACGACCGCCGGGAACGTCGCGTCCCCGTCCTCGTCAGGGTCCGACGCATCGGGCGAGGGCGACGCCAGCGCCTCGGCTTCGTCCGCGCCTGAACTGCGGCCGACGAAGGTGGCATGGCGACCCTGGATCCGCTTCCGGTGATCGCGCAAGCGCCGTTCGATGCGGTCTGCCGCCTTGTCGAAGCTGGCATACGGCTCCTGTGCGATCGCCTCGACCTGCAACGTGATGCCGGCCTTGAGGAACAATGTGCAGTCGGCGCGGTATCCCGAGCCCTCAGGCTCGATCGTCACGTGACCGGTTGGAAGCCCGGCATGATATTTGGCGACCACGCCATCGATCCGGCTGTGCACATGCGTCCGCAACGCGTCGCCGATCGCGAGATTTTTGCCCGAAACGCGTAGTGCCATGCAGAACTCCAGGCGTGATCCGGCGTGGTTGATCGACCACGAAACCGCCAGCGTAGGGAGGCACGGCGCGGCAAGTCAACGACTTTGGCCGTGATTGGACCTGCCGCTCTCGTCCGCCTGGACAAGGCTGGGCAAGAGCGCCAAATTGACTTCGGGCGTCCCGTACCGCATAAGGCCGCGCAATGTCGGGATGCTGCCTGTGCCTCGGCTGCTACGGTGGCGCGCTCCGTCTTCGTCCAAGACGCGACATTCAACGATCAAGACTTGAATCTTACAGCGACACCGGCTTCCGCCCGTCCTTCGTCGACGGATTGGTTTTGCGAGCCGGTTTGGAGTTTCCAAGGTGAAGCGGACATATCAGCCTTCCAAGATCGTGCGAAAACGCCGCCACGGGTTCAGGGCACGCATGGCGACAGTTGGCGGCCGCAAGGTCATCGCGGCACGGCGGGCGCGCGGCCGGAAGCGATTGTCCGCCTGAACGAAATGGCGGCATCCGCCTCGATGCCCGAGCGAAGGGACGAAGGTCCGAGCGACGGGTTCGTCCCCGCCACATCGTATCCCGCGGGCCGACTGAAGCGACGCGCCGATTTTCTCAACGCGGCCAAGGGCCGGCGCTGGCACGGGAGCGCGCTCAGCTTGCAGGTTGCGCGGCGCTCGCAGCAATCCGGCGATGAGGCCGCTCCGGTCGAGACTTCGCGCGTCGGTTTCACCTTGACGAAGAAGGTCGGCTGCGCCGTGATCCGCAACCGGGCCCGACGGCGGTTGCGCGAGGCGGTGAGATTGTCCTCCTCCCTTCCGATGAGGGCCGGCCACGACTATGTCATCGTCGGCCGGCTGGACGCGATCCGAATGTCCTTCGACGATCTCAAAGACGAGTTGGCCCGCGCCGTGCGCGCCGTCAACGAAGCAGCCACCAAGCGCAATGCGGCGAGAGCATCTCATGGTAAGGCTGCGAAGAACGGCCCCAGCCGTGATCACCCAAGCCGCGAACGCCCGGGCGCCGAGACGCTCAAGCCTCCCTTCTAGGTCGTGACCCGATCATGAAACCGGACACAAAGAACTACTATCTGGCGCTTCTGCTGTCCGTGGTCGTCGTCTTCGGCTGGAACTACTTCTATGCCAAGCCGCAGCTCGAAAAGGACAGGCAGAACCAGGCGGCCAGCTCGCAGCTTGCTTCGCAGCCCGGTGGCAAGCCAGGAGTCCCTGGCGCCGCCGATGCGGTGCCTCCCCAGACAGTCAACTCGCCGCCGCAAGGCGGGATTGGGCCGGAAACGCCGGCAGCCCGCCGAACCCGCGATCAGGCGCTCGCCGAAGGCCAGCGCGTCGCGATCGACACGCCGTCGCTCGAGGGTTCGATCGCTCTGACCGGTGCCAAACTCGACGATCTCTCGCTCAAGCACTATCGGGAGACGCCGGAGAAGGGCAGCCCGAACATCGTGCTGCTGTCACCCCACGGTGCGTCGGCGGCCTACTACCAGGAAGCCGGGTTCATTCCGCAGGCCGGCGCGCCTGTCGACGTGCCATCGCCGAGTACGGTCTGGAGCAAGACGGCGGGCGATAAGCTGACGCCGGCTTCGCCCGTCACCCTGACCTGGGACAATGGCAAGGGTCTCGTCTTCGCGCGCACCTACGCCGTCGACAAGGACTACATGTTCACCGTGAGCCAGACCGTCGCCAACAAGGGCGCGAATCCGGTGACGCTGACGCCCTACTCCATCATCGTGCGCGAGGGCACGCCGCCGACCTCCGGCTATTCGGTGCTGCACGAAGGGTTCGAGGGCTATGTCGGTGATTCCGAGCAGGAAATCACCTACGCGAAAATCGAAAAGGAGACGGGCGGCACGACCAAGGTGAGCGGGACGGGCGGCTGGGCCGGGTTCACCGACAAGTATTGGGCGACGGCGCTGATCCCCGACCAGGGGCGGAGCTTCGAAGCGGATTACTCGGTGTTCGGCA
>CAXTFG010000141.1:2278-7778 GCA_964243415.1 uncultured Beijerinckiaceae bacterium | reverse complement strand
TGACGACCGGCTTGTGGAAATGCTGCCGGAACTCGACCGCGATCTTGGCGGCGTGCACCACCGCTTCGGGATCGTCGCCGTTGACGTGGAGGATCGGCGCCTCAATCGTCTTGGCGACATCTGAGGGGTAGGGCGAAGACCTGGAATAGCGCGGGTAGGTGGTGAACCCGATCTGATTGTTGATGATGAAGTGGATCGAGCCGCCGGTGTTGTGGCCTTTGAGGCCGGACAGACCGAAGCACTCGGCGATGACGCCCTGTCCGGCAAAGGCCGCATCGCCGTGCAGCAGCAGCGGCAGCACTTTCACGCGCTCGACGAGATCGTCCTTCTGATCCTGCTTCGCGCGCACCTTGCCGAGGACGACCGGGTCGACGATCTCGAGATGCGACGGGTTCGCCGAGAGCGACAGGTGCACGGTCTTGTCGTCGAAGGTCCGGTCCGACGAGAACCCGAGGTGGTACTTGACGTCACCGGACCCTTCCGTCTCGGCCGGCGTGTAGGAGCCACCCTTGAATTCGTGGAAGATCGCGCGCGGCGGCTTGTGCATGACCTGGCTCAGCACATTGAGCCGGCCGCGGTGAGCCATCCCGAGCTCGATGTCCTCGATCCCGAGAGCGCCTCCGCGCTTGATGATTTGCTCGAGCGCCGGCACCATGCTTTCGCCGCCGTCGAGGCCGAACCGCTTCGTCCCAGTGTATCTGACGTCGAGGAACTTCTCGAAGCCCTCCGCCTCGATCAGCTTCATGAGGATCGCGCGCTTGCCCTCGGGCGTGAAGGTGATCGCCTTGTCCGGACCCTCGATGCGAGCCTGCATCCAATTCTTTTCGGCCGGATCCGACATGTGGACAAATTCGTAGCCGATCGTGTCGCAGTAGGTGCGACGCAGCATCGGCAGCATTTCCTTGATCGTCGCCCACTTGAGCCCGAGGACGCCGTCGATGAAGATCGGGCGGTCGTAGTCCTCCTCGAAGAAGCCGTAGGACGAGGGGTGCAACTCCTCGAAGTCCTTCGGCGGCGCCAGGCCGAGGGGATCGAGCTTGGCGTGGAGGTGGCCTCGCGTGCGATATGCGCGGATCATCATCAGCGCGCGCGTCGAATCGCGTGTCGCCAAAGCGATGGCATCGGGGGAGGCCTCCGACTTGCCGGCCTGACCAGCGGCAGCGGCGAGTTCCGGCTTCAACTTCGCCGCGACTGCCTTTTCCGCCGCCGGCCAGTTCCCGTCGAGCGCCGAAACTAGCTCGCCGTTGGCGACGATGGGCCATGACGCTTTCTTCCACGCGGGTCCCTGCGCGGTCTGCGACACGGCCGTCGGATCGTCGTCGAGTTCAGCGAAAAACGCGCGCCACTCGGAATCGACGGATTGCGGGTCGGCGCGGTAATTCTCGTGCAGCTGCTCGACGTAGGCTGCGTTGCCGCCCCACAGAAACGATGTCGCCGCGAACCGCTCGTTGGCTGCCGACCGCGCCGATCCACCGCCGTCACCGCCGCCGTTGGTCGCTTCGCTCGTCTCTTGCCGTGCCATGATCACCTCCGGCCCCTCGCCGAAATCCTCTACGGAAGGAGGCCACTATATTCGCGATTGCCAATCGCATCGTCCGCGACGGTGCGCGCCGCCCTATGAAGCTCGCTCGTTGCGGGTCACGACCAACGCCCAGATCGTGGCGGGAATCCAGCCGATCAACGTTGCATGCAGAATGACGCACGCGATGCCTTGCAGGATATGCCCGCGCAGGAACATTGCGAGCCAGGGCGCCAGAAAACAGATGAGGATCATGACCATAGGTTGCAACTCCCGCCGTCCGTTCGTGGGGCGGCTTGCGGCTTCAGCCGCGCAGAACCTCGACGAGTGTCTTGCCGAGCCGCGCCGGCGACGGTGAGACCGTGATCCCCGCCGCTTGCATGGCGGCAATCTTCGAATCGGCGCCACCCTTGCCGCCCGCAATGATCGCGCCGGCGTGGCCCATCCGTCGTCCGGGGGGCGCTGTTCGGCCCGCGATGAATCCGACCATCGGTTTCTTGCGGCCGCGTTTGGCTTCATCCGCCAGAAACTGCGCCGCGTCCTCCTCGGCAGCGCCACCGATCTCGCCGATCATGATGATTGACGTCGTATGGTCGTCGGCCAAGAACAGCTCGAGCATGTCAATGAACTCGGTCCCCTTGACGGGATCGCCGCCGATCCCGACCGCCGTCGTCTGCCCGAGGCCCTCGCGCGTCGTCTGGTACACGGCCTCGTAGGTCAGGGTTCCCGACCGCGACACGATGCCGACCGATCCGGGTTTGAAAATATTGCCGGGCATGATGCCAATCTTACACTCGCCCGCGGTCATCACGCCTGGGCAATTCGGGCCGATCAGCCGGGACTTTGAGCCGGAAAGGGATCGCTTGACCCTGACCATGTCGGCGACAGGGATGCCTTCCGTGATGCACACGATAAGCGGAATTTCGGCGTCGATCGCCTCGCAGATCGCGTCGGCGGCCCCCGGCGGCGGGACATAAACGACGCTGGCGCCTGGATCCGTCTCCGCCTTTGCTTCGGCGACCGTGTCGAACACCGGCAAGCCGACATGAAACGTCCCGCCCTTGCCGGGCGAAACGCCGCCCACCATCGCCGTTCCGTAGGCGATCGCCTGTTGCGAATGGAACGTCCCGTTTTTGCCGGTGAAGCCCTGGCAGATGACCTTGGTATGCTTGTCGATGAGAATGGACACGCTGGATCTCTGAATTTCGTACGGTCGGCGATGCGAAGGCTACGCCAAGGTGGAAGGCGGCGCGGTCAACGCCGGCTCTGGCGCGTGGGTATAAACAAAAGCCGCCGTCCTCCAAGCGAAAGTCGCGGTTCGCGGCTTACCATTGGTCTTGCGACAAGGTGGACAAAGGTCGCGATCGTCTGATATTTCATCGGCTTGGCTCGGGCGCGCGATCCGCGTTCCCATTCTCTTTTCCCGATGAAGGTCGGGCCAACGGCTCCCTGAGAGGATCGACGCGTGCAGGTTCTCGTTCGCGACAACAATGTCGACCAAGCGCTGAAGGCTCTTAAAAAGAAGATGCAGCGCGAAGGCATTTTCCGGGAAATGAAGCTCCGCGGCCATTACGAGAAGCCATCTGAGAAGCGTGCGCGAGAGAAGGCGGAGGCCGTGCGCCGTGCCCGCAAGCTCGCCCGCAAGAAGATGCAGCGCGAGGGATTGCTGCCCGTCAAGCCGAAGCCGGTGCCGGGCGTCCCCTGACTTTCTCGGCCACGCGTCCTTTTACGGTTTGGCAAGGACGGACATATATCTCTCATTAAGCACGCGAATGCGTCTCGTTCGGCGCACGTCCAATTCTCGCCGGATTGGTCCGTCTAAAACACCACATGCCTAGAAACGGTCGACAAGGACGACGGGACATGACCGCAAAGCCGGTTTACATTCGAGGTCGTTCCGTTCTCGCCGTTGCCGCCCTTGCTCTCACCACCATGGGACTTGCCGGTTGCGGAGGTTCGACGGGCGTCGCCGGCGTGGTGCCAGGCACGGGCGTCGCCGAAATCACCAACGAGAGCAAGGAGGCTGCGTCGGCCAACCTCGCCTCGCTGACCGACGTCGTCGAGCGGAATCCGACGAGCGTGGAGGCGCTTACCACCCGCGGCGTGGCTTACGCGCGCGTCGGCCAGTTCGACAACGCGGTCCACGACTTCAGCAGCGCCATACAGCTCGATCCCAATAGCGCTGCCGCTTTGACGGACCGGGCGCTTGCCTACCGGCAGATGAACCGCAACGATGCCGCGCTCGCCGACTTCAACCGCGCCGTTTCGGCCAATCCGAATCATGCGCCTGCCTATCTCGGACGCGCCAACCTGGAGCGGACCCAGGGCCAGCTCGACGTCGCCAAGGCCGACCTCGATCAGGCGATCCGCCTCAATCCGGAGGATGCGCAGGCCTTCCACGCGCGGGGGCTTGTCTACCAGCGCGAGGGCAACCAGCCGCTCGCCATCACCGATTTCGATAACGCAATCGACCGCGACCCCTTCAAGGCGGCTCCTTACCAAGCCCGGGGCGAAAGCCTGATCGCCGTTGGCAAGCCTGCCAAGGCAATCGAGGACTTTAACGCGGCGCTCAACGTCAACAACAAGAACGGAAGCGCCTGGGCGGGCTTAGGCCTCGCCTACGAGAAGCAGGGTAACCGGGCCAAAGCGGTCGAGATGTACCAGCGGGCGCTGGTGTTCGATCCCAAGAACTCAATGGCGACCGAAGGACAAGCCCGTCTGAGCCGTGCGTGATGTGCTGATTCAGGCACAGGCGCGGTCATTCGGGCGGGACCAAGTCAGCGCCTCAACTTCGTCTTCGTCTCTCTGTTGTAAATGGTCGAGGGTGCTGCGCGGGCGATCTGCGTCCGCGCTCGTTCAGCGGAACCGCGCTCCCTTGCCACAAAAAATGGTCCGTCGCCTCGTCACGCTCGTGTTCGGCGCAAGCCTGCTTGCGGGGTGTGCCGACCATCCACGCGGAGTGTTGATGCCGGTCCTCGCCGACGCGCCGGGAACAAGCCGCGTCAACGTGATCGTCGCCACCACTCGATCGCAGGACGCCACACCCGGGGTCATGTTCGGCGGGCTTCGCGCCGATGCCATGGCCTTCGCCGACGTAGACGTGTCGATGCCTCCAGATGCCATGCGCAAGGTGGGCGAGGTGCAGTGGCCCAAGGTCCTGCCGGGCGACCCAGCCTTGGATTTCGTTACCAAACACACGGCAATCATCGACCGGAAGGCCGCGCTTGACCTCGTCCACGATCAGGTCCGACGTTCCCCCAAAAAGCAGGTGCTCGTCTTCGTGCACGGCTTCAACAACAAATTCGAGGATGCCGTCTACCGCTTCGCGCAGATCGTGCATGATTCCGGAACGGAGGCGGTGCCGGTGTTGTTCACGTGGCCGTCCAAGGGCAGCGTTCTGGCCTACGGCTATGACCGGGAAAGCTCGACCTACTCGCGCAATCAGCTCGAAAGCGTTTTGAAGGGCCTTACGGCCGACCCGGAAGTCAGCGAAGTCTCCGTCCTCGCGCACTCCGTGGGCAACTGGCTCCTGCTTGAAAGCTTGCGCCAAATGGCGATCCGCGATGGTCGCGTGCCGGCCAAGATCAAAAACGTCCTTCTCGCCGCGCCCGATGTCGATTTCGACATCGCGCGGGAGCAGATTGCCGACCTAGGGCCGTCGAAGCCAGCCTTCTCCTTGTTTGTGTCGCGTTCGGATAAGGCCTTGGCCTTGTCCAAGGATGTCTGGGGAAGCAGTGCTCGGCTTGGCGCGGTCGACCCGATGGTGGAGCCGTACCATTCCATGCTGGTCCGGGAGAAGATCGCGGTCTACGACCTGAGTCTGCTCGGCGACGATGCCGGTCTGAACCATAATACCTTCGCCACCAGCCCGGAAATCGTCAGCCTCATAGGAACTCGACTTGCCAAAGGTCAGGCGATCGCAGACGACCAGCATTTCAGCGATCGGCTCTTCAGCGGTGCCAGCGGCACGGTCGGCAGCGC
>CAXTFG010000141.1:0-2268 GCA_964243415.1 uncultured Beijerinckiaceae bacterium | reverse complement strand
GGCTTGCTGCTCAGCGCCCCGACTGCGGCGTTCGACCGCGATGCTCGGGACAGCTATGGCGACCGCTTCCATGACTTCGGCGGCAAACTCTTCGGTCGCTGAAAGGCTCTGTCTGCGCGACATGAAGGGCAGCCTCGTAAGCGCGACAAAGATGAGCCCGAGCTAGAAAGACACACAGGCGGAGCTATCGGCGCGAAGAACCGACGCTTGCCTGAAACGCGATTTGAAGGCGGCGCGGATGGCGTCGATGGCGGCACCGCTCGTCGCGGACCGTCGATAGTAGATGACGAGCACCCGCGTCCGTTCTGCCATGATGCCATGACGGCCGCGCCATTGTCCGCGCGCATCGAACGTCGTCAGGCCGTCCGGGAACCGCGGCGTGATCACCGATTTCAGAAACGCGTCCCAGGCTCGATGGCCGACATCGTCCGCGCCGAAGAACAGGTCGACGCGCGCCATCTCGGTCGTGCCTGGCGCGCAGTGCTCCTGCGCCGTCGAGGGCAACTCCGCCCGTAGCGGCGCAAGCGACAGTTGGCCCGCGCCGATGATCAACGCCGCCGCGAAAAGGCAGCGACAAGCCGCACGTCCCTGCGCGGCTATTTGGAAACCGTCCTCTGGATGTTGTCGAGACCGGCTTGGTAGATTCCCGCGATCGCCGTGTCGGCAGCCTGTTCCTGTCCCTGACCCGGCGTATAGGTGCTCGACCATTCGACCGTGGACTCGCTGGTGCCCTTCGGCACGACCTTCAGCGTCGACTTGTACCCCGTGATAGGGAGCGGGCTCTTCTCGATCGAGTACGTGTAGCTCATCGTCTTCGACTCTGAAGCGATCCGCTTTTCGACGAATTGCGCCTTGCCGTCCTTCGTCGTCAACGTGCGCACGCCGCCGCTTTCCGTGCATTGGCCGATTGCGGGATGCCAATTCTTGATCGAGCAGAACGGCCCGATCATCGCCCAGACTTTGTCAGCTGGCGCCTTGACGTCGATGCTCTTACTGACCGACGCGGCACGGGCGCCGCAGGAGCTTGCGGCAAGAAGGGCGAAAGCCATCGCCGAGCTCTGTCCACGCATCGACACTCCTCCTTTATCGTGCGATCGCCCATCGCTCGTCTCGCGCGCGATTCGTTCGACCGCGAGACAACAAGTCGAGCGAAGTCGCCGTTTGTCCAGCGTCGCGCCGCCGCGGTCGGCTGAAACGCCCGGGTCAGCGTCAGCGCGTGAACTCGCTCATTGCGCTGTGCAGCCTGTTCTGGAACTGGTTTCCGTGCCCGAGCGCGAGTTCCTCCGCCCCGCTCGCGACGGCGTCGCGTAGAGCGTCGACCCAGGGCTCTTCCACCTTCGCAAAATTGCCGAGCACATAGCCCAGGACGCGGTCCTTGCTGCCGGGATGGCCGATGCCGAGACGGACACGGCGGTAGTCGTTGCCGAGTTCCGCCGTGATCGAGCGTAGCCCGTTATGCCCGGCGTTGCCGCCGCCCACCTTCACGCGAACGACGCCGGGAGCGAGGTCGAGCTCGTCGTGAAAGACGGTGACGTCGGCCAGCTCGAGCTTGAAGAAGCGCACGGCTTCACGCACGGCGCGGCCCGACTCGTTCATGAACGTTTCCGGCTTGAGGAGCACGGTGCGTTCGCCGGAAAGGGTCACCTCGCTGGCGAGGGCCTGAAAGCGGGCGCGAAATGCCGGCGCGCGGTACCGGCTGGCGATCGCGTCCACCGCCATGAAGCCGATGTTATGGCGTTGCGCGGCATGTTCCCGACCGGGATTGCCGAGACCCACGAACAATCGCATGGCGCCTACCGGGAAGGCTCATGCCGTTGGCGGCACGAGCACGGTCTTATTCGTCGCCCGCTTCCGTGGCGGCCGGTTCATCTGCGATAGGCGCCGTGGTAGCGATCTCTTCCACCGTCTCGGGCTCCTCCGCGACGGGAGTGGCCAACGTCAGCACCGCAAACTCCGCATCGGACGCGTTGGCAAGGCGCGCGCCCCGCGGCAGCTTCAGATCCGAAACGTGAATTGAATCACCGACGGCCATGCCGGAGACATCGACCTCGATGTGCTCGGGGATCGAATCCGCGGGAACGAAGAGTTCGACCGCATGCCGCACGATGTTGACCACGCCACCATTCTTGATGCCGACGCTCGCATCCTGCCCGACAGCGTGGATCGGAATCTCGACGGCGATCTTCTGTCCGGCCTTGAGGCGAAGAAAGTCCACATGAAGCGGGCGATCCTTGATCGGGTCGAGCTGATAGTCACGCGGGATGACGT
>CAXTFG010000140.1:0-7832 GCA_964243415.1 uncultured Beijerinckiaceae bacterium | reverse complement strand
TCGGGCTGGGTGGCGAAGGCGGTGGCGTAGATGCGCTGGAGCATCGGCTTCGTCGAATCGCCGCGCCAGTACGCGCCGGCCACTTTCATGAGCTTGAACGCTGGCCCTATTTTGCCGGTCGAGGTCATGTGCGGGCCGCGGCAGAGGTCGAGCCAATCGCCCTGGTGATAGATCTTGAGATCCTGGCCTTGCGGGATGAGGTCGACGAGCTCGCGCTTGAAGGTCTCGCCCTTGCCCCCGAAATAGGCGATCGCTTCGTCGCGCCGCCACACTTCCTTGGTGAAGGGGCGGTCGCGGGCGATGATCTCGCGCATGCGCTTCTCGATCGCGGCGAAATCCTCGGGCGTGAAGGGCTCGGCGCGGGCGAAGTCGTAATAGAAGCCGTTCTCGATCACGGGGCCGATCGTGACCTGGGTGCCCGGCCACAGCCCCTGCACGGCCTCGGCGAGGACGTGGGCGGCGTCGTGGCGGATGAGCTCGAGGGCGCGCGGGTCCTCGCGGGTGAGGAACTCCAGCTTGGCGTCGCCGTCGAGGGGGTCGGAGAGATCGGCGAGCACCCCGTCGCGCATCATGGCGACGGTGCGCTTGAGCAGGGAAGGCGAGATCGAGCGGGCGATGTCGGCGCCGGAGACGCCGGCCTCGAACTGGCGCGCGGCGCCGTCCGGAAACGTCACGGAAATCATGGGTCGCTCCTGCAGCTCACTCGCCGATACGAGTCGGCGTAAGCGGGTGGCCGCCGGTATAGGCAACCCTCAGAAGCGTTTCAATGCTCAGGCACAGGTGCCCGGCGCGGACGAGCGCCCGGCGGAGTGGTGCCGCGGTGGGCCGGACGATCCAGCTGTCGGCTGCCGGCTCCGCGCATGGCTTTCGGACAGCGCTGGCGCGCCAGCCGTGGCGAAGGCCAGCATCTGGTCCAGCATCGTCGCCGACGCGCGCGTGGCCGTCAGGTTGTGGTCGGCATCGACGACCACGGCGACCGAAACGTTGGGGTAGCGCATGTCGCGGCCCTCGGGCCCGAAATAGTCGCGCAGCTCGGTGAGGCCGGGATCGCCGGGCGTGAAGACGAGCGCGACGCGGGTCCCGCGATCGGCCAGGGTCTTGAAGGCGGCGTCGATGCGCGCAGCCATGGACGCCGGCAGCAGGGCGGAGCGCGCGGCGAGCGGCACCCGCGACATCGCGTTCCTGATGTTGCGCTTCACGAGATAGAGGGCCGCCGGCATGAGCCGCTTACGGCTGCGGATCAGCTTCTTCAGCGCGCGCCCGTTGCGGATGTCGCCGACGTAATCGTGCATCGAGCGCAGGCCGTAGCGGACGAGCTCTTCGGGATCCTCCGCCGGGTTCCAGACCAGGCGCTGCGGATTGACGGAGAAGACGTGGGTGACGCGCGGGTCCTGCCGCGCGGCGAGGAGGGCCATGTAGGCGCCGCTGCACACCCCGGCGAGCGCGATGCGGGCGTGGCCGCGCCCGGCGAGCACGTCGACGGCTGCGGCGACGTCGGGCAGCAGGAGGTCGGAATAGATGAGGTTCGCCGGGCGACCCGGTTCGTCGCGGCTCTCGCCCAGGCCAGCGACGTCGAAGCGGAGGCTGGCGATGCCGGAGGCAGCGAGCGCGCGCGCGTGCTCGACCGAGACGCGGCGCCATCCGACATGCGGGTTGAGGCCGCGGTTGAGCAGCACGAACGCCGGCACGTCGAGGCGGGGGCGCGCGGGACGGCACAGGATGCCGAAGAGGGCGTCGTTGGCCCCGAAGCGGACCGGGTCCTCGCGGAAATCGGCGGTCGTCAGGTGCGAGGGGCGAAACGCGGTCGTCGCGCTGGCGAAGGCGACCGCGGGATGCGATCGGGCGAGCGCGGCGACCATCCGCTCGGGCGACGCCGGCAGAGGCTGGATCGTCGTCGCGTCCGAGATCATGAGGTGATAGGGCTCGACCCGCTCGAACCGGACGTCGGCGCCGGCCTTCCTGAAATGCTCGAAGAGGTCGGCCGCCGCCTTGCGGTCGCTCTGATCGAAGATCGTGACCTTGAACGCACCGAGGCCGTCGAGGCCGGTGAGATCGAGACCTTTCAAGCTGTCGACCATCGCTCGCGAAAGCGGAAACCCGACGACGCTCAGCGCCTCCTCGTCCGTCGCCTCGTGCGTGACGCCGATGCGCTGGGAGACGAGCGCGGACGTCGCCGCAAGCTCGCGCGTGTAGGCGCGTCCCCTGACCACCGGCGCCAGCAGCTGCAGGCCGACGACGTCGCCCCGCCTGCGCGCAGCGGCGACGGCCAAGGCCGCGCCGAGGGACTGTCCGACGAACACGAACCGTTTGACACCCGACATGAACCTCAGGAAGTCCGCGGCGTGCTGAACGGATTCGATCCATTCCTCGCAGGACCCGACATCGGACGCGCGCCCGAGCGAGTCGCCGCAACCGGGGTAATCGAAGCGGATGCAGGGATAGCCGGCGGCGGCGAGAGCTTCGGCGAGCAGCCGCCAGCTCTTGCGCATGGTGAGGTCCTCGAAACCCCACGGCGAACAAAGCACGACGCCGAGCGCGCCGCCGGCGGGGTGGAAGAAGCCGCTGTTGCCGCGGAAGGCGACCGGAACGCCGGAGGCCAGCCCCGCCAGCGTCTTGCTGGATCGCAGCTCCTCGAGCGGTGCGGAAACCATGTGCATGAAGGCCTCTTCGTCGTGCGGAGATCAGTCGAGGACCGTCACGTGCCCGATGGTAAGGCGAGTTCGTTGAGAATCGATTGCCGCGGCGCCTTCGGTTTAAGCTTCAACTCGCCAGCGCGTAGGCGTCGCTTTCGGGTTCGGCGTCCCGGGTGAGGACGAAGCCGAGAAACTTCGGCGCGTCCGCCGCATCGTCGATGGCAGCGGTGAAATCGCCTCGCCGCAACCCGTCCCAATCCGCGACGACGGCGAATCCATCGATCGCCTCACGCAGGGCGAGTTCCTTATCGCTGCCGTCGAGCGCGGGCCCGTCGAGCAAGATGAGGTCGAAGCGCTGCCGCGCCTCGGCGAGAAGATTGCGCAGACGCCTCCCCTTTGAGGCATCCCAAGCGTGCGCGCCTGCCGGCAGCAGGGCGAAGTGCGGGCGCGCGACCACCGCCGTCATCGCCGAGGTTTCCTGCGCGAGCACCTCCGCGAAACCGACCGATTTCGTTGCATCGCAGGCGCGCGACAGCGTGCGTCTCTCGCTGTCGGCGTCGATCAGCAGCACACGACGGCCCTGCGTTCCGAGCACGGTCGCGAGCGACATCACGAGGCAGGTTGCGTGCTTGGCTTTGTCGAGAGGCGCGAGCGCGACCGCCCGCCCCTGCCCCGCCGCGACCGGCTCCAGGAGCTTGGCGGCGAGGGCGTTCACGCCTTCGGCGAAACGCGAGGTGGGCTCGCTGCCGAGGAGATGACCGATCTGCTCAGCCGTTTCGACACGATGGCCGGGCTGGAGGACGTGGCCGAGGATGAAAGCCTGGGCGTCCGCGGCCGCCGACCCCTCCGAGCTGCCTCCCTCGCCTTTGGCGAGATCGGCAAGCGCCGCCAAACCCAGGCCGAAGATCAGCCCGGCGACGCCAGCGATCGGAACGAACAGCTTGGTCTTCGGGAAGCTCGGCGCGGTCGGCTCCAGGGCGGGGGAGATCAAGCGGGCATCCGGCTCCTCGAAGCTCGACTGCTCCTGGGTCAGCTTGGCGCGGTTCAGGAAGTTCTCGAACAGCGCCTGATTGGCCATGTTGGTGCGCTCGAGTTCGCGCAGCTGGACGCCGACGTCGTTGTCGCCGCCGGAGACGTTGGACAGGCCCCCGATGGTCTTGCGCAGCGCCGATTCCCGTGCGGCAGCGACTTCGTAGTCGTTGTGCAGGGTCGTCACGAGCCGGCGCATCTCCGCGGCGATCGCTCGCTCCAGGCCGGCCTTCTGCGCGCGGATCTGCGTGATCGCCGGGTACGCCGGGCCATAGGCGGCCGACAAGTCCGACTCGCGCCGCAGCAGGTCAGCCTGCTGGCCGCGCAAGGCCGTGATCACGGCCGACCGGACGATCTCGGGCAGTGTATCGACGTTGGTTCCAGCGATGGTGAAGCGCGTCGCCTGCTGGAAGCGCGCGAGCTTCTCCGCCGTGTCCGTCGCCGCCAGCGCCAACTGCTCGTTGAGGTGCTGCAACTGCAGCTCGCTCACGGTGAGCTTGCCGTCGATGGTCGTCGTGGTGAGGTCGTGCTTCTTGCGAAAATCGGCGACGGCCCGCTCCGAGGTGCGCACCTGGTCACGCAGGCTGCCGAGGCGATCCTCGAAGAACGCCGCCGCCTGACCGACGGATTTCGCATGGACGTCGACTCGGTCCTCGACGAAGGTCTCGGCGAGGCTGTTGGCGAGACGCGTGGCCTTCGCAGGATCGCGCGAGGATACGGACAGCGACAGCACATAGCTCTTCGCGATGCGCACCACGTCGATCTTGTTGAAAAGGTTGATGATGACCGGCGCGAGCTTGGGATCGATGCCGTCGAGAGTCGGCTGCTCCGTTTCCTTCACTTTCGCCGCGCGAAACAGGGCGAGGATCCTCGACAGCAGGCCCGGCTTGGCGGAGGCGGCGAACTCGGGATCGGCGGCGAGGTTTTCCTTGTTGATCACCTTGGCGAGGAGGCGCGTCGAGGTGATGATCGAGATCTGGCTGTCGACGATGGACGAGTCCAGCGCGCCGTCAGGCTGAACGGCATCGGTGCCGAAAACGTGCTGTCGATGCGGATCGAGGAGGACTTGCGACGTCGCCGTGTAGGTCGGCTTCAACGACAGGCAGACGACCAACGCCAGCACGGCACAGCCCAGCGCCGTCGCGGCGATCAGCTTCCAGCGCCGCCCCAAGAAGCCATGGATCTCGTCCAGGTTAAGGCGATCAGGATCGCTTGCTGTGGACACCGTCGCGGTCATTTCCATCCATCTGCGGTGGTCTAAGCCCCGTCCCGCCTCATCCTTCCGGACGGATAAGGATTCCTAGGCAAACGACCTTAACAATTTGCGTCTGCCCGCGCCGTCTTCCGCTGAGGTGGACGGGGGTCGATCGAGCGGTGCAGGGCAGGCCCGAACTCGAGGAGCAGGCGACTGATCGCGAGATGCGATTGTGCGAAAGACCGTGAATGCAGCCCATCGACCGCCATGCGGCGCTGGGCGGCGACCGCTTGTGTCAGGGCTTTCGCGGGGTGGGACGCCAAGTTCGCCGCAGCCTCCGAGAGCCGGTCGGGATCGCCTGGCGGCACGAAGGCGACCTCCTCGTCCCCGAAATACGTATCCAGCCCACCGGTCCGGGTACAAACGACCGGTCGTCCGGCGAGGACGGCTTCCTGCAATACGGTCGTCCCGGAAGCGTGGAGGTTTTCCTGCAAGGGCAAAGCGACGACGTCGGCCCAGCGATACAGCGCAAGCAGGTCTCGATTGAGCTCCGGCGTGACGATCTCGACGTTCCCGAACGCGGCCACGCGCTCGGTCTGGAGGGCACTCGATGCGATCCTCAGGACGAAGCCGGGCCGGCCGCCGAAGGCTTCGAGAAGCGTGGCCCAATCCCGGTGGCGGTCGTTACCGAGCGCGGCGACGCGGACCTCCGCGCGTTTCGACTTCGACGTCGTCGGCACCTGCTTCAGGTCTGTGCAGATGCCGAACGGGAGGAACTCGCACCATTTCTCGGGAAAGAGCGCCTTGGCCTTGTCCCGGTTCAGCGGCGAATGAAACGTCAGGACGTCGGCCTCGGCAATCAACCAGCGATAAAGGCCCCTGCGCAATGCGCCGAAGCGATCCCAGTTGTCCATGAGCCAGACGCTCTGCGCGAGGAGCTTCGGCCGCCGTCCCTTGCGCATGGTCTTCAGCAAGGTCGCGATCGCGAGATGCTGGGACTCGGTATGAGTCCAGACGACGTCGGCTTCCCGCAACGCCTCGCGATTGCGCCAAGCATGGACCATATCGAACCCGAGAACGAGACGTAAGCCGCCGCGGATCCATCGACCCAGCCGCGTCTCGGGGTCATCGATCGAAAACGCGAGCCGCGCGCTTGGCGAATGCGCGTGATGGTAGCCATAGGGGCTCGGATCGTTGAAGCCGATCAGGTCACCATTCTGCCACCGTCGTCTCCACGCGCGGGCATCGTAACCGCGTGCGAGGTGGACGTAGACCTTGATCGCGCCACTCACGCGCGCTTCTCGTAGGCGGCGATCGACTTGATGTACATGAAGGAGGGATTCGGCGTCTTGTCGATGGGCCAGCCCGAGCCGAGCGCCAGATTTGCCAGGATATAGAGCGGCTGGCGCCATTCCTGCCGCGTCGGCACCTTCCAGACCTGCTTACGATTGAAGAAGAACGTCACCCAGTCGTGATCGATGTCGACGCCGTAGCGGTTGAAGCTGTTCGTCGCGCTATCGACCGGGATGGGGACGACCTTGCCGTCGCCGAAGGTTTGCTGACCGTCGACCCACACGTGCACGTTGGCGTGGTAGGACGCGGGCGCGTTGCCGTAGTATTCGAAGACGTCGATCTCGGCGCCGGGCGAACCCATGACCCCGGACAGCCAGAATGCCGGCCAGACGCCCGGACCCGGCGGCAGCTTGGTCTCGATCTCGAAATATCCGTACTGCTGCGCGAAACCCTGGCCCGGCACCCCCTGCTTGTCGCGCGACGCGATCAGGCCCGATCGCCAACGCTCGTCGCCCCCCCTGCGGGCCTCGATCCGCAGGATGCCGCTGGCGGTCTGAAACGGAAAGCCGGGCTGCGGGTCGGTGAACTCGGCATCGCCGAAGTCGCCGTGCCAGGGCGTGTGGGCGATCCACGTCGATCCAGGGCCCCAGGCCGAGACGTCGAAGCGCTCGAAATTCTCGACGAACGTGCGCCTGTAGGCGCCGATGTCGAGATTCTGCCCGCTCGGCTCGGCCGGACTCTCGCTGCACGCGACCAAGGCGAAGCAGGTCGAGAACGCGGCGAGGACGCGGCTAGCGCGGTGTTGACCCATAATGCAACTCTGATCCCGGTTCGATCGAGCGACTTGCAGCGGCCGTGCCCGATGCGACACGCGATGGCGAATGGCGCGGTCACGTGAGCAGGATGGTCAACAAACCGTTAAGCGGCTTGGCTCGCCTGGCTCGTTCGCCGTCGGATCCACCTCGTACAGAAGGCTCTTTCGCCCGCATCGACGCCGCAGAGCCAAACGATCGCTCCGGTCGCGGCGATGGCGGCGATCCCCATGGCGATCCGCTCGGCGATCCCGATCACCAGGAGCGGCAGGGCGAGCATGACCGTCGCGGCGGTGACGACGAACAGCAGGCGTCCCAAAATGGGACGCAGCGCCGGGACAAGGCGGCCGGCAAGAACGACGCGTGCGGCGAGGTCGAAGCCGACGCGAAAGGTCCAGGCGATGGCCGCGCCCTGGATGCCGAACGCCCGCAGCAAGAGGACGAGCAGCGGCACGTAGAGCACGAGTTCGATCAGGGAGAACTTGGCGTTGACGTCCGGCCGCCCGATCGAGTCGATGAAGCCGCTGATCACCGCGTCGGCGGCGCTGAGGAGAACAGCGAGGGCCAACCATTGCATCACGGGCGCCGCCGGGGCGGCGAAGGAAGCGCCGACCCAGAGCGTCAGGATCTCTCTACTGAAGGCGGCCATGACGAGCGACGGCACGAAGAGAAGGCCGGCGATCGCGAGCACGCTGCGGCGGACCAGCGTCGCGGCATGGGCGGGATCGATGCGGAACGAGGCGGCCATCGCGGGAAAGGCCGTGTTCATCACGGCGATCGTCACGAGCGAGAAGCGCCCGAGCAGGTCGCTCGGGGTGGCGTAATAGCCGGCGGCGGCGGCCGACAGCACCGAGGCCACGAGGAAGCGGT
>CAXTFG010000139.1:0-7913 GCA_964243415.1 uncultured Beijerinckiaceae bacterium | reverse complement strand
TCGGCATCCTCGATCTGGTCGCGCGGCGTCACGTCGACGGGCGCGTCGTAGGCGCCGTTCACGATGTCTTCGCCGATCAGGATCAGGTCGCGGCGTACAGCGAGGTCGTGGATGGTGCGCCCGTAATCCTCGGCATTTATGATCGCCGTCGCCTCGGCGGCGAGCCGCGCGAGGTATTGCGGGATGGTCATGCCGCCGAGGTCGGTCTCGCCGAGGAAGGTCTTCAGCGTGACCGGGGTGGCGATCTTGCCGGCGCGAATGAGCTGCGAGGCGATATCGTAGATGCGCCGATGGAGCTCTTCCGAGAAGTGCTCGGGCTGAAGGAAGTCGGAAACGCGATCGAACGCGTCGTTGTTGATGATGATGGCGCCGAGCAGGGCCTGCTCCGCCTCGATGTTGTGGGGAGCCACGCGAAACGTCGCGTCCTGGCCGGACTGCCGGGCAAGCGGGGGCGCACGTCCGCTCGCGCGATCCATGAGGGTCATGCCGAAAATCGCTGTCAATGAGAGCTGCGGGCCGATACGCTGCGCGGCCCTGCCAACCGTTCTCGCATGAGGCAGCGACACACGCCAACATCAAAACGGCGCTGGCGGGCACGTTCTCTTTGCATCGCGGCCCGGCATGTGGATGCCGGGCACAACTCATGCTGCGTCGTCCGCGAAGCCCGCTGCGATGCCCGCTAGCGGTCCGACCCGCCCTCGTCGGCCAGAGCGGCCCCGACCTCGAGGCCCAGATCGTCAATGGTGTCGCGCTCGAACACGTTGACGTCCTCACCACGCGCCTGCCGTTCGGCCTCTTCCGTGGAACGAGCGACGTTGATCTTGACGGACGATTCGACCTCGGGATGCAACTGGATCGAGAGCGGATGGACGCCGAGCGTCTTGATCGGTGCTGTCAGGTTGACTTGGTTGCGACTGGTTCTGAACCCGCCCGCGCTCAACGCCTCCGCAATATCGCGGGTCGACACCGAACCATAGAGGTAGCCGGTTTCGCCGGCTTGACGGATGATCACGAAGCTCGAGCCGTCGAGCTTGCCGCCCACACGCTCGGCCTCGCCCCGCGCTTCGAGATTGCGGGCTTCGAGATCGGCCTTCTGACCCTCGAAGCGTTTCCTGTTGGCCTCGGTCGCCCGTAGCGCTTTGCCACCGGGCAAAAGGAAGTTGCGGGCATAGCCGTCCTTGACGCGGACGACCTCGCCCATCTGTCCAAGCTTCGGGACGCGTTCGAGTAGTATCAGTTCCACGGCATGATCCTTTCAGGGTTTGCGAACAAGCGCCGGGTTACGCCGGTCGCGGAATGAGAAGGCTGCGTCGAGCAGCCCGAGGACGCCCCAGAACAGCAACGGCCAGGGCATGAGTGCTGCCATGCTGAGATAGACGATGACGAGCATCGCGAGCCGCGAACCCTTGCCGCGAGTCATCGCGTGAACGACGGCGAGACCTTGCAGCGCCAGAACCGCGATGAGGGCCGCGCTGACGATCCGCGCGATCAGCCCGGGAATGTCGCCGACGATGCTCAGCCCGAGCGATACGGCGAGAACGAGGGCGGCATAACGCGGAACCCGCATGTGCCGCGGTATATCCGGCCACGGCCCTCCCAGCATCCCGGAAATCTGAGCGATACGCGCCGCGAGCCAAAGATTTGAAAGATAGAAGAACACCCCCGCCGCGCTCATCACCGGTGGCATCAGCCAGGTGAGCTGCGTCGCGAACTGTGCGGCATCGATGCCTTTGGGCAGCGCTCGCCGCTCGGAAACGGCCTGCCAGATTTTCTCGAAGCTTCCGCGGAGCAGCGCGTTGAAGGCCTGAAAGCCGCCGTTCGTCGCGATAGCGACGACGAACACGAGCGACACCGACAGTGCGGCGAAGACGACCGCGATGATGGCGATGCGTCCGAGCTGACGCTCTTCGGGACGCTCGGTCGCCGTTGCCGACGCGAGCGGTCGACCACGCGCCGTCATGCCGAGCAACAGAGCCGGCAATCCCAGCGCGAGAAGGAAGACGAGGACGTCGAGCGCAGCGGCGCCAGGGTCCCGCCAACCCAAAAACACCAGACGGCCGAGCCGCATATCGAACACGCCGACGAACACCGACCCAACGAGCACCGCGATCACACCGGCGGCCGGTCCGAAGCCGAGCATCGCGATCATCAGCGGCAGCGGCGCGACGAAACCCATCGCCAGCGTGAACGGCGGACGCTGCAGCGTCAGCATGGACAGGAGCACGGCCGCCAAACCACTACCGATGGCGGCGACGAGTCCGGTGCCGTTGATGCGAAGGAAAGATGGAAACCGCATGGACTTTCGCTGTCCCGCGCCTGGGCGGAAAGCCCGGGCGGTTAGGAGCCCAACGCGCGGGCTCCAACTGATGGTCGCCATCGAGAACCGCACGAGAGAGAAGTCCCTCCCACCGCCTCGAGGCCGATCGGCCTACCTGATGACGTAGGGAAGCAAACCGAGGAACCTGGCCCGCTTGATCGCCTGAGCGAGTTCGCGCTGCTTCTTCGCGGACACGGCCGTAATGCGCGAGGGCACGATCTTGCCCCGCTCCGAGATGTAGCGGGACAGCAACCGGGTATCCTTGAAATCGATCTTCGGCGCGTTGGGGCCGGAGAACGGGCACGTCTTGCGGCGACGGAAGAAGGGGCGGCGAGCGCCGGCTGCAGCTGCCATCAGAGCGCTCCTTCGCCGGCGGACTCTTCACGCGGCCGGCGGGCCGGTCGGTCGCCACGCGGCCCGCGACGATCGCCGCGGTCGCCACGGTCGTCGTCTTCGCGCTTGCGCATCATGGCCGACGGCCCTTCCTCGTGCGCGTCGACGCGGATGGTGATGTAGCGCAGCACGTCCTCGTTGAGGCCGAGCTGGCGCTCCAGCTCGGTCACCGCCGCGGACGGCGCGTCGATGTTGATCAGCGAGAAGTGCGCCTTGCGGTTTTTGTTGATGCGGTAGGCGAGCGACTTCACGCCCCAATATTCGGTCTTGGCGAAAGATCCGCCGAGACCTTCGACGGTGGATTTGAGCTGGTCGGTCAGGGTTTCCACCTGCTGGGCGGTGACGTCCTGACGCGCCATGAAGACGTGCTCGTAGAGAGCCATGGTGCGGCCTTTCTGTTGCCTTGGCTTCGGCGCGGAGCCCTTCGGACCCCGGAAAGGCCCGACGAGAATGCGAAGGCGGAGACACGGGACGACGACGCGCCCACCGCACGGGTGCGGCAAGCTTGGCTACCCGGGGTAAAACCGGGCCGTCCGTTCAGCCCCCGGCCGAAGCGAAGCGGCGTTATAGCGCTTTCCGGCCCCCGCGCAAGCTTGCTGCGGCGGTTCGCGCGCCGCCTTGCCGCGGCGGTCCGCCCGGCCGACGGGCGCCCCAGCGCCTTGTCAGATTTCCGGCGCCGCCCTATACCGACGCTGCCGTGGCCCTGCCCTGCAGCCGCGCGCCCGCGCCCATCGTCTAGCGGTCTAGGACGTCGCCCTTTCACGGCGAAAACAGGGGTTCGATTCCCCTTGGGCGCGCCAGTGTTTGCGTCCCGCGCGCCCGCGTGCGGCAGCACTGCCGGCAGTGCCGACTGGCTTGGCACCGTTCTTGTGACCTTGCGGCGAATCTCCGGAGCGGTCTCATGCAACGTCGTCAGTTCCTGTCAGGCGCAGCCGCCCTCATCGCGGCGCCCGCGGTCGTGCGCGCGGCCAGCGCCAGCACGCTCAAGTTCGTGCCCTACGCCGACCTTGCGCTGCTCGATCCCATCCTCACCACCAATTACGTCACGCGCAATCACGCGCTCATGATCTTCGACACGCTCTACGGGGTCGACACGGCTTACCACGCCAAACCGCAGATGATCGCGGGTCATGTCAGCGAGGATGGCGGGCGGCTCTGGACGCTGACCTTGCGCGACGGCCTGACATTTCACGATGGAACGCCGGTGCTCGCCCGCGACGCTGTGGCAAGTCTCAAGCGCTGGGGCCGCCGCGACGCGTTCGGAAGCGCCCTGTTCGCGGCGCTCGACGAGCTATCGGCCGCGTCCGACAAGGTGCTGCGGTTTCGTTTGAAATATCCGTTCCCGCTTCTCTGCGATGCCCTGGCGAAGCCGACCTCGAATCTTCCCGCCATCATGCCTGAGCGGCTGGCGATGACTGATCCCTACAAGGCCATAACCGAGATGGTGGGCAGCGGCCCCTACCGTTTCGTTCCCGGCGAGCGCGTGCCCGGCGCGCTCGCCGTCTATCGCAAGTTCGACGGTTATGTGCCTCGTTCCGACGGCGAGGCGAGCTTCACGGCGGGGCCGCGGATCGCGCATTTCGACCGCGTCGAGTGGCACACGATTCCCGACGCGGCGTCCGCGGCAGGTGCCCTCCAATCGGGCGAGATGGACTGGTGGGAACAGCCCAACGTCGATCTCGTCCCGCAACTGGCTGGACGGCGGGACCTCCGGGTCGAGGTGATCGAAACGGCCGGGCTCATCGGCCAGATCCGTTTCAATCATCTCAATCCGCCTTTCGACAACCCAGCCGTCTGCCGGGCCGTGCTCGGCGCCGTGGACCAGTCGGACATGATGGACGCCGTCGCCAGCGCGGATCCCAGCGTGAAACGAGGGTCCGTCGGCTTCTTCACTAGCGGAGGCCCAATGGCATCGGAGGCCGGCTTGGGGCCGCTCAAAGGTGCGCGCGACATCGCCCGCAGCCGGCGCGAACTCGAAGCGGCCGGATACAAGGGCGAGAAGATCGTTCTGCTCTCGGGGACGGACGTGCCCCGCATCGACGCGATCTGCGAGGTGATGAACGACGTGGGCCAGAAGCTCGGCATGAATGTCGACTATGTCGCAACCGACTGGGGCAGCGTAAACCAGCGTATCCTCATGCAAAAGCCCGTCGCTCAGGGTGGCTGGAGCATGTTCGGCATCTTCTCGGGCGGTCTCGACCAGCTCTCGCCGGCTTACCATCAGATGATGCGCGGCAATGGCAAAGCCGGCACCCCAAGTTGGCTCGCCGACGAGCCGCTCGAGAGCATGCGCGAGAAGTGGTTCCGGGCGCCGAGCCTCGCGGATCAACAGGCGATCGCCGCGAGTATGCAAGAGCGGGCTGTCGCGGTGGGAGCCTACGTCCCCTGCGGCATCTTCTTTCAGCCATCCGCGTACCGGGCGAATCTGAAAGGCGTGCTTCCCGGCCTGCCGCAGTTCACCGGCGTGCAGCGGGTTTGACGCTCGATGCCATTGTCCAGAGACAAGCGCCGCGCGGCTGCCTTCAGGCTTCCAACGCCCGCGATGGAAACCTGAAAGGGTCGTCGCTAGGAGACGGCCGCGATCTTGTCGGCCATCGACTGCACCTTGTCGCGCCGGGTCGAGAAGATCAGCGTGAAGAACGTGCGCTGGACGCCCATCTCTGCGAGCTTGGCTTCGCACCGTTCGGCAAGGCGGCAGATCTCGCTCAGCTCGCCCTCGATGTTCGTGCCGTTCGGGTGCATGGTGGCGGGGAGTCCGCTGGCCTCAAGGATCGTCTTGATCTCTCGAACATAAGGGGAGACGGACGGCCCGACGCCCATCGGCACGATGCATAGGTCGGCGGCGACCTTCATTTGATCTCTCCAGACAGTGGTTGACCGTTCACGTCAAAGCAGAAGACGCCGTCGCTGGATCCATCGGCCTACACCAAAGCGCAGGGTCGGCGACGAAGAGATCTCCGGGCGCGGGAGCCCGCTGCGCTTGCCGCTTGTCACGTCGCCCGATGTGCACGAAAATCGAAACCATGTCGGTCACTGAGCACCTCGTCGGCCCGCTTCCCCGGACGGCAGGGTCCAAGCAGGATGGGAGGGCTCGGCTTTGGGCGTTGGCCAAGCTCAGTCTGGCGGTCGTGCTGACGCTCACCACGTGGTTCTCGGCCACGGCGGTGATGCCGCAGCTCCGGGGGTATTGGGGCGTTACCGGTGCGCAGGCCGTCTGGCTGGCGATCGCGGTCCAACTCGGCTTCATCATCGGCGCGTTGCTTTCGGCCTTCACGAGCCTATCCGATCTCGTGCCGCCGCGGATCCTGATGGCTTCTGCGTCCGCCGCGGTCGGCGTCGTCAACATTCTCCTGCTCGCGGCCTCGACGGCGCAACAGGCCGTCGTCCTGCGGATCGCCACGGGAGTCCTCCTCGCTGGCGTGTACCCACCGGCCTTGAAGTTCATCGCGACCTGGTTCCAGAAAGGGCGCGGGATCGCGCTCGGCTGCGTGATCGGGGCACTGACCCTCGGCTCCGCCCTGCCCCACGCCGTCAATGCCCTTGGCGGAGTCGGCTGGCGCGGCGTGATCGTCGCGACGAGCACGGCAGCTTTCGCCAGCACCGCGCTGATCGCCTTGACCTTGCACGAGGGGCCATTTCCCTTTCCCAAGGTCGCCTTCAGGCCGAGCGAGATCGGCGCCGCTTTGTCGGACAAGCGCTTCCTCCTGTGCTCCACCGGATACCTCGGGCACATGTGGGAGCTTTACGCGATGTGGAGCTGGCTCCTCTCCTTCGTCACCGACCGGCTCAAGACGCTTGCTCATCCCAACCCGTCGTGGGCCTCGGCCGTGACGTTCCTGATCATCGCCGCGGGGACGCCGGCCTGCATCGCCGCCGGCTCCATCGCCGACCGCATCGGGCGACCGGTGACCACCATCGCCTTGCTCGCGATCTCGGGCAGCTGCGCCGCCATCGTGGGGACCGTCTTCCACGCACCGGATTGGATGTTCCTGATCGTCGGCCTGACTTGGGGCGCCGCCGTCGTGGCGGACTCGGCGCAATTCTCCGCTATCGTCACGGAATCCGGCGCACGTTACGTCGGCACGGCGCTCACCGTGCAGCTAGGCGCCGGCTATGGCGTGACGATCGCGGCCATCCTCACGTTGCCGAACGTCGCCGAATGGCTTGGCGGCTGGCAATGGGCTTTCCTCGTCCTCGTGCCCGGACCTGTCGTCGGCGCTCTCGCAATGGCGGCGCTGCGGCGCATGGGTCCTCGCGTGAGTGTCGCCTAGACGAGGCTTGCTCTTGTCCCGAGCCGTCTCTTGCCGTCGGAAACCTTATGATTGGAAATGAAAGCAAGCCGGAGGACGACGACGAGCGCTTCGTCGACACCGTGCCGCAAGCCTATTTCGACCGCATCTACGCCGAGAGCCTCGATCCCTGGCGCTTTGAGACGAGCGGGTATGAGCGGGACAAGTATCGCACGACGCTCGCGGCCCTGCCACGCCCGCACTATGCACGAGCGCTGGAGGTCGGCTGTTCGATCGGCGTGCTGACGCAGGCCTTGGCCGCACGTTGCGACGCCGTCCTCGCCGTCGACATCGCAGAGACGGCCCTCGGCGAGGCACGCCGGCGTTGCGTCGATCAACGCCACGTCGAGTTCCGCAGAATGTCGATGCCGGACGAAGTGCCCGAAGGCGACTTCGACCTCATCCTTCTGTCGGAGGTGGGCTATTACTGGTCGGGGCTGGATTTCACCAGGTTCCTCGAGTTCTGCGCAGATCGTTTGGTCCCTGGCGGGACGCTCGAACTTGTCCACTGGGTCGTCGCAAAAGGGGACTACCCCCTTACCGGCGATCAGGTTCACGACGAGGCCATCGCCGACGGTCGCTTCCGCCTGCTTCATGACGAACGGCCGCTGCCTTACCGGCTCAGTGTTCTGGAAGCGACGGCCCGCGCGATTGCCCGACTGGCTTAGCCACGGCCCCCCCCCCCCGGCGCTGTGGAGGGGGATCGAGGGGCTGGATCGGGTCGTGCCTCGTCCGTCCGCTGCCTCTCTATTGCGGAGGCGGACCGGACTTCGGAGGCGCGTCATACTTCGGAGGGGGGCCGTTCTCCGCTTCGGTGGCGACGAGCTCGGGGTAGGTGCTCACCATGGATGCGCCGAGCAGCGGTTTGTAGGCCCCCTGGTGGCAGGTCAGGCAATTGACCTTCGGCACATCGC
>CAXTFG010000138.1:0-8239 GCA_964243415.1 uncultured Beijerinckiaceae bacterium | reverse complement strand
CCGGTCATCCTGCTGTCGCTGTTCTGGCGGCGCTTCAACACCGCGGGCGTGATCGCGGGCATGGCTGCAGGGCTCGTTTCGTCGATCGGCCTTGCCCTAATCGGTCCGGCGTTCCTCGGCAAGGATGCCATCTTCCCCATCGTCAACCCGACGATCGCGAGTTTGCCGATCGGCTTCCTCGGTGCCGTGCTCGGCACCCTCCTCGTCCGCCGTCAGCCGGCGGCGGATCGGCACTTCGACGAGGTCCTCTACCGCGCCCAGGTCGGCGGCTTGCCGCTTTAATGCGGCTGCTCGTGTCGCCGGTTTCGCCGTGCCTCGGAAACGCTCGAAGGAAGACAGCATGATCAAGGGTTTCGTGTTCGACGCGTACGGCACGCTCTACGACGTGCAGTCCGTCGCCGCCGAAGTCGAAGCGGCTTTCCCCGGTCGCGGCGATTACATCACGCAGGTGTGGCGCCTCAAGCAACTCGAGTACAGCTGGTTGCGCTCGATGTGCGGACTCTATGCCGGTTTCCGGACCGTCACGCGCGAAAGCCTGGCCTATACGCTACGCACCCTCGGTCACGAGACGAAGCCGGAGGTGGTCGAGAACCTCTCCGAAGCCTACGATCGCCTCACGCCATATCCCGACGCCGCAGCCGCGCTGAGGTCGCTCACGCATTACAGGCTGGCGATCCTGTCGAACGGCAGTCCCGACATGCTTTCGGCGCTCGTCCGCAACTCCGCCCTGAACGGCGCTTTCGAGGCCATCCTCAGCGTTGATGCGGTGCGTGCCTACAAGCCCGACCCGCGGGCCTACGAGCCTGTGCGGACGCAGCTGGGCCTTCAATTCGAAGAGGTCGTTTTCGTGTCCTCCAACGGCTTCGACGTCGCCGGTGCCAAGAACGTCGGCTTCCGTGTCGCACGCATCGAGCGTGTGCCGTCGGCCTCGCTGCACGGCAAGATCGCGGCGTCAGAGTCCATCGGGCCGAAGCTGATGTTCGACGCGCTCCGTTCGCAGATCGAGACGTTCGGCGCCGAGCCCGACGTCGTGATCGGTTCGCTCGGCGAGTTGCCGGGCGTCGTCGACAAACTTTCGGGTTGATCGCTATCCGAATTCGTGATCAGCGCTGACGGCTCGCCCGGCGGACATCGGAGGTCGTTACGCGGAGATGACGATACCGGTGATCGGCGTGATCGGGAACACGCACACCATCGACGATCGGTTTCGTGCGCAACGAGTGGGCGAAAACAACTTTCGCGCCGTCGCGGAGGTCGCCAGGGCTTTGCCCCTGATGTTCGCCGGCACGCCGAAGATCACGAGTGTCGAGGATTTGCTCGCCGTCGTCGATGGAGTGTTGTTGACCGGCGCCAGGGCCAACGTCCATCCGGCCCGCTTCAAGACGGAACCACATGCCGGGCATGAACCCTACGACGAGGATCGTGACGCGCTGGCGCTGCCGTTGATCGAAGCCTGCGTGGCGCGCGGTGTTCCCCTGTTCGGCATTTGCCGTGGGTTCCAGGAAATGAACGTCGCGTTCGGTGGATCGCTGCACCCCGAAATACGCGACCTGCCCGGCCGCCTCAACCATCGCATGCCACGACTGGACAATGGCGAGATCCACCCTGATCCGGAAGTCGTGTTCGCCCAGCGTCACGAGGTCCGGCTCGTCGCCGACGGCGCGTTCGCGACCTTGTTAGGCCGCGACACGATCCGGGTGAACTCCCTGCACGGGCAGGGCATCCTGGAGCTCGGCAAAGATGTCGTTGTTGAAGGCATCGCGGAGGACGGTACCATCGAGGCGATCAGGATCGCGCCAGCGCCCGGCTTCGCCCTGGGTGTGCAATGGCACGCGGAACACGACGCTCACCACAACCCGATCAACGGCATGCTGTTTAAGGCATTCGGAGAAGCCGCGGCCGCTTACCGGCGGAGCGCCGCGTAAGATCCTCGTTCAGAGGGTCGATGCATGCTGCGAACGAGCTGTTCAAAGCAAACGATTGCATCCGATCACGTCGGGATGAGATGCGGAGCGGCGTCTCAAGCGGGGCACGAGTCTTGCTGCGGCTGTCCCACACACCCTCGGAGATATCATGGCCGCCGATTTCACACGCCGCCGCACCTTTGCTCTTCCCGCGGTCGGCTTGGCGCTCGGCGCGTTTGGATCGCGGGCGTTTGCCGCCGAACCGATAAAGGTCGGCCTCGTGGCCGCGCTGTCGGGGGCGTCGGCGAAATCGGGCGAGGGAATAACGCGCGGCCTGTCGATCGCGATCGATGAAATTAACGCCCGCGGTGGTCTTCTTGGCAGGCAAGTCGAACTCGTCCGGCGCGACGACGAGTCGAACCCGGCCAAGGGGCAGGCCGCCGCGCGCGAGCTCATCGATCGTGAAGGCTGTGTGGCCCTCTTTGGCGGGATCGACAGCCCCGTCTCGCTGGCCATCGTCCCCATCGCCAACGCGGCGCGCGTTCCCTTCGTCAGCGTCTGGGCGGCGGCAACCAAGATCACCCGCAATGGGACCAACCCGAATTACATCTTTCGCGTGTCGGCCGTCGATGCGCTCGTCGACAAGGCGCTGATCAACTACGCGGCGAAGACGTACCAGGCCAAATCGCCCGGACTAATGCTCGTCAACAACGCGTGGGGCGAGTCGAACAATACCGGCCTGAACGAGGCTGCGAGTTCGGCCGGCATGAAAGTCGTCGGCATGGAGAAGTTCGACGACAAGGACGTCGACATGGCGCCGCAGCTGCAGAGGTTGCGCGCCGATAAGGCCGACATCGTGATCCTCGTCGGAAATGCGGCACCTGGAGCGCAGGTGGTCAAGGCGCTGCAAAGGTCGGCCTGGACGGTGCCGGTGATTTCGCATTGGGGCATCTCGGGCGGCCGCTTCCCCGAACTCGCCGGATCATGGGCGAATCGCGTGCGCTTCATTCAGACCTACAGCTTCTTCGGTCCGCAGAACGACGTCGGCAAGAAAGTCATCGCGGCGATGAAGGCGAAGTATTCCGATGTGAAGGATGTCGGCGACATCAGCCCGCCCGTCGGCGTCGCGAACGCCTACGACGCCATGAACCTCACGGCCCTTGCGATCGAGAAAGCCGGATCGACCGACGGTGCCAAGATGCGCGACGGCTTCCTCAACATCGGGACGTATAAGGGGCTGATCAAGACCTACGAGCGCCCCTTCACCGACACGAACCATGACGCGTTGACCGAGAACGACTACGTGATCGTCAGGTATAACGGCGAGCAGATTGAACCCGTCTCGGGCTGACGGGACGAAATCGCTGGCGGACGGCGGAGGCGCCGCGTGCTGCTGACGGCGCTCGTTTCGGGGTTCGGTCAGGGCAGCATTTATGGGCTGATCGCCCTCGGCTTCACCCTGACGTTCGCGGTTTCCGCCACGGTGAACTTCGCGCAGGGCTCTTCGGTCATGCTCGGCGCGGTGCTTTGCCATGTCGTCCTGCTCACCCTGCATTGGCCGTTCGCGGCGGCCCTCGCCATTGCCGTGACCGCCTGTGCCGTTTGGGGTCTCGTCGTTGAGCGCATCGCCGTGCGGCCGTTCGCGGCGCGCGGCAGCAACGCCTGGCTGATGGCGACCGTCGCGCTGGGCATCGTGCTCGACAATTCGGTGCTGGCGACCTTCGGCAAAGAGCCGCGCGCGCTCAACTCCTCGCTCGCCGACGAACCCTGGGTGTTCGGCGACGTCGGCATATTCCCGCTGCAGGTGCTCATTCCCGTCATCGCGCTCGGTCTCGCCGGCCTCGTCCACCTCGGAATGACGCGCACGCCGCTCGGTCTCCGCCTCCGCGCCGCCGTCGACAACCCGGATGCCGCCCGGCTGATGAGCATCGACGTCACCCGGCTCGTCGCCCTGACCTATGCTGCGGCCGCCGTGCTCGCCGGCATCGCCGGCATCCTCGTCGCGCCGCTCTACAACGTCTCGTACGACATGGGGACGCTGTTCGGCATCAAGGCGTTCGCGGTCGCGATCCTCGGAGGTCTCACCAATCCCTGGGGCGTCGTGGCGGCGGGGCTCGCCTACGGCTTGGTGGAGGCGTTCGCCACGACGTGGCTCGGTTCGAGCAGCACGCAGATCGCAACCTTCACGGCGGTGATCGCCGCCCTCGCCTTCGCGCCCTCCGGCCTTTTCGCGCGGCGGGCGGTCTCGCGCGTTTGAGCGCGGCCGGGATCGCGGGGCGGCTCGCGGGCACGGGCGTCGCGTTGGTCGGCATCGCCGCCATTTGCTTGGCGGCGCCCGGCTATTACGGCTTCCTCGTCGGCACCGTCGCGACCACCGCCATCATCGGGGTCGGGCTCAACATCCTGCTCGGCTTGGCGGGCGAAGTGTCGCTCGGCCATGCCGGTTTCATGTCGATGGGCGCCTACGGCGTCGCGATCCTGACGACAAAGGCCGGCTTCGGCTTCTGGGCCGCTCTTCCCGTCGCGGTCACCTTCGTCGCGATCGTTGGGGCCGTCCTCTCCATCCCGGCCCTGCGCGTCACGGGCCCTTACCTCGCCATGGTCACGATCGCCTTCGGCTTCATCGTCGACTCCGCGACGGTGGAGTGGTCGGGGTTGACGGGCGGCGCCAGCGGCATCGGCGGCATCCCGCAACCGTTCGCGATCGGCGGCATGGCATTGACCGCCAGTGTCGTCTGCACCGCGATGCTGTTCGCGTTCGCCGCGTTGAAACGCAGCCCGCTCGGGCTCGCCATGCAGGCGGCATCCGCCGCTCCCGCCGCCGCGCGCAGCGTCGGCATCTCGCTCTTGCCGGTGCGCACGGCGGCCTTCATCCTATCGGCAGCCGCGGGCGGCCTCGCCGGCTGCCTGCAGGCCGGCCTGACCGGCTTCATCGCCCCGAGCTCGTTTCCTTTCACCCAGTCCATCCTGTTCCTGCTCGTGGTCGTCCTCGGCGGCGCCGGACGGACGCTCGGGCCGCTCTACGGCGCGCTCGCCGTCGGCCTGCTGCCGGAACTACTTTCAAGCCTCGCGGAATACCGTCTCCTGGTCTTCGGCGCCGCTCTCCTCGTCGTACTCTG
Source organism: uncultured Beijerinckiaceae bacterium (assembly GCA_964243415.1). GTDB lineage: Bacteria > Pseudomonadota > Alphaproteobacteria > Rhizobiales > Beijerinckiaceae > RH-AL1. The sequence continues at coordinate 3,216 of CAXTFG010000138.1, read as the reverse complement.
GCTGGCGCCTGACGGCATCGCCGGCGTGGTGGAGCGCTTCAGCAGGCGGCTGCGGCATGCCGGACGCCCGACCCAGGCATCTCCAGCACAGGCGCTCGTCCACATCGGCGGAAGCGGCGGCGGCCTGCGGGTTGACGGATTGGGCGTCTCGTTCGGCGGCGTCGCTGCCGTGGCCGGCGTCGATGTGGTCGCGCCGGCCAGGCGCATCACCAGCCTCATCGGCCCCAACGGCGCCGGCAAGACCACCCTGCTCAATCTCGTGAGCGGCTTCCAGGCGGTCGACACCGGCACCGTCCACGTCGGCGAGCTCGCCGTCACCGGCGCTGCCGCGCATCGCGTCGCGCGGGCCGGTCTCGCTCGCACCTTCCAGACGGCGCAGATGTTCGACGGCCTGAGCGTCCTCGACAATGTGCGCCTCGGCCTGCTCGGCGGGCGCTGGCGCGGTGCGGCGGGTGCCGATCTCGCCCGGTCCCTCCTTCGTTTCGTCGGGTACGCCGGTGCCGACGACGGTCCGGCCGGGGCGCTGCCGCATGTCGATCGCCGTCTCGTCGAGATCGCCCGTGCCCTCGCGACCTCGCCCAAGATCGTGCTCTTGGACGAGCCGGCGGCCGGCCTCGACGCCGCGGATACCGGCCGGCTCGAGGGCGTGTTGCGGCGGATCGCCGGTGCCGGTCTGGCGGTGCTGCTCGTCGAGCACGACATGAGCCTCGTCATGTCGGTGTCCGACGAGATCGTCGTGCTCGACGCCGGACGGCGCATCGCGACAGGGCCCCCAGCCGCAATCCGGACCGACCCGGCCGTTGTGGCTGCCTACCTCGGCACCACGGCGCCGGCTCCGCGGCCGCCGCGGCACGTGACGGGCGGCCCGTTTCTGGATGTCCGGAACGTCAAGGCCGGCTACGGGCCGCTCCGGGTGCTCGATGGCATCTCGCTCGAGGTCAGGAAAGGCGAGGCGATCGCCGTGCTGGGGCCCAACGGCGCCGGCAAGTCCACCCTGATGAAGGCGTTGAGCGGCCTCCTGCGACCGGTCGGCGGTACGATCGCGATCGACGGCCAGCTGTTGCAAACCCTTGCCGCCGATAGGGTCGCGCGCATGGGCCTCACGCTCGTTCCCGAAGGGCGGCAAGTCTTTCCCAACCTCACGTCCCGCGAAAACATGCAGCTCGGCGCGACGCGGCTCGGGCACCTGGATCCGGTACTGTTCGAAGCCGTCCTTGTGCGCTTCCCCCGGCTTCGGCCTCTCCTCGATCGCCGCGCCGCGCTCCTTTCGGGCGGTGAACAGCAGATGCTCGTCGTTGCGCGCGGCCTGTTGTCGGAGCCGAAGATCCTGTTGCTTGACGAGCCCTCGCTCGGGCTGGCGCCGGCGATCGCGACGGAACTGTTCCACCAGCTGGCCGAACTCGCCGACGAAGGGATGACGCTCGTCGTCGTCGACCAGATGGCCGAACACACGCTGGCGATGGCCGACCGCGGCTATGTCGTCGAGGGAGGGCAGATCAAGCAGGCCGGCAGCGCCGACGCGTTGCGTGCGGCGGCGCTGCACGAGATCTATTTCGGTGCCGGTGAAACGGGCCGCCTCGAAACGGAGCCGGAGGCGATCGATGATGGACCTCGTCGTTCGTGACGCACGCATCCCTTGGGATGGAGGCGGGCGCGAAGTGGACATCGGCATCGCGGCGGGCCGCATCGTCGCCGTCGAGCAGCGGATCGAGGCGGATGCCGACGTCCTCGACGCCGGTGGCTGTCTCGTCGTTCCCGGCCTCGTCGAGACCCACATCCATCTCGATAAGGCCTGCATCCTCGACCGCTGCGATCTCGGCGGCGGGACCGTGGCGGAGGCGGTGGGGGCGACGGCGAAGGCCAAGCGATCGTTCACGCCGGAGGATGTCTACGCCCGGGGCGCGGGCGCGATCGAGCAATGTCTCGTGCAGGGGACGATGCGCATGCGCACGCATGTCGAGCTCGATCCCGGCATCGGGATGATCGGCTTCGAGGCGGTCGAGGCCTTGCGCCGCGACTATGCCTGGGGGCTCGATCTCGAACTCTGCGTCTTTCCGCAGGAGGGGCTGACGAACAATCCGGGCACCGAGGAGCTCCTCGCCGAAGCGCTCAAACGTGGCGCCCGCGCGGTCGGCGCTGTCCCTTACCTCGATCCCGATCCGCACGGGCAGATCGACCGCGTCTTCGCCCTCGCGCGCGCGTTCGATGCCGAGATCGACATGCATCTCGACCTCGCCGACATTCCGGCCGGCATGAACATCGATTATGTTTGTCGCAAAACGGACGAGTTCGGCTGGGGCGGTCGTGTCACCGTCGGCCACATGACGCAGATGTCGCTGCTGCCGAAGGCCGAGAGCGACGCGCTGGCGCGCCGGCTCGCCGATTGCGGGATCGCCGTCACGATCCTTCCGGCGACCGACCTCTACCTGATGGGGCGAAACCACGACCACGCGGTACCGCGTGGCGTCGCCTCGGCCGAGCCGCTGCGCCGGGCCGGTGTCACCTGCTCGCTTTCGACGAATAACATTCTGAACCCGTTCACGCCCTACGGCGACGGCTCGCTGATCCGCATGGCGAACCTCTATGCCAACGTCTGTCATGTCGCCGCGCCCGCCGGTCTCGCCGCCTGCCTCGACATGATCACCAGCCAATCGGCGCGCCTCCTACGCCTCGACGATTACGGCATCGCTCCGGGCCTGCCGGCCGACCTCGTCGCGATCGATGCCACGTCGCCGAACATGGCAGTCGCCGCGCTGGCGCAACCGCTTTGGGGGTTGAAGCGTGGGCGGCGCTCGTTCACGCGCAACCGGCCGCGCCTGCACGCGCCGGTCTGAGACCAAGTCATGGAGCCGCGATTGGAGTTGAGGCGTAGCTGCGCGTCACGCAAGGCATCGAAACGTTGCTGCGTGTTGATCACCTCTCGACACCGGTCAGGATCCAGTTCGCTGAACTTCATGCCGAATTCCAACACTTCCGCATCGAATTGGGCGTAGGTGTTGGAACGTTTAGCTATGGCGCAGCGTCGCGTGCATTGACACGGACTCACCCGCACGCCACCACTTGGCATGACCTCCAACGCTCTCGCGCTCGATCCCGTCGCCCGGCGGCGGACCTTCGCGATCATCTCGCACCCCGATGCCGGAAAGACCACGCTGACGGAGAAGCTGCTGCTGTTCGGCGGCGCCATCCAGCTCGCCGGCGAGGTGCGCGCCAAGG
>CAXTFG010000137.1:0-8364 GCA_964243415.1 uncultured Beijerinckiaceae bacterium | reverse complement strand
TGAGGCTGTCGTGCATGGCATTCACCGCGCCGCAGGACGCGTCCGTGGTGATCGTCGCGAACAGTGCGGCGCCGGGGATGCCGAAACGGAGTTCCTTGCCTTCCCAGTTGCCGCCCTCGATGCCGAGCGCGTGGACGAGCGGGTTGCCGATCGCTTCGGCGGGATAGAGCACGGCGACGCCGGCGAGGAAGAGCGCGCCCATCGCGGCGAAGATCGCCCAGCCCTGCCTCTCATTGCCGACCATGCGGCCGAAGACGTTGGTCAGCGCCGCGCCGATCGAAAAGATCGAAACCATCTGCACGAAATTCGACAAAGCCGTAGGGTTTTCGAAAGGGTGCGAGGCGTTGGCGTTGAAGAAGCCGCCGCCGTTCGTCCCGAGCATCTTGATCGCGACCTGGCTCGCCACGGGGCCGAGCGCGATGGTTTGCTTCGCGCCTTCCAGCGTGTCGGCATCGACATAGGCGCCGAGCGTTTGCGGGATGCCCTGCCAGACCAGGAACAGCGTGTAGACGATGCAGATCGGCAGCAGGACGTAGAGCGTGCAGCGGGTGACGTCGACCCAGAACGAGCCGACGGTCCGGGCGGAGGCGCGCGAGAAGCCGCGGATGACCGCCACGGCGATCGCGATACCGGTCGCCGCCGACAGGAAGTTCTGGTGGGTCAGGCCAAGCATCTGCGTGAGGTAGGACAGCGTCGACTCGCCGCCGTAGTTCTGCCAGTTGGTGTTGGTGATGAAGCTCGCGGCCGTGTTGAAGGCGAGGCCCTGCTCCACCGCGCCCTGTCCGGCCGGGTTGAAGGGCAGCACGCCCTGGAGCCGCAGGATCGCGTAGAGGATGACGAAGCCCGCGAAGTGGAAGAGCGCGACGGCGAACAGGTACGACAGCCAGTGCTGCTCTTGGCTCTCGTCGATGCCGGCGAGGCGATAGAAGACGCGCTCGACGGGCGCCAGCACGGGCGACATGACGTTGCGTTCGCCGGAAAAGACACGCGTCATGTAGCCGCCGAGCGGCCGGGTGATCAGCAAGATGACGGCGCAGAAGACGACGATCTGCGCCCAGCCGTTGAATGTCATGAATGCGGTCCTAGAAGGTCTCGGCGCGGGTGAGCGCGTAGGTCAGGTAGATGAGGATGCCGAAGGTCACGAGGGCACCGAGCGCGTAGTCGAAGGTCATGGCATCGTCCTCAAAGGCGGCGACAGGCTTCGCCGTAAGCCGCCATCACGAAAAAGAAGGCGCAACCCGCGAAGATGAAAATGGCATCGAGCATGGGACTCTCCCGAACCGACGGGCGGCGTTGAGCCGTCGCACCTCCAGATATCTCGACGCTTCCATAGGATTTCGAGCGCGCTGCCCCCGCCGCGGTATAGGAATCGTGTGGGTGATCCCGGCCTCGACCGATCAAACGCGAACCGGTTCTCAGCCCGCGCCGGTTGATGTCTCAGCTATGCGGCGCCGGCCCGTGATCGCGACATCGTCGCGCGATCTCGACGCAGCTTTCCTCGAAGAGGTCGAGCGTGTCCTCGATGACCTCGATCCGTTTCGCGCGCGTCTGGAAGTCGCCGGCGACGAACTTCAGGGCGTCCAGTTCCGAACGGAAGAGTCCGCCGGCAAGGCCGTGTGTTTCGACGACGAACCAACCGCCTCGCTTGTGGTGACCGATCAGGAACTCGAGTGAGACAGGGTCGGCCTCCGAGGCGCCCGTCGAGATGATGGTCATGGTGATCTTCCCGTTGATGACAACGAGGTAAGATCAGCGCGACCGCATAGCCTTTCGAGCAGGGGGAGGGTGTGCCGGCATAAGAAAGTCGTGGGCCCTCACAGGTCTTGCTGTGCGGCCGCGCGAGGAGCAAGGCAAGCGATCCAGGGTCGGCTTGCCGTCGCCTGGGCTGCTTCGCTTCGCTCGCGTGGCGGCTCATGTCCCTAGCCGAGGGAGGGATACCGTCGGACAAAGGACGGATCGGGAGCGGCTTGCGGTGAGACTTCAGGTCCGGTGCGAAAACATGCGTTTGCCCGCCACCGGCAGCTGGACGCTCAGGATCGTGCCGGTATCGGCCTCGGTGATGAACAGCGTCTTGTTCTCCGGGCCGCCATAGGCGACGTTGGTGAGGTGGTGGCCGACGCGTCCTGTGATGAGGTGCGTGGCCATGCCGTGCGAGTCGAAGCGCCACACGCCCACACCGAGCTGGCAGACGATGATCGCGTCTTCCTCGTCGATCGCCATGCCGTCCGGGCCGCCGTGCCCCCCCGACAGCTGGATGTAGGTTCCGACCTTGGACATCGTGTTGTCGGGCATGATGGGGCAGCGCCACACGGCGTTCTGGCGCGTCACGGCAAGGAAGAGGCGGTTCTCCGCCCCGTTCAGCACCAAGCCGTTCGGGCTCGGGACATTCCAAAGGAGGTGGTCGAGGCGGCCGTCGGAATGCAGCCGGTACACCGACCCCGTCGGATCGTGCATGCCCGTTTGACCCTGGTCGGTGAAATAGCAAGAGCCGTCGGAGGCGAAGACGAGATCGTTGAGACCTTTCCAAGCCTCGCTGTTACGCGTCGCCAGGATCGGCTCCACCTCGCCGCGCGCGGGATCGAGAAGAATCAGTCCTCGCTTGTAGTCGCAAATGAAGATGCGGCCATCCTGGTGGATCTTCAAACCGTTCGGCCAGCCGTCGTACTGGCAGACGAGCTCGCAGTCGCCGCCCGGCGACAGCCGGAACACGCGGCCATAGGGGATATCCACGAAGAAAAGATTGCCGGCCCGGTCGAACGACGGACCCTCGAGGAAGCTGTCGACCTCCTGGTGGGCTCGATTGGGGTCGGACCAGGCAGTACGCCCCTTCTTCCTGAATCTGCTGGGCAGCTCGAAATGGACTTCGGCAACCAGCCGTTCGAAAGGATTCAGGAAAGCCATCGGTGTCTCGCTCCGCTCCAGCCGTTGCTCCCTCTATTACTGGATGTCAGAGCAGCTAGAATACCTTTTGGGCATGCATTCCCATGCTGGAGCGTTCAACGGGGCGGGATCGGTTTGGACGTTCGCGCGCTGAAATATTTCACCAAGGTGGTCGAGCTCGGAAGCATCACCAGGGCCGCCACCCAGCTCCACATCGCCCAGCCCGCTCTCAGTCGGCAGATCCGCAACCTGGAGGACGAACTCGGCATCGCCTTGATCATCCGCGAAAGCCGCGGTGTTCGCCTCACCGACCACGGCCAGCTCCTCTTCGAGAGGGCTCAGGCGATCTTGCGCGACGTGCAGCGCGCCCGCGACGAGGTGCGCGGCTCTGCGGCGAGCCCGAGTGGAACGGTCGCCGTCGGCCTCGTACCTACCCTCTGCCCGGTGATGGCACCGGCGCTGTTCGCGACTCTCCGGAGCGCCTACCCGAAGATCGAGCTGACCATCAGCGAGAACCCGACGGTGCCCCTGCTCGACTGGTTGAACGAAGGCCGGATCGATTTGGCCATCCTGACCGAACCCGCGCCGACGCGCCGCTTCGTCGTGGAACGCTTGGTCAAGGAAGAGATGATCCTGGTGACCGGGGGGAAGCAGCGCGTGGCCGAGCCGATCAGCCTGGAAAGGCTCAGCGAAACGCCGGTCATCGTGTCGAGCGGCGTCCGCGCCATCATGGACGGCTTACTCGCGCAACGAAACTTCCTGCTCGCGACCCTGATCGAGATGAACTCGGTCGAGACGATCCGGCTGATGGCCTTGGAAGGGATAGGCCCGGCGATCCTTCCGTTCGCCATCGTGCAGCGCGATGTCGGACGCGGCGACCTCACGGCCCATGCGATCGGCGAGGGCCTTTATCGACCGCTGGCAACCGCGTTCGCCCGAGCGCGACGACTGTCATCGGCGGCCCAGGTGGTCAAGGACACCATGGGAGACGTCGTGCACAAGCTCGACGGCGACGGTGCCTTCCGAATGACGGCGCTTCCTGTTCAGGGCGAAGGCGCGCGGTAGCTTTTCAGCGCGGCTTCGTCCACCTCGACGCCGAGCCCTGGTCCAGGCGGCGGCGAGATCCGGCCGTCGTGGACCACCATCGGCTGCGTGACTGGATCATGTTGCAGGTAGACCTGCGTCAGACTGATGCCCCAGTCGATGTTGGGCGACGCACAGGCAAGATGAGCCGCTGCGGCGGCACCGATGCTGGTCTCCGCGACTTTGGCCGCGATGTTGATATGCAGCCCGAGCGCCGCCGCGCGGTTGGCGGCGGCGGCGGTTGCCGCGGGACCGCCAAGCTTGATCATCTTCAAGGACACGCCGCGGGCAGCCCGCCGTGCCGCGTGCGTGTCGATATCGGCGATACTGTGGATGCCCTCGTCGGCGCCGATCGGAGCGATGGCGAGCGCTTCCAGCATCGCCATGTCGTCGAGCCGTTCAGCCGCGACCGGCTGTTCCACGAAGGCGAGCGCCGCCCCGTGCGTTTCGCGCAGAAAGGTGGTTGCCGCGGCGGCGGTCAACCCGCCGTTGGCGTCGACGCAGAGGGTCGCGGTCGGCCCGAGCGCCTGGCGAACGGCGAGCGCCGCGGCGATGTCGCCCTCCAGCGTCTTGGTTCCGATCTTCAACTTGAAGAAGGCAAAGCCCTCGGTGTGCTTGGCTCGCGCTTCGGCGACGTCCGCCTCCGGCGTCGGATGCCCGATCAGCCACATCGGGAGGATTGTGTCGCGCCGCCGGCCCCCCAGCAGTTCCACGAAAGGGACGCCGAGCCGGCGCGCCACAAGGTCGAGTATCGCCATTTCGATCGCCGAACGCGCCGATTGGTTGGCGTGGATCGCCCGGTGCATCCGGTCGAGCACGGCGGCGCGGCAGCGCAGGTCCTGTCCCACGATCGCATCGGCGAGCAAGCGCGCCGCGCCGACCATGCCCCACAGGATTTCTCCCGTCATGGTCGGAGCCGAAGCCGCCTCACCCCAGCCGAAGCTGCCGTCGACCGTTTCCACGCGGACCAGAACATTCTCGGCGTGCGAGATGACGACACCCGCCATGCGCATCGGGTGACGCAGCGGGATCGAGACGGGATGGACGTCGACCCGTGCGACGGCGAGCGGCCGCGCCAAGCCTCCGGCGGGGTCGAGTTCGGGGTTGGCGTGGGACAAAGCGAAATGCTCCGGGAGCGCTTGCCTAACCTGCCCGACGCCAATCGTGGAATACCTTTGCGTTGGCGTGAAACAAACCTTTCCGGCATACGCGCATGCCGCCAAGGTCTGACGCGAGATAGCAAATCGGCATTGGCGGCATCGCCTGGCCGCGCCCTAGGTGCCATCAAGAGTCGGATCGTGAAGGCCTACTGGCCGGACGAGATCGGCAGTCAACGGGGAGGTGCTGGTGGCGCAAGGTGGCGTGGTTCTTCTTCGTCCAAGCGATATGCCCTCCGTCGACCGCGGCGGCGGCAACCGGACGATCCCCCTCGTGAGTCGCGCGATCGGGTCTCGGCAAATGCTGACCGGGATCACGGTCATCGGCGCCGGCTCCGCGATCCAGCGCCATTTCCACAATTGCGAGGAAACGGTGCTCGTCCTCGAAGGGAGCGGTTTCGCCGAGGTCGGCGACGAAACGCGCGAGGTGGCCGTCAACGACACGACCTGGATACCGCCGGAAGTGCCGCACCGGTTCCGGAATGGCTCGAGCACGAGCCCAATGAAGATCTTCTGGGTTTACGCGTCGGTCGATGCCACGCGTACCCTGGTCGAAACGGGCGAAACGCGTCCGGTTTCTGCCGAGCACGACAAGACAAGCCGTTAGCGAACCGGCGGCGGCCGCATTTCCGGCACAGACAGCAGAAGCTCGCTCGGCAGAACGAGGCGGGCGGGAGGATCGTCGAAATGGTCGCGGCACGGCAGGTTGCTCCAGGTACCGGCATCGCGCCCGCCGGGATGCGGGTGCGCTGGATCCAACTCGTGATCGGCATCGCCAGCATCGTCGCGGTGGCCAATCTCCAATACGGCTGGACCCTGTTCGTCGCGCCGATCGACAAGGCGCACCACTGGGGACGGCCGGCAATCCAGGTTGCTTTCACGCTTCTGGTGCTTGCCGAGTCCTGGTTGCTCCCAGCTTGCGGCTGGCTCGTGGATCGAGGCGGGACGGGCAGGGCGACGATGATCGCCGGCCTGCTGACCGGCGGCGCATGGATGCTCAACTCCGTCGCGCATTCCTTGTGGGTGCTCTATGTCGCGCAAGCACTGGGAGGTCTCGGTGTCGGCGTCGCGCTCGCGGTGGCGATCGGCAATGCGCTGAAATGGTTTCCCGATCGCCGCGGTCTCGCCGCAGGGTTGACGTCGGGAGCTTTCGGGGTCGGCTCCGCCATCACCATCATCCCCCTTCAGAACAGCATCGTCGCCTGGGGCTACCAACCGACCTTCTTCTGGTTCGGCCTCGTTCAGGGCGGCTGCCTGATCTTGCTCGGCCTCGTGATCCGCGCGCCCCGCGCGAATGAGATCATCCAGGCCGCGTCGTCGCCGCTCGAGCAGTCAAGCCTCGACGTCGAACCACTTCGCGTCTTGTCGATGCCGGTCTTCTGGGTGATGTACGCCGCCTTCGTGATGGTCTGCACCGGCGGTTTGATGGTGACGGCGCAGCTTGCACCCATCGCACTCGACTGGCATCTGCAGAACGTTCCCGTGACCATGCTCTTCGTCACGCTGCCCGCGCTCAGCTTCGCCCTCTCGCTCGATCGCGTCCTGAACGGCATCACGCGTCCGTTCTTCGGCTGGATTTCCGACGGCTTTGGGCGCGAGAACACGATGTTCGTCGCTTTCCTGCTCGAAGGTGTCGGCATCCTGGCGCTGGGTGAATTCGGAAGCACACCGCTCGCGTTCGTGCTGCTGACGGGAACGGTCTTCTTCGCCTGGGGTGAAATCTACAGCCTCTTCCCGGCACTCTGCACCGACATTTTCGGGGCCAAGAACGCGGCGACCAACTACGGTCTGATCTTCACCGCCAAGGGCGTGGCGGCTCTTCTCGTTCCGGTCGGCAGCCTGCTCGTCGAGGCAACGGGCAGTTGGCACGCGGTGTTTGTCGCCTCCAGCATCCTCAACGTCCTCGCCGCCGTCATCGCCCTCCTGGTCATCAAGCCGATGCGGGTCAGGGCGAGCAAACGAAGCACGGCGACGGCGCTGGACGGATCGCTGACGGCCGTCGCTCCGCAGATCTAGACGGTCGGGCTCGAGTCGAGCCTTCCGCTCCGGCCGAACATGCGGTCAGCCAGCGCCAAAGACGGCGTTGGCGCCTTTGTCCGAAGGGCGCTTGTATCGAACGACGCTTTCATCGTCTTTGGCGCGCTTTTGGAGGGCTAGATGGAACAATGGCTGAAACGCGGGCGGGACGAGGTCGACGTGATCGCCGCCGACAAGAAGGTGCGCGAAGCGGTCGAGGATATCCTCGCGGACATCGCCGGCCGTGGGGACGCGGCAGTGCGCGACCTGTCGGTCAAGTTCGATAAATGGGACCGCGACAGCTACCGGCTGACCGGGGACGAGATCGAGGAGTGCCTGTCGCAGCTGACCAGGCGCGATCTCGACGACATCACCTTCGCGCAGGCACAGGTCCGCAACTTCGCGCGGAAACAGCGCGAATCCATCCTCGACATCGAGGTCGAGACGCTGCCGGGCGTCGTGCTCGGCCACAAGAACATCCCGCTTGGCTCGGCCGGCTGCTACGTGCCCGGCGGCAAGTATCCGATGCTCGCCTCGGCCCATATGTCGGTCATCACGGCCAAGGTGGCGGGCGTGCCGCGGGTGGCGACTTGCGCGCCGCCGTTCAGGGGCAAGCCGGCGCCCGCGATCGTTGCCGCCCAGCACCTCGCCGGCGCCGATGAGATCTACTGCCTCGGCGGCATTCAGGCCATCGGGGCAATGGCGCTCGGGACGGAAACGATCGCGCCGGTCGACATGCTCGTCGGCCCGGGCAACGCCTATGTCGCCGAGGCCAAGCGTCAACTTTTCGGACGCGTCGGCATCGACCTTTTCGCCGGCCCGACGGAAACACTGGTGATGGCAGACGACAGCGTCGATGGCGAGATCTGCGCCACCGACTTGCTCGGCCAAGCCGAGCATGGCCCCGATTCCCCCGCGATCCTGCTGACCACGTCGGAGAAACTCGCTCGCGACACGATGCGTGAGATCGATCGCCTGCTGGAAATCCTGCCCACGGCCCCGATCGCCCGGCAGGCCTGGGAGACGCACGGCGCCGTCTGCGTGGTCGAGAACGACGAGGAGATGGTGCGCGTCGCCGACAAGATCGCCTCCGAGCACGTCCAGGTCATGACTCGCGATCCCGGCTACTTTCTCGCCCACATGCGCAACTACGGCGCCCTGTTCCTCGGTCCTCGCACCAACGTCGCCTACGGGGACAAGGTGATCGGCACGAACCACACGCTGCCGA
>CAXTFG010000136.1:0-8478 GCA_964243415.1 uncultured Beijerinckiaceae bacterium | reverse complement strand
TCGTCCTTCTTCTTGGTCTTGTACGTGTCGAACTTGTAGTCGCGCAGCCGCAAGCCGATCCCGAACTCGGTCAGGGCCCGCGCGGGATCCTCGACCGTGCGCGGCAGGTCAAACAGGACGATCGCCTTCGTGGCCCGCCCGATCTTGCCGGCGATCGTCCCGCCGAGGCTTGTCGGCTCGAAAGGCTTGTCTTCCTTGTCGGCCTTGGCGTTTTCGGTATCGCCGCCGACCCCCACGACAAGGAGCCGGTCGACCGAAAACCCTGCCGGCGCAATCAGATCCATCGCACTGCCGAGTTTTCCCTTGAACTTGGCGGCGGCGGCGGCCTTCTTGACGAGATCCGTCCCCGACTCGCCGAGAAAGGCGCGGGTGGCGCCGCTGAAGTCCAGATCCTTCGACGCGAAGACCACCGCCGTACCGCCCGTCAGGTCCGAGCCCGGAAACGGCGCGTCGGCCTTGACGTCTCCAACGTGCGCATACTCGATCTTCATGGTTTCGGTCATCGTCGTTCCCTGCTCCGCGACGCATCGTTCGGAGTTCAAAAGCGGCACGGTCCCTGGTCGGCGGGAGAGGCGGCGACGGTCCGCTGCAGTCTGTCGTCGCGCGCCGCCGGTAGGTAGCCTGTGTTGCCCTTAGACACTAGGCCCTCGCCACGCCGGAGCGTAAGGCTGAACGATGCCGCACGATCCTTGCCCGGCGGCCATCCCGGTACCGACCTGAATGCATTCCTGCCCGTCGCCGATCGAAACAGCACCATCTTGGCGGCCTCGGCCTCTCCGGCAACGAGCGACGGACGTCCGTCGGCCTGTTCTTCACAATCGCGTTTCAGCCTCGCCCGCGACGCACAAGCTCCTGCTTTTCCGTTAAGCAGAGCCATGATCGGCTTGACGCTTGGTCGCTACCTGTCCTCCCGCTTCTTCCGGATGATTTTGGCTGTCTTTGCGACCATTTTCAGCCTGGTTTTCGTGGTCGACTTCGTGGAGCTGCTGCGACGGACGGGCACCCTCGTCGGTGTCTCGACATCGTCGGTGGCGGTTCTGTCCTTCCTCCGCACGCCCGCAGTGTCGGAGCAGGTCCTGCCGTTCTGCGTTTTGTTCGGGTCCATGACGGTGTTTCTCAATCTGACGCGCAAGCTCGAGCTGCTGGTGGCGCGCGCGTCGGGAATCTCCGTATGGCAGTTCCTCGGTCCCCCCGTCTTGATCGCCGGGCTGATCGGCATCCTCTCCGTCACCGTGCTGAACCCGCTCTCGGCGGTGATGAAGCAGCGCGCCGACGCGATCGAAGCGAAGATCTTCGGCAAGGAAGGCTCGGGCGCGAACAGCACCGACATCTGGGTGCGGCAGAAGGGCGTCGACGGCGAAGCCATCCTCCGCGCGGAGGCGGGTTTCGACCACAACAACCGGCTGACCGGCGTCACCGCCTATGTCTACGATCTCTCCGGCAAGTTCCTCGAGCGCGTGAAGGCGGTCGAGGCTGACCTCGACGGGACTGGCGTCTGGCGCCTCAAGGACGTTCAGGTCTCGCAGCCCGGCGAGGATCCTCGGCAGTTCGCGACGTACCTGATCGCCACGAACTCGCGGCCTGGGGAGGTGCTGGAAGGAGCGGTGTCGGCGGAGGCCGTCCCGTTCTGGGAGCTTCCGGCGCTGCGGGAAGAGACCGAGGGCGCGGGCCTCGATGCCGGACCCTATCGGCTGCAGTACCAATCGCTGCTCGCGCGTCCTCTTCTGCTCATCGCCATGACGCTCATCGCGGCGGCGTTTTCCTTAAGGTTTTTCCGCTTTGGTGGGATCGGTAAGTTTGTAGGCGGCGGCGTAGCGGCTGGGTTCGTGCTTTACGTGGCGACGAAATTCGTGGGGGACCTCGGCGGGTCGGGTGTCCTCAGCCCGCCCGTGGCCGCGTGGTCGCCGGCCGTGGTCGCCAGCATGTTGGGCGCCCTGGCGTTGCTGAACCAGGAGGACGGCTGATGGGGCGGCGGGATGCCCCCAAGCCGGACGAGTTCCCTCAGCGTCGGTCGCGATCAGCGTTGGTCCGACCGGCCGCCTTCCGGCGAGTCGTCCTCGGACTGGTCCTGCTGGGGCTGGCCATCATGGGGCTTGTCGGGGAGCTGGCGGGGACACCGGCCGCGGCGCAGTCGCCGCGCGGCGGTAACGGGCGTCCCGCAGGCTCGCCGGCCCCGGACAAGCCGGCGCTCGGCACACCTGGTTCGACGCCATCGAGTACGGGGAAGCCGGGGGACAAGAAGGACACCAAGATGCTGGTCGAAGCCGACCAGCTCGTCCAGAACCGCGATGCCAACACCGTGGCCGCGGAAGGCAACGTCCGCATCTACTACGACGGCCGGACGCTCGAAGCCGACAGGGTCATCTACAACAAGACCACCAAACGCCTGAACGCGATTGGGCACGCCAAGCTGACCGAACGCAACGGCACGGTCTCCCGCGCCGAGCAGTTCGACCTGACGGACGATTTCCGCGACGGCTTTGCCAACAGCCTGCGTGCCGACACCGTCGATAAGACCCATTTCAGCGCACCGCGCCTGGAGCGCGTCGACAACGACTCTGTGTTCACCAAGGGCACGTATACCGCTTGCGACGCCTGCAAGGACAATCCCGATCGCCCGCCGCTTTGGCGCGTCCGGGCGAAAAAGATCATCCACAAGAACGAAGAACAGGTGATCTACTACGAGGACGCCTATCTCGAATTCGTCGGCATTCCTGTCGCCTACACGCCCTATTTGTCCTCGCCCGATCCCAACGTGACGCGGAAGTCCGGCCTGCTCGGACCGCACACGTTCTACAGGTCGCAGCTCGGCTACGGAGTCGGCGAGCCGATCTTCTTCAACCTCGCGCCGAACTACGACCTCACGCTGACGCCGACGGTGTTCACGCAGCAGGGCTTCTTCGGCGCCGGGGAGTTTCGCCAGCGCACCGACAACGGCCTCTACTACATTCGCGCCACCGGCATCGACGAAGCGCACCCCGGCGCGTTTCCGACGGCGCCCTATGGCTCGGCCAACCATACGTTGCGCGGCGACATCGACAGCAAGGGTGAGTTCGCTCTCAATCCGTTCTTCAAGTTCGGTTGGAACTTCGCCGTCTTATCGGACAAGTATTACCTGACGGACTACAGCATTCCGTCGAACACGATTTCGGCAAACTACTTCTCGGAGTCGATCTCGACGCTCTACCTGACGGGTCAAGGCAGCCGAAGCTTCTTCGATCTCCGGGGATATTACTTCCAAGGTTTGACGGCTCACGATATCCAGGCGCAGCAGCCGATCGCCCATCCCGTCCTCGACTATAATCACACGTTCGACGTGGATCCCGCGAAGTCAGCCGGCATCGGCGGTCAGATCACGGCCGACTTCAACCTGACAAGCATCTCCGCGGCGTCTGCGTCATATCAGGCGGTCGGCCCTCGCGTGCTCGACTCCGCTTACAATCTCTACGATCTCTGCAACGTCTACACGCCGGGACGGACGGCCGGTAATTCGTGTCTGCTCCGCGGGATCGGCGGCGATTACACGCGCGTAACGGGCGAACTCGACTACCAGCGCAAGTTCATCGACCCGATCGGTCAGGTGTGGACCCCCTTCGCGTTCGCCCGCGTCAACGCCGAGACTCTGAACCTCAACACCACGAACACCTACAGCTTCACCGCCAACGGCGTGTCGTCGGGGTACTCGAACGCGTCGCAGACGGCGTTTCTCAACGGCAGTCAGGGCACGACCGGCAACGTGATCCCCGGGATCGGTCTCGAATATCGCTACCCCTTCTTCTACAGATCGCAGCTCGGCTCGCTGACGGTGGAGCCGATCGGGCAGATCATCGCTCGGCCGAACAACCAGCTCGGGACGCGGTCGCTCGTCAACATCGACTCCCAGAGCCTGGTGTTCGACTCGACCAATCTTTTCGATTGGAACAAATTTTCGGGTTACGACCGCTTCGAGACCGGCGTTCGCGCGAACTACGGCGGTCAGGTCTCGTTCAATTTCAAAAACGGCGGCTATGCGCATTTCATCGCTGGCCAGTCCGCACAGATCGCCGGGACCAACTCCTATGCCACGCCGGACGCCGCCAACATCGGCTTGAGTTCCGGGCTCGACACGCGCCAGTCCGACTATGTCGCCGGTGGCACTTTCTCGCCGTTCCCGCTCATCTCCTTCGGCGCGCAAGGCCGGTTCGACGAGAAGACGCTCGAAAATCGTCGCGTCGATGCGACCGTCAACATCAACCTCGGCCCGCTGACGGGTGGCATTCAGTTCGCCAACTACGAGGCGCAACCGGTGATCGGATACGACGTCCGCCGCGAAGGTCTCGCCCTCACCGCAAAATACGATCTCTCGGCCAATTACTTCGCGACCGGCAACGTGACCTTCGACATGAGCCGTCACCTTTATCCGGTATCGGTCATCGGTTACGCCAACCCCGGACCGTTCGCCGTCGCAGCCCTCGGCGTCGGCGCTGGCTATCACGACGAATGCACGACCTTCACGGTCAACTACAGCGACATCTATGCGGACGCCGGCACCGGGACCTTCGCACGCAACCAGACCGTGCTCGTTTCGCTGCAACTGCGCACGCTGGGCGGAACCGCTTTCTCACGCTCGACCAGCAGCTTGGCGGCCTCCAGCGGCCTCGATGGCGTCCGCTAGGGCCGCGACTGCCCGAAAAGCGCCGAAGTTCTGCAAATAACAGGCGGGGGAGAGGTCATCATGAATCTATCGTCGTCCTGCCGCCCGATCGTCGCCGCGGCGCTTTATCTGGGGTTGACCGGAAGCCTTGCTCTCACCGGCCTGCCGGGGACAGCACGGGCGCAAGCCATCGTCGCTTCGATCAATGGTGACCCCATCACCACGGTCGACGTTGAGCAGAGAATGAAGCTGCTCCGCGCCCTGCACCGGCCGGCGACACGCGAAGCTGCCATCGAGAGCATGTTCTCCGACAGGCTCAAAGCGAGAGAGGCGTCGCGTTTCGGCATCAACCTGAAGGACGAGGACGTCGGCGAGGAAGTGCAGACCCTTGCCAAGAAGATGAAGATCTCGACCCAGCAGTTCTCGGCCGAGGTGGGCCGCGCCGGCGTGACCCAGACCCATCTGCTTGGTTTCCTCAAGGCGGAATACGGCTATTCGATCCTGATCAGGGCGATGAACAAGGGTGTCGAAGCGAGCGAGACCACCGTGCGACAGGAGCTTGCGAAGGAAAAAGGGAAAGGCGGCGGCGTCACCAGCTACACGATCCGGCAGGTCGTCTTCACCCTCGATCCGGGTGACGGCCAGGCCGCCGTCAGCGCTAGCGCCAAGGAGGCCGAAGCGCTACGCACCCGCTTCGCCAGCTGCGTGACCGGGATACCCTACGCCAAATCGCTACCCGGCGTCGCGGTGCGCGAAAAGCTCGTCCGATCGTCGACCCAGCTCAACGACAGCACCAAAGACCTTCTCGATAAGCTGCCGATCGGCCACCTGACACCGCCCAGTCGCTCTCCCAACGGCATCGAGATGATCGCGCTGTGCGATCGCAGCGCCGAGCGGAACGACGAAGAACTGCGGAAGACCATTTCCGAACGCATCCTGGCCGATCACATGGAGGCCGAGACCCAGTCCAAGTTCAAGGAGATGCGGGCGGCTGCCGCCATCGAGAAGCGGTGACCCTCCTCGCGCTCAGTCGCGGCGATCCGTCCGGCATCGGGCTTGAGATCGCCTGTAAGGCTTGGCTGCGGCGCGAGACCGACCCTTTCCTGTTCGTCGCCGACCTCGATCATTGTCGGCGCGGCGCTGCCGAACTCGGCCTAACGGTGCCGTTCGAAGCCGCAACGCCAAATAATGCGCGCGCATGCTTTCCACGCGCGCTTCCCGTTCTGCCGCTTGAGGGTCCGACCCGTGGGGTGCCCGGATGCCCCGATCCGGTGGACGCGCCGGGCACGATCGGTTCCATCGAACGCTGCGCCGAACTCGTCGCGCGGGGCGAGGCATCGGCCGTCGTCACCCTACCCGTGTCGAAGGAGGTCCTGCACAGGGTCGGTTACCCCCATCCCGGCCAGACCGAGTTCATGGGTGAGCTCGCGACCCGCCTGTTCGGGTCGCCGCAGGCCCAGCCGGTCATGCTGCTGTGGTCGCCAGACCTCGCGGTCGTTCCGGCGACGATCCATGTCCCGGTCGCCGACGTGCCGCGGCTGGTGACGAGAAAGCTGATCCTCGCGACGGTCCGCATCCTCGTCCACGATCTGCGCGCCCGGTTCGGCGTCGCGCGCCCCCGCATCGCCGTGACCGGCCTCAATCCGCACGCTGGCGAGGGAGGCGACATCGGGCGCGAAGAGATCGAGATTATCACCCCGGCGCTGGAGCAGCTTCGCGCCGAGGACATCGCCGTGACGGGGCCACATCCCGCCGACACGCTGTTCCACGCCGCCGCGCGAGCGCGCTACGACGCCGTCGTCACGATGTACCACGATCAGGCTTTGATCCCGATCAAGACGCTGGCCTTCGACACGGCCGTGAACGTCACGCTCGGTCTTCCTTTCGTGCGAACCTCGCCCGATCACGGCACTGCCTTCGATATCGCCGGTCGCGGCATCGCGGACGAGGCCAGCCTCGTCGCCGCGCTGCGGCTTGCCGCCCGCCTCGCGCGGGCAGACTCGCGACGATGAGCGCCTATTTGCCCCGATCACGCCGACACTTGCGTCCGGCACGGCGGTGACGGACGGCTTGCCGCCGTTGCGCGACGTGGTCGCGGCACACGGGTTGGCCGCGCGAAAAGGCCTCGGGCAAAACTTCATCTTTGATCTGAACCTGACGGGCCGGATCGCCCGCGCGGCTGGGCCGACCGCCGGAATACGGGTCATCGAGGTCGGGCCTGGCCCCGGCGGGCTGACGCGGGCGCTTCTGGCCGAAGGCGCCGAGGTCGTCGCGATCGAGCGGGACGAGCGGTGCCTCGCCGCGCTGGCGGACGTCGCGGCCCGCTACCCCGGCCGTCTCGACGTCCGCGCGGAGGATGCGCTCGACACCGATTTCGCGGCCCTCGCCGCGCCGAGGCGGCCGACCCGCGTCTGCGCCAACCTCCCCTACAATATCGCGACGCCCCTGCTGGTCGCCTGGCTCCAAACCGAGCCCTGGCCGCCGTGGTACGACCGCCTGATCCTGATGTTTCAGCGCGAGGTGGCCGAGCGCATCGTCGCGACGCCGCGCGAACGCGCCGCCTACGGGCGACTGGCGGTCCTCGCCAATTGGCGCTGCACGACGCGCATCCTCTTCGATGTCCCACGGCAAAGCTTCGTGCCGCCGCCCAACGTCACCTCGAGCGTCGTCGAGCTCGTGCCGCGTCCGGCGCCGCTGCCCTGCCCGGCGGCGACCCTCTCGGCGGTGACCGCGGCGGCCTTCGGCCAGCGCCGCAAGATGCTGCGGCAGTCGCTGCGCCCGCTCAGCGTCGATGCGACGAGGCTGCTGGCCGAGGCCGGGATCGACCCGACGCGCCGCGCGGAGGAAATCGACATCGCGGGCTTCGTCGCTCTCGCGCACGCCCTGAGCCGTCTGTCGGCCTAACGCCATCGCGGCGGACCCGACCCCAAACCGCCGTCATTGCCAGCTGGTGGCGAGGCAAGCCAGGCCAGCGCTCTCGAGGCCCAGATTTGGCGGCCCCTGGGCTGCTTCGCTGCGCTCGCAGTGACGTTTCGGGTGCGTGGCACCACGATTGCAGAATTGGTTGGTGCGTCACGCCCGCGGTGCCGCCCGGTTCAAAAGGTCCCCTCCAATGAGGTCACGTCGATGAGTCTCACCTCGATGAGTTCCCTCGGCCTCATGACCCGGAAGTCTGTCGACGACATCGTCAAGGGTGGGGAAGCCGAAGAACAATCGATGTCGAAGACGCTGGGTCTCGCGAGCATCGTCGCGATGGGCATCGGGGCGATCATCGGCGCCGGCATCTTCGTTCTGACCGGGACCGCCGCGGCCAAATACGCCGGACCGGGCATCATGCTGTCCTTCGTGCTGGGCGGCGTCGCCTGCGCCTTCGTCGGTCTCTGCTACGCCGAACTGGCCGCGATGCTGCCGGTCTGCGGCTCCAGCTATACCTATACCTATGCGACGCTCGGCGAGATCTTCGCCTGGATGATCGGCTGGGACCTGATCCTCGAGTACGCGATGGGCGCGGCCACCGTTGCCGTCGGCTGGTCCGGCTACATCGTCAGCCTCCTGAAGAACGTCGGCATCACCATCCCGCCGACGCTCGCCGCGGCGCCGGGCGCGGCGATCAAGCTGCCCGACGGGACGATGGCAACCGGGATCGTCAACGTGCCGGCCGCCTTGATCGTCGTCGCGCTGACCGCGATGCTGGTACTCGGCACCAAGGAGTCGGCGCGGCTCAACAACATCATGGTGGCGGTCAAGCTCACCGTCGTCGTCGCGTTCGTCGCGCTCGGCGCCGGCTTCGTCAAGGCCGGCAACTGGCATCCTTTCATCCCCGACAACACGGGCTCGTTCGGTAT
>CAXTFG010000135.1:5517-8555 GCA_964243415.1 uncultured Beijerinckiaceae bacterium | reverse complement strand
CACGGTGCGAACCGCGTGTTCCGTGGAGCCAAGAGCCGTGACGTTTGCGACAGATGAAGACCGCCCTTTCTCGGCGGCAAGAGCATGTCGCCAAAGTGACCACCACGGCCAGTTCGACGTTGCAAAATTAGGATGCTTCGCAAGCGATGTCGCCGCCGGTCTGCGGGCTCCTCCGCGGCTGACGGAAAGGTCGCGATGGTCGACCTGAACGCCCTCGCTGTTTTTGCCAAGGTCGCCGAAACAAAGAGCTTTTCGGCCGCCGCTCAAGCCCTGCAGATGCCGCTCTCAACGGTCAGCCGGCGCATTTTGGTCCTTGAGGCGCAACTCGGCGTCCGTCTCCTGGAACGTTCCACCCGCATGCTGCGCCTCACCAAGGTGGGTGCCGAAATCGTATCGCACGCTCGGCGTTGCGAGAACCTCGCCGTCTCCATCGACGACATTGTCGCTGATAGGCGTGCCCATGTGCGTGGTACCCTGCGCCTATCCGCCTCGCCATGTCTTGCCCACTCGCTGATTGCCCCGCTGATCATCTCGTTTCAGAAGCGGCATCCAGACGTAGGGTTCGAAGTCGACATGACTGAGCGCGACGTCGATCTTATCGCTGACGGCATCGATCTCGCCTTCCGCCCGCGTTCGACTCGGGACTCGGCCCTCGTCGCCGTGAAGATCCTTGCATACCGACACCAACTCGTCGCGAGCCCGCACTACGTCTTGAACACCACGCCGATCGGGCGTCCCGCCGACCTTAGTCAGCATAGGCTGCTGGCTTTTCATGGGAGGTCGGCGGACACCACGTGGTCGTTCCGGCGCGTCGGGAGTGACGACGAAGAAGCGCTTACGTTCGCGCCCTATCTTGCATCGAACGACTACGCAGGCCTTGTACCGCCGCTGATCGACGGCGTGGGGGTCGGCGTGCTTCCGCCGGTCTTTCGACCCGGATTGCTGAGTTGCGGGCGGCTTATCGAGGTCATGCCCGAATGGCGCATGCAGACGGAAGATCTCACGCTCGTTCATCTCGGCGGCAAATACATGCCGAGCGCGCTTCGAGCTTTTAAGGATTTCGCCGCGAGGGAGACAGGGAGACTCCTGCCACGGATGCCAACATAAGCGACCGCCGGTGTTCTCGTAAGTAGGAAAGGCTTTCCCGGGTTTGGCGACTAATCCGCAACTAGCGCGTCCCATAGAACCCATTTGTCGATCGATAAAGGAGCGCCGAACATGACGATGTATCTTGCATTGCCGATTGCCGCCGCGGCGATGACGTTGCTGGCCGCCGCGGGGTCGGCAAGCGCCGCCGACGCGAGAGGCGGCATCGAGAAGACGCTCTCCAAATACAACGCGGCGCTGAATGGCGGAAAGACGTCCGCCGTGCTGCCGCTTTACACCGCAGACGGGGTCTTTATGGCGCCGTATGGCGCATCCGCGGTTGGCATCGATGCCGTGAAGGTCGCCTACGACCACGTCTTCGCTGAACTCAAGTTTCACGTGAAGTTCGACGTCGCCGAGGTCGTCGAGATGAGCCCGGTCTGGGCTTTCGTTCGAACGAACTCCGCCGGGACCACGGACCACCATTCGACCGGCAAAACCACAGCGGAAGCCAATCAGGAACTCTTCATCTTCAAGAAGGGAGACGACGGCGAGTGGCGCATCGCGCGCTACAGCTTTTCTCCGACCAACCCGCCCAAGTAGGCCCGGTCGGCACGTGCCGGTTCAAGCACAACGCCCGCTACCGGCCGCGGGCGTCGCCTTGTTCCGATCGTTTTCCCAGAAGCTGGACCGGTCCAGGACGCGAGCATGGCATACGACCTGACCGCAAAGCACTGGATCGACGGCACATGGATCGACTCCGTACAACGGCGGCCCAGCATCGACCCGGCGACAGGCGAGACTATTGGAACCTACGCCGACGGCAGCGAGGCTGAGGCCGTGCAAGCGATCGCGGCTGCTCGGCGGGCGTTTCTTCAGACAGGATGGCGGTCCGACCGCGTCCTTCGCGCAAAAGTCCTCAACGCTATGGCGGATCGGTTCGAGGCGCGGACCAACGACCTCGTCGCGATCCTCTCGCTCGAGAACGGTAAGATTCGCGGGGAGGCACGCTTCGAGGTCGCGATGGTCCCGCCAAAGCTGCGCTTCTACGCAGCCCTTGCGCTGACCGATGCCGGCCGAGCCGTCGAGGTCGCGCCCGGGTGCTACTCCACCGTCCTGCGCGAAGCGGTGGGCGTTGCTGGTATCATCGCGCCGTGGAACTCGCCGATTGTGCTCTTCATCCGTTCCCTCGCACCCGCGTTGGCGGCGGGCTGCACCGTGGTCGGCAAGTTGCCGGGATTCACAGCGCAAACCAATGCGCGGATGTGCGAAGTTTTTGCTGAGGTTCAGGATCTGCCGCAAGGGGTGCTCAACGTCTTCAGCGAGACGCATAGCGAGGGGGCGAGAGTGATGATCTCATCGCCCGATGTTCCCACCATCAGCTTCACGGGGAGTTCGAAGACGGGGCAGGCGATCCTTGCTGCCGGTGCCAAGAACGTGAAGCGATTCGGGCTCGAACTCGGTGGCAAGACGCCGGTGCTGTTGTTCGACGACGCCGACCTCGATAAGGCACTACCGCGCATCGAGAAGGCCCTCACGACTTTCGCCGGGCAGTTCTGCATGACAGGCAGCCGGCTCCTCGTGCACCGGCCGATCCTCGACGAGGTGCGTCGCCGCCTGGCGGGGAGGCTCGAAGCCGTCAACGTCGGGCCGTCTGCGGACCCCTCGAGCGACATGGGTCCGATGATCAACATCGCGAACGTCAAGCGCGTCGAACGCATGGTCGCGGACGCGGTCGCCGCCGGCGCCAAGGTCGTCGTACGCGGCGGCGCATACGCGTCGGGACCTCTCGCGACGGGAGCCTTCTACCGTCCGACCCTGCTCGAGATCGAGGATCACTCGATGCCAATTGCGCAGGAC
Organism: uncultured Beijerinckiaceae bacterium; assembly: GCA_964243415.1. Classification (GTDB taxonomy): domain Bacteria; phylum Pseudomonadota; class Alphaproteobacteria; order Rhizobiales; family Beijerinckiaceae; genus RH-AL1. The sequence goes on along the minus strand of CAXTFG010000135.1, from coordinate 5,609 downwards.
GAGGTGTTCGGGCCGGTGCTCGCGATGCAGCCTTTGGAGACCGAGGCGGAGGCCGCCGCGCTTCCCAAGGAGCCCATCAACGGTCTTGCCCC
>CAXTFG010000135.1:0-5507 GCA_964243415.1 uncultured Beijerinckiaceae bacterium | reverse complement strand
CTCCTGGGTGTTGAGGCCGCGCTGGAGGACGGCCATGAGGAAGCTGGCGATCTGGGCATCGGTGACGAGCTACTTGTCCGGAGTGCGTTCGACGATGGCCTGGATGAAGGCTTCGATCTCGGCATTCGAGAGGACGAGGCCGTCGCGCTTGCCAATGAGTCCATCTACGGTCTTGCCGCCTCGGTGTGGTCGAGCGACGTCGACCGGCCACTGCGCGTTGCCAGGCGCATCGACGCCGGCACTGTTTGGATCAACAATTGGGCGGTCGTCTATTCGGAGACCGAAGAGGGCGGCTACAAGCAAAGCGGGCTGGGACGCTTGAATGGCATCGCCTCGATGGAGGACTTCGTCGAATACAAGACGATCGTTCACGAGGTCGACCTGACGTCGCGATAATGATCCGGCTGCCGACATGATGCGACGATCTGCGTTTGGACTGCGCGGGTGGCCGTGCCGGGCTGGCTGGCTGGCTGTTGCCGCATCGATCGTCCCATTGACTAGCGAAGGTGCCAAATGAACGTGCTCATCGTTTACGCTCATCCCGAGCCGAGATCCTTCAACGGTGCGATGAAAGAGGTGGCGGTCGAGACGCTGCGCTCCATCGGCGACGACGTGACCGTCAGCGATCTCTACGCGATGGACTTCAAAGCGTTGGCCGGCGCGGCCGATTTCAACGGCAGCCGGTCAGACCCGGATACCTTCAATCTGCCGAGAGAACAGGCGCACGCGCATGAATCGGGGACGCTTGCACCTGACATCGCTGCGGAACAGGACAGGCTCCGCCAGGCGGACCTGCTCATTCTACAGTTCCCCATCTGGTGGTTTGGAATGCCGGCCGTGATGAAGGGCTGGGCCGATCGCGTTTTCACGCGCGGTTTCGCTTATGCGGCGGGGCGCAAGTACGACAGCGGGCTGTTTCGCGGCAAGCTCGCAATGGTAGCGGCCACGACCGGAACCTCGGCCGACACCTACGCGCCGGATGGTATCGATGGCGACATCCTCAGCGTGCTTTGGCCAATCCACAACGGACTGCTGCGCTATACCGGTTTTGACGTGCTGCAACCGTTTATCGCCTACATGCCAGGGCGAATTGAACAAGCCGGAAGAGAAGCCTGTCTCGCCGCCTATCGCGGGGAACTCCGAGACCTCGATCGTAGGCCAAAGCTTTTCTTCCATCCGGCTGAGGACTACGGGCCGGAAGAGCGGCTGAAGCCGGGGGTGATCGCGCGTTCAGCGGTTCAGCGAAATACTTAGACACGCGTCGATCTTTGATCGGGTTCCTATTTCGAGGTCTCGACCTTCGGCAACTAGCTTGTCCCGATTACGGGAAGATCATTTCCGATGCAGGGGCGTAGCCAGCTGGAACTGAAGGACCAGCTATCACGAACGGACGCCATCTGGCGCCCGCATCGACATCGAGACGGAGTTCAAGCCGTGAGCAATGGACTGGCAGGCAAGAAGGCGCTCGTCACAGGCGGATCCCGCGGCATCGGAGCTGCCATCGCCAAAAGGTTGGCGTCGGCAGGCGCCGATGTGGCCATCACCTACGTCGGCAATCGCGCTTCCGCTGAGGCGGTCGTCGAGGCGACCACTGCTGCGGGTCGTCGAGGCGAAGCTGTCCAAGCAGACGCGGCGAATGTTGCAGCCGCTCGAACCGCGGTGGGACGCGCAACCGAAGCCCTCGGTGGTCTCGACATCCTCGTCCACAGCGCTGGTGTGTCAGACTTTATCGATATTTCCACGGCGGGAGAAGACGAGTATCTCGCCGCGCACCGGCGGCACTTCGCCGTCAACGTCGAGGGCGTCGCGGCAATGACCGCTGCGGCGCTGCCGACCATGCGCGACGGCGGTCGGGTCATCGTCATCGGCAGCGTCAACGCGCATCAGATGCCGTTTCCCGGCACGGCGATCTATGGCGGCTCGAAGGCCGCGATCGCTGCCATGGCACGCGGCTGGGCGCGGGACCTCGGCCCTCGTCGCATACTTGTCAACGTGATTCAGCCGGGGCCGATCGCAACGGACATGAACCCGGCCGACGATCGGCCCGTCGTCGGTGTGATGACCGGCATGACGGCATTGAAGCGATATGGTCGACCGGAGGAGATTGCTGCCGTCGCTGCCTTCCTGGCGAGCGACGACGCCTCCTACGTCACCGGCGCCACGATCGACGTCGACGGCGGCTTCTCAATCTGAGCGAAAGCGCGCCTGCCTTCAGTGGTAACAGAGCGGCCAGCGGCAGCTTGCGCCTACGTAGCATGCTGCCGACGCTGGGCTGGCCACCGACGATGGTTGAGAAGACGCAGACAGCACCCAATCTTTCGCCCACCGCGTATCCGCCCCTAGGAGGTCATCATGCAACCGGTCATCGCCAAGACGTTCAGACTCGACGACATCGCCGACGCTCACCGCTACATGGAATCAAACGAACAGGTCGGAAAGATCGTGGTGACCGTCTGAAGATGACCTCCGATCGCGCTGCCGAGCGCCGGCAGCACAAACGTCATTGCGAGTCTTCAGTGGTGACGTAATGGTCATAGAGATGAACGTGCAAAGCTATCTCGCGATCGCGATTGTTGTTCTCTTCTGCGCCGCCGTACTACCGCGCCTGTTCCCGCGCTGGCCACCCTGGCAAAGGAGAAAGTCCAAAGGCGCTTTACATCGTCGCCTCCGGCGCGGTCGAGATCACGGCGGAGACAGCGGCGGGAAACAGAATCGTGCACCGGATGGGGCCGGGCGGCACATTAGGGGCCATTGGATTGATCACGGGTGCTCCTTATGCCGCTACGGCGACGACGTTGACCTCAATGACTGCATACAGGCTGAACAGGGAAGCAATCTCGGCGGCTATCGCCGCCCGACCCCAGCTCTCAGACGCGCTCGAGGAGCTGGCACGGCGCGGCCAAGCCGCAATCAAGAATGACATCGCAGCGCACGAAAGCGAACGTGGTCTTGAACCTACCGACTTGTTTCTGGATCGCGTTCGAACCTTCCTCCACAAGCTAGCGATAGGCGATAGCTCGACATCATAGGTTCCTTTGGTGTGACGGCCGCTAGAGCATTTCGGCCTTGCCTAGAATCGCCGAGTCAGATTCCACGGTGTCGTTTATCGGCGCGGGGCTCGGATGGTGGCACCTCTTTCCCAGGATATTCGCAAGCGGCTGGTGGCGGCGATCGAGGACGGTAGCTCGCGACGGCAGGCAGCGGCACGGTTCGCGGTCAGCCCGTCGGCTGCGGTCAAGCTCATGCAGCGCGTGCGCGAGACCGGCTCGACGGCGCCGGGCCGGATCGGCGGCTATCGCCGGCCGAAGCTCGCGGGCCACGAGGACTATTTGCGCGAGCTGACACGCACGCGCGTCGGCATCACGCTCGAGGAGATCAAGGCGGCGCTGATCGCGGAGCGCGGCCTCACCGTGTCGATCTCGGCGATCTGGGAGATGCTGCGCAAGCTCGGCTTGTCGCATAAAAAAAGTCTCTGAAGGCCGCCGAGCAGGAGCGCTCCGACGTCGCCGTGCGCCGCGCGCGCTGGCGCGTCTGGCAGCGCTTCATGGACAGCGCCGCCTTCGTCTTCCTCGACGAGACGGGCGCGGCGACCAACATGACGCGTCTCTACGGCTGGGGACCGAAGGACGAGCGCCTCGTCGACACCACGCCGCACGGCCATTGGCAGACGACGACCTTCGTCGCCGGCCTGCGCGCGGACGGCGTCGTGGCGCCGCTCGTGCTCGACGGCCCGATGAACGGCGAGGCCTTGCCTGCCTATGTCGAGCAGATGCTCGTCCCGGTGCTGAAGCCAGGCGACGTCGTGGTGATGGACAACCTCGGCGCCCACAAGGTCGCCGGCGTCGAGGCGGCGATCCGCAAAGCCGGCGCCAGCGTCCTCTACCTGCCGCCCTACAGCCCCGATCTCAACCCGATCGAGAAGATGTTCGCAAACTGAAGGCGCATCTTCGCAAGATGAAGGCGCGAACCCTGCAGTCCCTGAGCGAGGAGATCGGCCGGCTTATACGCTCGCTCACGCCGAACGAATGCGCAAACTACCTCGCAAGCTCGGGTTATGCGCGCGAGTGAGCTGGAAATGCTCTAGCGGTTCAGGGGTCGGCCGCGAGGGGGCATTGCGCCGCGGTCAAAGGCACCACTGGTGCGCTTCCCTGCAGATCGATCTCGAGCTTAGCTTAAGATCAACAGGTGCCCGCGAACGGCTTCAGCCGGACGGCAAAGTAGTCGGGCAGTCCCGGCTTCTCGGGTCTACGAGCGGTGAAGCGAAACGCTATCGCACGAGCGACCCGGCTGCTTGCCACGTTCAGCGCGCCGTGAAGGAGCCGGATGCCTATACGCGTCCGCGGATTCATCAACCTCGGATATAGCTTAGGGATGGACTGCGCTTTGTCTACCATCGGCCGCATGTATCTCTCGTAGGCCGCGAAGCCCGTGCGGACGGCGCCGGCGCGGGATGATTCTCCGGCCAGCGCGTAGGCTCCGACGATGGCGAGGGTCGTCCCCATGCCTGCAAGCGGCGTCGCGCACCATGCCGCGTCTCCCACCACCGCGACGCGACCCTTGGACCAATTCGGCATCCGAACCTGCCTAAGGACTTCAAAGTAGAAATCGGGTGCGCCGTCCAGTCCGGCGAGCACGCGCGGGGCTTCCCAGCCGACGTCCGAGAACCTCTCGCGCAGGTACTCCTTCTGCCGCCCGACCCCCCAGTCCTGCTCGTCACTGACGGACGGCCCTTGGACGATCAGCATCGCTCGGGTAGTCCCGTGCGTGTCGGGGCGCAGGGTGACGCCCCTTCCGCCGGTCGCGTTGTACCAGCGCCATAGCCGGTCGTCGGTTGCCGTGCGCGGGACGGTGAAGAAGGCGATCGCCATGTCCATCCAGCGAGGGTCGTTCTCGCCGGGGAAGACGAGTTCGCGGGTCGACGAGCCGACACCCTCCGCCACGACGACGGCGTCGAAGCGTTCCGTCGAGCCGCCGACGAACGTCACGATCGCGGAGTCGCCGTCCTGCTCGATGGCGCGCACGCCGTCGCCGAAGCGGAAGGCGGTCTGTTCTTTCGCGGCTTCGTACAAAAGGCGAGCAAGGTCGCCGCGCAGGATCTCCATCTCGGCCGTGGGACCGTCCCCCCTGCCGTCAAGCATGAAGCGCGCGGCGACCCTGCCGTTGCCGCCGATCCATGCCGTCCCGAGTTCCCAGGTGCCGTTGTCGAGCGCCGCTTCCTCCAGCCCATGCGCCGCAGCACCTCGCGGCCCAGGCCCCGGACGTCGACGTTCTGTCCGCCGTCGCGAAAGTCGGCCGCGCGCTCAACCACAGTTACTTCGCAGCCGTGACGGGTGTGTTTCGGCCTGCAAAAGTGGCTCTGTCGCATTTTTGATGATGGCGCCCGGTTATGCGGCACCGATGAGCCGAGCTTGCAGGAGATCGATCTTCGCCCGGCCGTACATCTGGCGTTTCACGAGCTTCAGTCGCGTCACCTGGCCTTCCGTCTGGCCGTTGGACCATGAAGTTGT
>CAXTFG010000134.1:1770-8657 GCA_964243415.1 uncultured Beijerinckiaceae bacterium | reverse complement strand
CGCTTATGGGCAGGCGACGAGAAGACGGGAGACTCGTTGATTGCCGACTTTCCGTTTGGGTCGACCATCAGCGAAAAGAACGAGGCCAGTAAGACAGAAGCTAGAAGACGGCTCATCGGCCTGAACTCAACACGGCGTAAGACGGGTCGATGGAGCTTCCGTGCAATATTGGGCCAAATGGAGGCCGGTGCGAGCTCCGTTTGGGCGCGTCGCTGACTGAAAAGTCCATGTCCACCCCGGCGGCCTGGAAAGACAAGCCGACGCCCCTTCGCAGCCTGCGCATCGGCTTCTTCGACGCAACCGGCGACAGCGAGTCGTCTCTGCCGAGTGACGTCTTCGAGACCGATCAACATTCGTCTAAAGGACGCCGCCACGATCTGATCGGCGCTTGCTGCTTGGTGAGCGGACGCACGTTGCACAACATCGCGAGCGGTAGACTGCCAGATGACTACATCGCCGCGACGGCCACCTGCCGCTTCGCCCGGGCCGATGGACAGGGATGTCGGTCGCCTAGGTCAGATCACCGATCCGGAAGGCGACGCTTGATGGGGCGAGCGACCCAACGTCGCCAAGAGCACGTGGCGAGACAGGGATCGGCGAGCATCGATCATGGCCAACCTGCAGAGCCGCAGGATCGCACTCGTGGTGCTGGCTGGATCCGATGATCGCGCCAGTCGGTTTCAAGCTGCATTGATCGCGCCCTTGCTCCGCACGAACCTCGCCGAGGCTACCGGAGCAATGGCTAACACTGCCCGGCGCCTTGGTGGATCGCAGCAATGCCCATCACGTCGCGACACGCAAGGGCAAGCTGAGTCTCGAACGGCGGCCGGCGCAACCCTCTACTTGTACCGCGTCCAAAGCTCGCCGCTGCAGATTGCGCCGCCCAGAACGCAGCCATCCAGTTTCAACGAACTCTGCGACTGCAACGAGACGTGAGCAAGGTAGGTGGTACCGTCCCGCACGTCGACGACAGTGCCGGTCCATTGCGCGCCGTCGGGCTTCAACGAGATAAGGATCTGACGACCGATATCCTTGCCGTCAGAGCTCCACGAGATCTTCCCGCAGAGGTCTCCGCCACATTTTCGGATCAGCACTCGCGCGGAACGGTCTTGCACCAGCCATTCACCGACGGGCGACGCAGCTTGTGCACCGGACGTAGCGACGACCAAGACAAGAGCTGAGACGTATCTGCGCATGGCAACCCTCTTCCGACAGCACGACCCTCCGGCTTCAATAGCGTTCGTCGGCCAAAGCATCAACGACGAGCTGAATGCCGACACACCGTCGTCCCTACTTTTCGTGGGCGCTGCGATATGCGGTGGTTATGAACAGCTTCGGCGGAGTGCCGACTTGAGGGGCTGAGTGCAAGGCGAAACCAGTCCAGCAAAGCGAGGTTTGCCATCGTACTCTGGTTTTGCCACTAGTGAGGTCAGATGTGCAGCGCTGCACATTCGGACCAACCGCACGCTGGAACAGCCTCCAAAGCTGGGGGTGAAAGTGCACCGCGAATCCTCGCCCATTTCGGTGGCGATCGCGCAGAGGTCATCCGGGGTGCGCTTGAGATGGATCAGCGGGACAATTGCGGCGCGTTTGCGCGCTGGTTGCAGAAAAGCCAACTATCGATTCGCAAGGCGTCATGCGTACTCGGCTGCTCGACCACTTCTGTGATCAATTGGAAGAGGCGCGGAGCGCCCCTCTACATTCTTCTAGCGTGCGCAGCTTGGTCGTACGGCCTTCCGCCTATCGAATAGATCGCGATAAAAGCGGTGCCGATCGACGAGGGGCACGTGAGCGTGACGAGCATGTTCGTTTGGCGGGCTGCAGTCACAACGGCAACGGCTTGTTGACCGTCTCGGGCATGAGGCCGGCGAGAAGCCGGGTACAGAACGGCGCCGCTGCGAAATGGCCCAGCTCCAGGATGCGAAGTCCGACGAGGGATCCGGCCGGCACCGCGACCATAGCCGAAGAAGAGTTTTGCATTGCATCGACGCCAGCCGCGCGAGGGACTCGGATTGGGGCTCGGCCGCATGATTGCGGTCGCGCATCACGTTGATCATGCCGCCGCGTAGAAGCAAGTCGACGTGAGGGTGCGAGAGGTCGCGACAGAGCGGATGGCGACACGCCCGCGATTGACCACTGCCACCGTGTCCAGACTACCGGGCTCGAGATCGCCTTCCGGATGCGGAAAGCTGCTTGCGCCAAGACCCGCCATCGAACGCACGCGCGTCGACGCGAGAGCCGTCTTTTCATCATCGAACCGTCTCGATGCCGGCGAGGATAAGGTTAATCCCGGCCAAAAATTGCTCGCGGTCGTCGTGCTCCGGCAGCTGCGTCGCCACTTGACGGACGAATGGGTGCTGAGCTGGATCAAGTTGCCCCCATCGCGCGGCGACAGTGCGAAGAAACGCGGTTCGGTCCATGTCACCGGCGAGGTGGCGGGAGCCCACCGCGTATTGTCCGGCAAGGCCGAGGATAAAGCTCAGAAGCGCCGTCGCAGCGTTGAAGCGTGCCCGCTCTGGCATGCCGAGCGCTGCTATTTGCGCGCCGACGCCTTCCAAGATTCGTAGCACCGCGTATTGCCACGGGTTGCCGGACAGCTGCGCGCCGACCCAGGGATGCGCGTCGATGGCGTCGAACACTGCTTGAGCAAGAGCGCGAATCGTTTCCTGAGGCGACGCGCGCGCGACCTCGAGCGTCGTGGCCTTGGCGATGACCTGATCGGTCGCCGCCGCAAGCAGGGCCTCCTTGTCGGCAACATGCCAATAGATCGCGCCGCTGCCGGTCGCCAGCCGCGCCGCCAATGAGCGGAACGTCAAGCCAGTCTCGCCCTCCGCATCGAGAATTTCGATAGCGGCGTCCACGATGCGCTTTTTCGAAAGTGCGTCGGCGCGTCGTGCGGGTCGTCGAGTCTTGCCTGGCATTAGGGTTCTCTTGACACAACTGGAACAATGCTCCAAGACCATTGTGGAACGTAGTTCCATGCGTCAGCAAGGCTCATATGGCACTTGTCACAATCGTCGGCGCGGGCCTTGGTGGGCTCGTTCTTGCCCGCATCCTTCACCTCCACGGCATCCCGGCGACGATCTATGAGGCTGATCCCTCTCCCGGCGCTCGGACGCAGGGCGGCCAACTCGACATCCACGCTCACGAGGGGCAGGTCGCGCTCGACGCGGCTGGCCTGACCGACGCTTTCCAAGCGATCATCCACGAGGGCGGCGAGGCGACACGATTGCTCGATCGCCGTGGGACGGTGCTTTTCGAGCAAAGCGATGACGGTACCGGCGGGCGCCCGGAAGTGTTGCGGGGCGAGCTGCGTCGGATCCTCTACAAATCTTTGCCCGAGGGAACAATCCACTGGGGGTGCAAGCTCACCACGGTCGCCCCGATCGGCGACGGACGACATGAACTGACATTCGAAAACAAAGCGACCGTCACCAGCCAGCTTCTTGTCGGCGCCGATGGCGCCTGGTCGAAGGTGCGCCCTCTTCTGTCGAGCGAAGTACCGGCCTACACCGGTACCTCCTTCGTCGAGACCTACCTCGACGACGTCGATGCACGGCATCCGGCAACGGCCGAGGCCGCCGGTCGCGGCGCCATGTTCGCGCTCGCGCCAGGACAAGGCATCTTCGTGCACCGCGAGGCGGGAAACGTGCTCCACGCTTATGTCGCGCTGACCCGCACCGCCGACTGGTTTGCCGCCATCGACTTCACCGATCCCATGGCTGCCACGGCGCGGATCGCGGCCGAGTTCGATGGCTGGGCGACGGCGCTCACGGCGTTAATCACCAACGGGGAGACTCCGCCGGTGCTGCGCCCCCTCCATGCCTTGCCGCCCGGGCACCGGTGGAAGCGCACGCCCGGCGTGACGCTTCTCGGCGACGCTGCGCACCTCGCCCCACCGGCCGGCGCGGGCGCGAACCTAGCGCTGCTCGACGGCGCCGAGCTAGCTGCTGCGATCGCGACGCATCCCGGCGACAGCGAGGCGGCGCTCGCCGCTTATGAACAGGCGATGTTCCCGCGTGGTGAGGCGGCCGCCATGGAGGCGCACCGGATCCTGGCGTTCTGCCTCGACGAACGCGCCCCCTTCGGCTTGATCGACTTCTTCACGAGCGCCGGGATGGGAGATCACGGAGGCGGCGAGGGGCGGGCCGGGTCGGCACGCCCGCTCTTTCAAGAGGCTCAAGCGACGTGACCCCGACCCATGATGTCCTGATCGCGGGCGCCGGCCCGGTCGGCCTGTTTCTCGCCTGTGAGTTGCGCCTCGCCGGTGTCTCGGTCCTGGTGCTGGAGCAGGCAGAGGACCCGGTCTCGCCCTTGAAGCGGCTGCCGTTCGGCCTTCGCGGCCTGTCTATGCCCACGATCGAAACTTTCCACCGCCGCGGCTTGCTCGATGTGATCAGGTCATCGACTTCTGGCGCGGGCGGTGCGGGTGCCCACTGGATGAGCCAAGCCCGCCGACCCGGGGGCCATTTCGCGGGCATCCAGTTCTATCAAGACAAGATCGACCCCTCGGCATGGCCGCATCGCTTGCCAGGTCCGACTAGTCCTCCCCTGGCAGTCGAGATGGAGCATATCGAAAACGTGCTGGCCGCGCGCGCCGACGAACTCGGCGCGGACATCCGCCGCGGCGTCGGTATAGACGGCCTCGAACAGTCGAAAGACGGTATCATCGTCAGCGCCGGCGGGGTGCTGTTCCACGGCCGCTGGCTTGTTGGGTGTGACGGCGGCCGCAGCACGGTGCGCCGGACAGGCGGCTTCGACTTCGTCGGCACCAACCCCGAATTTACCGGCTACTCCGCCGCGATCGAAGTAACCGACCCCGCCATGCTTCGTCCCGGGCGCCACCGTTCGTCGACGGGCACGTACACCTATACCCCGCCCGGGGCGATCGCGATGGTGGACTTCGACGGGGGCGCCTTCCACCGGACCCAGCCGATCACGCTGGAACATGTGCAGGCGGTGCTGCGCCGCGTCTCAGGAACCGACGTCACGGTGACAGCCCTTCACCTTGCAACGACCTGGACCGATCGCGCCTATCACGCGGCGAGTTTCCGCAACGGTCGGGTGCTGCTCGCCGGTGACGCTGCGCATATTCACTCTCCCCTCGGCGGCCAGGGTCTCAACCTCGGGCTCGGCGACGCCATGAATCTCGGGTGGAAACTGGCCGCCACCATCCGCGGCACCGCCCCGGACGGCCTGCTCGACAGCTACACGCGAGAACGGCACCCGGTCAGCGCTGAGGTGCTGGACTGGTCGCGCGCCCAGGTGGCGCTGATGCGGCCGGACCGGGGAACACGCGCGCTCGAGGCGATCCTCCGCGATCTCATCGAGACGACCGATGGTGCGACCTATTTCGCCGCCCGCGTGTGGGGATCCTCCCTCCGCTACGATCTCGGGGGCGATCATTTCCTCGTCGGCCGGAGCGCCCCCGAGCTCGAGCTGGCGGATGGCACAACGCTCGGCGGGCAGCTCACGACGGGCAAGGGGCTATTGCTGGACCTCGACGCTGCCAAGCCGCTACGTGCTCTCGCGGAACGCTGGAGCGATCGGATCCGCTATGTCGTGAGTGACGCAACAAATTCTTTTGGCGTGCGCGCGCTTCTCGTGCGACCCGACGGCATCGTCGCCTGGGCCGGTGACACTCAGCGTGGTCCAGCCGAACTCGACGAAGCCGCTTCGCGATGGTTCGGGCACCCGAAGCAATCACTCAGCCCCGACACATCGCTCTCCTGAGCTGCGTCAGCTAATCTTGAAACCATCGGACGGCCTTGCGATCACCGCTGCAGTGCTTCACGTTCTATGCAAGTAGCGCCCACTCGGTTGTCTCTGTTGCAAGACGAGTGGTTGCGCGTGAGACCAGGGCTTCAACGGTGACGCTGTCGACTCATCCCGGCCTATTCGGCTTCGCTTGGGGTGGAGTCGGGCGTGGCAATCGCGCCGTAGCCGCTCAGGACTAAAGCAGTTCCTCGTCGGTGACGCGGACCAATCGAAGACTTGGGGTATGGAGCCCGCAAGCTCCGCCGTCTTCGAGAGCTGCCCAGGAGGGGCCGACGGTAGTTGTGTGATAAACCAGTTCTAGTCACGCATATCCCAACCCGCGCGATGAAGACGCTCCAATGCCGTCGGGCTTCGCATAAATCGGAGAAACGCGACAGCGGAGGAAGGCGGCTTCGGTGCCACGGTCGCGGCCGCATAGGTCGACATCGTATTCAGCGTGTCAGGCAAATACCCCGCGAAGGACACGCCCGGCGTACCAAGGATCTCGCTGGCCTGCGTCATGCCGATCGTCGCGCGGCCGGATACGAGAGCCGCGACGACCTGAGCACCATCCCCGCAAAGGATCGATTTGACGTGCACGGCATCTGCAATGCCGAGCAGGCTGAAGGCCTTCTCGGCGAAAGTGCCTGCCGTTGCGCCGCCATGAGGATCGATATAGGCGATCGCCGGTGCGGCAAGGAAAAGCGCACGGACTTGGTCCGGCGACGTCACCTCGAGAGTCGGGGCGCCTGCGCGCACGCCGAGCCCAAGCCGCATCTGCCCGATCTCAACCTTGCTGGCGCCATTCACCCGTCCCTCGCGAGCCAGGGTGTCCAAACCGGCCGACGACGTCATCACGACATCAGCGGGTTCGCCGGCGACAAGCCTTGCCTGGACTTGGCCAGCATTCGCGATCGTCGCTCGAAACTCCGTCCCGTTGCTCGCCAAGAAAGAAGCGTGGAGATCGCGTAAGCTATTCGCGAACACTCCGGTCGCAAGCACGCGCACTTCGTCCGCCATGGCATGGCCTGCGCCAATGATCAGGCACGCGCTTACGACAAAACGAAGGAGGCCGGCGCTCATACCCGCTGGGGCGCCATCTGACGGAGGGGGTTGCGTGGCTTCCAACG
>CAXTFG010000134.1:0-1670 GCA_964243415.1 uncultured Beijerinckiaceae bacterium | reverse complement strand
GGGCACTCTCGTGTGCGCGGACCATGGCATGCAAGGAGTCGAGCTTCAGCGTCGCCGGCGGGCAAAGATGCTTCATCGGCCGTCATCGTCCAATCTCTCAAAACGCATGCTCGCCTGCGTTGAGGCGCCGATCCTCGAGGGATGTCGCCGCATCGCGTCGAGCGCTGCTTACGCCTTGCGTTTGAGCGGCTCGATGATCCCGGCCACGATCGGGATGTGGGCTGGGCAGACTTCCTCGCATTTGTAGCAGGACAGACAACTCGAAATGCCAGCTCCCTCGAGCGCGGCGGCCACCTTCCTTGGGTTCTGACGCGGGTCGAGTGCTGTCTGGGCGAATTGCACGAGCGGAGCGGGACCCACGAAATCGGTCTCACTTCCAAGCCCGATCACGGGGCATGCTGAGAAGCACGCCAAACATGAGATGCAATCGAGCGCTTTCGACGCGTCGCGCATGTCTGTATGCGAGAGAGGTTCGGGAAATCCTCGATAGGTTCTTTCCTGACGATCGATCCAGGGCTCGAAGGCGGCCACCCGTTTCTCATAAGGAGCGCGATCGATCACGAGATCGCGAACGACGGGAAGGTTGCGGAGGGGTTCGATCCGCATGCTGGGTTCGACGGCCTCCCAGCACGCCAGCACCTCACGTCCGTTCATCCTGACGGCGCAGGTGCCGCACATCTTGCTCCCGCACAGCCAGCGGTAGGCCAGATCTGGCGCCTGCTGGTCCGCTAGATGATTAAGCACATCGAGCACCCGCATTTTTGGTGTGTAGGTGACCTCAAACCGCAGAAAGTGCACGGCGGGGTCTGATCGATACAACTCGATCGAAAGCCGATCGCCTGCCTTGAGATGAGCGGAGCTGGTCGTGACCGACTGGTGCCGATCGCTTTCTTTCATCCGTTCGGCATCCACCCCATCGGTCACCACGGGACTTCCATGTTGGGACGTCGTGTGAACCCTGGTTGAAGGAATGGCAGGGAGTAAGGCCTGCGTTCGGCACGTATGCCGCCCCATTCCGTGCGGTGAAGAATGTTTGCGGCAAGCCACAGCTCGTTGTCGGTCTCCGGAAAGTCGCGACGCATGAAGGGTCCTCGACTCTCTTGCCGTTCGAGCGAGGAGCGAGCGATCAGTTCGCATCCATCGACCATGTTGACGGCGTCGATGGCATCAAGCCATTCGGTACTGGCGCGGCGAGTGGCGTTGCTGACCCGCATGCGCGGGAGCAGCGCACGGCGGATTTCCGCGAGCGCCTGCAACGCGGCCTCAAGGCTTTCGGCGTCTTTCTCGATGCCGACGTTGTTCCACATCGTCGTGCGCAGCTGGTCCTGCACTTGGGACGGGCGGACCGCCTCCTCGGCGCCTTCGACGGGTCGCCGTAAAGCCTCGAGCCTCGCGCGCTCGCCTTCGACTTCGGCCTGCGGAGAGGGGCACGGCGGAAGCGACGACAAATCTCGTTGTACGCCTTCCGCTGCCATCTTGCCGTCGTAGGTCGCGAGGGCGATGAGGCCGTTGTGGTGTCCTGCCAAGCCTCCGGCGACATAGAGGCCCGGCACCGATGACCGCATGCTGTCGGTATCCACGAGAACGCCGCCTTGCCGATAATGGGCGCTCACCGCGTTCTCGATCAGATCGCGCCCGGGATCGAGGCCGAGTTGCCTGAACGGCTTGGC
>CAXTFG010000133.1:0-8684 GCA_964243415.1 uncultured Beijerinckiaceae bacterium | reverse complement strand
ATGTCGGCGTCCGCCCGTCGGACCGGTTGCGCTTCGTCGTCCAGCGCCATGATGCGACGCGGCTCCATTACGATCTGCGGCTCGAACTCGCCGGCGTGTTCAAGTCGTGGGCGGTCACCAAGGGCCCCTCGCTCAATCCGACCGACAAACGCCTAGCCGTCGAGACGGAGGACCATCCGCTCGGCTATGGCGACTTCGAAGGCACGATCCCCAAGGGGCAGTACGGCGGCGGCACGGTCCAGCTCTTCGATCGTGGGCATTGGGAACCGGAGAACGGCGATCCCGAAGCGGCCCTGAAAGCCGGTGAACTGAAGTTCGCGCTCGCTGGCAAGCACCTCAAGGGCAGCTTCGTTCTGGTGCGCATGAAGAAGGATCGCTTCGGCGGCAAGCGCAGCAATTGGCTGCTGATCAAGCATCGCGACGGAGCCGCGAACGATCGGGAAGACGGCGGCGGCGTGCTCGCCATCGACAAATCGGTGGCGTCCGGCCGCCTCCTTGCGACGATTGCCGCCGGCAAGGGCAGGGCGCCGAAGCCGTTCATGCTCGGTGCCGACAAGGCGCCTCCGCCCGATGCGGTTTGGAACTCGAACCGAGGCCTGGCGAGCGACGAGCGCAGAGGCGCTTCTCCCCGACCGAAGCGGGCGACCGAGGCGCCGTCGCCGAAAGAGAAACGCGCGACAGCGCACAAGGCGACAGCGCGCAGGGCGATGGCCAAGAAGACGCCGCCCGGAAGCCGGCGCAAGACCGCTACGGCCGATCCGATGCCCGACTTCGTGGCGCCGCAGCTGTGCCGGACCGTCGCCAAACCGCCTATCGGCGCCATGTGGCTGCACGAGATCAAGTTTGACGGATATCGTGTGCAGATCCGCGTCGAGAACGGCGCGGCGCGCCTCCTCACTCGCACTGGTCTCGACTGGACTCCGAAATTTTCCGCGCTCGCGGCGGCGGCGAAAACGCTCCCCGATTGCGTCTTAGATGGCGAGATCGTCGCGCTCGACGGCGGCGGCAAGCCGGATTTTTCCGCGCTGCAGGCGGCGATCGCCGACGGGCGCACCCGGGACCTGTTGTTTTTCGCTTTCGACCTGCTCCATTGCGACCGTGAAGATTTGCGTGAAAATCCCTTGCGAGAGCGCAAGGCGCGCCTCGCGGACCTGCTCGCCGACCACGGCCCAGCGGTCGCGACCCTGCGCTACGTCGAGCATTTCGCGACCGAGGGTGCGGCCGTGTTCGACTCCGCGCGCGAACTCGGCTTGGAAGGTGTCGTCTCGAAGCGCCTCGACGCGCCCTATCGCTCGGGCCGTACCGAGACCTGGACCAAGGCCAAATGCCGGCCGCGCCACGAGGTCGTGGTCGGCGCGTGGACCGACAACGGCGGCAAGTTCCGCTCGCTACTGGGTGGCGTCTTTCGCGCGGGAAAGCTCGTCTACGTCGGGCGGATCGGAACGGGGTTCGCGGCCGATGTCGTCAAGGCGGTCATGCCGAAGCTGAAGGCGCATGCGCGCGCGACCAGCGCTTTCGACCGGAAAGCCTCGCCGCCGCGCGACCGCAACATCCACTGGCTCGAGCCGAAGCTCGTCGCGGAGATCGAATTCGCCGGGTGGACGGGGGACGGCTGGGTGCGCCAGGCCTCGTTCAAAGGCTTGCGCGACGACAAGGACGCGGCCGACGTCGCGACGGAAGCGCCGGCTTCGCCCGGCGCAGCGACGCCTGTGTTGCCGGCCCCCGCCCAGCCAGCGGTCAAGCCGCCCCAGCCGACCACGCCCAAGCCAACGATGCCCAAGCCGAAAACGGCCATAGCGACCCGCACGGGGCGCGCGGTCGTCATGGGCGTCATTCTCTCTCACCCTGACAAGGCGCTGTGGCCGGATGCCGGCGACGGCACGCCCGTGACCAAGCAGGACCTTGCTCGCTATTTCGAGGCCGTCGGCGCCTGGCTGCTGCCGCATGTCGCCGGCCGCCCCTGCTCGATCATCCGTGCCCCCGACGGCATCGACGGCCAGACTTTCTTTCAGCGCCATGCAATGGCGGGCGGATCGAAGCTGTTCGACACGACGATCATATCGGGTGATCGCAAACCGTATCTCGTGCTGAACCAAGTCGAGGCGCTCGCCGCCGTCGCCCAAAGCGGCGGCCTCGAGCTGCATCCGTCGAACTGCGCGCCGGGCGCGCCCGACGTGCCGGGCCGCCTGATCTTCGATCTCGACCCGGCGCCGGACGTGTCCTTTGCCGACGTTGTCAAGGCTGCAAAAGAGATCAAGGCACTGCTCGAAGCAATCGGCCTCGTGCCTTTCTGCAAAACGACCGGCGGTAAGGGTTTGCACGTCGTGACGCCGCTTGCCCCTGCGAAAACACCGGTGAGCTGGGAGGCGGCAAAGGCCTTCGCGCACGATGTCTGCGCCGTTCTGGAGCGCAGCGCGCCGTCGCGCTACTTGACCAAACAGTCGAAGGCGGCGCGCATGGGCAAGATCTACCTCGACTACCTCCGCAACGACCGGCTTTCCACCGCCGTCGCTCCCTTGTCGCCGCGCGGCCGGGCGTACGCGCCCGTGTCGATGCCTGTGACCTGGGCGCAAGTGAAGGCCGATCTCGATCCGGGACGCTACACGCTGCGGACCGTCCCGGCCTTGCTGGCCAAGGCGAAGGCCTGGGCGGATTACGCGGATGGGGCGCGGCCGGTCGCCGAGGCGATGGCGAAGCTCCGGGTTCTCTGACCGGCGCTGACCATCGCGCTTCGATACACGGATCGCCGCGTCGCCGACGGCGAAATGAGTTCCATAGACAACTCGATTTCGTCGACCGCAACGAAATGAGCGCGCAACCGCTCGAACCTATCTTGCGGTTTTCTTCCGTGGCGCGGTGATCCTGTCACCGCGGGAAGTGTTCACCCGCTCAAGTGTCGTGCTAGGCAATCTCATAGGATCCCTTTATTGCTCCGCTTTTTTGAGGAGAAGATCATGGCGCGCGCGCCGAGTTACGATTTCGAGCGGCGGGAACGGCAGAAGGCCAAGGCCGCGAAGAAGACCGAAAAGGCCAAAGCGAAAAGCGAGAGGCGAGCGGGCACCACCGACGGATCGCCCGAGGATGCCGCCGAGCGCCCGGGCGACAGCATGGATTCTACGGTGGACAAGGACCCGTCGAAGGGCGGCTGATGGAGCTAGAGGCGTCAGCCAGCTATGGTCAGGGTGCCCGCACCTGGAGGACTTATGATTCGGTTCAGGAACGTCGACCCGCAGCAGCCTGCATCGTCCAAGAGATCGAGCGTTGCGCTGGGCGGGCCAGCCGCCGAGCCCGACAAGCCGATGACGTCCGGGAGCAGTCCAGTGACGCTCGATGTTCAGCCCGCACGAAAGCGACGCACCCGGGCCGATCGAGCCCCAGCCGATTCGTGAAGCCGGGCTGTCGCATGAGGTGAGGTGGGCTGCCGCATACGCGGGGCGTATGACATACGCTTCTTAAACATCTTGGCTCCCTGGCTGGAGTGTAACCATCTCCTTTCCATGAACGAAGGTTCAAACAAAGGAGACTGATTATGAAGAAGATGCTTTTCGCGGCCGTGGCCGCTTTGACGCTCGGGATGGGTGTTGCTTCGGCAGCGACGAACTACGTCGCCACGCCGGCTGGCGTTCAGAGCTACCAGGCGCCCGGCCTCGGCAATGCGCCGAACCAAGCCGGCGGCTAATCTACCCACGGCTCATGGACAATGCTCCGCTCGGCTCAACCGAGCGGAGCATTCTCGGTCGTCATGCAACCTCTTCGAGCGCGCCCTCGTCGAACCGCAACCGAGAAGTCCGCGGCAGGACTACAGAGAAGGTCGATCCTAAACCGTAGTCGGAACGCACCGTGACTTGCCCGCCGAGCCTGCGCGCGAGATTGCGGACATAGGCCAGGCCGATGCCCTCGCCAGGCGTATCCTGTTCGCCCGACCGCCGAAAAAGATCGAAGATCCGTCCGAAATCCTTGGCGTCGATCCCCCGGCCATTGTCGGCGATATCGTAGCAGAGCAATTGTCCGTCGACACTGCCGGTGACGACGATATGACCAGGGCGGCCAGGGGCGAGATACTTTACCGCGTTCTCGATCAAGTTGCCGAAGATCTGTTCGGTTGCCAGCCGGTCGCTCGTGAGCGTCGGGAGATCGCCTTCGACGACCAGCTGCGCGTTCTTCGCCGAAAGCTGCTGCGACAGGCTCTCGCCTTGTGCCTTCACCAGTGCGGCAACATCGATGTTTTCCGGCGTCAGCTTGCGCCGGCCTTCGCGCGACAGCTTCAGGATGGCGTTGATCAGGCGATCCATCTTCTGGGTTGACGACCGGATGAACCCCAGAGCCTCGGGAAGGTCGGTCTCAATCGCGAGGCGGCGCTCCATTGTAACGAGTGCCGGCGCCGTCTTCTCGACTTCGTCGAGAAAGGCCGCGAGATCGGTTCGAAGGGCATCGAGCTCGCTTGTGAAGCCCAGGACGTTCACGAGCGGCGCCCGTAGATCGTGACTGACGATGTAGGCGAACCGCTGGATCTCATCGTTCGCGACCCTGAGATCGCCGACGCGTGCCTCGACGATGCCTTCCAAGTTCTGGTTCGTGTCGCGCAGCTCCTTCTGCGCCTCGACCAGAGTGGCCGTCCGCACAGCAACCCGCTGCTCGAGTTCATCGTTGAGCCTTTTGAGCGATGTCTCGCTGACTTGCAGCGCTTCGTTCGTGCTGAACATGCCGTGCATGAGCAGGATGACGATCGCGCAGAGGCCGGCGTAAAACAAAATACCGATGTAGAACGCCGGCGACGTTAACGCGGACGTGTTGAACGGGGCCAGCAGGTGATATTGCGCGGAGGCTTCTGTGAGGATTGCTGTCAGGACGGCCGGTCCCCGACCGCCGAGAAAAGCGACGACTGTTGTCGCCATCGTCGCCATGAGGAGCGGGAACGGCTGAAGGGCCTCAACGAAAAGTTTGTTCGCGCCGACCGCAAACAGCGTCATCAAGGTGGCGACAAGGTAGGCCGCCCAGAGCCTTGTTCGCACAGGCTGCGCGATGGCGATGATATTCATCTGGCCAGCCTAGACGAGCCGCGACTCGGCCGCCAGATGGCGGTCGAGATCAAGAGCATCGATCAGGATCGGGCAGAATGGCTCGCGGATCGGCGGTCTACTCTTCGCGGTCTGCGCCCGAGCGCGCCTATGCTCTCCTGCTCGTCGCAGTGCTGGTCACGCGCCGCGGAGCAGGAAAACGACGAGCACGATGAGCAGGATGAGTCCGATGCCGCCAGAACCGTACCCGAAACTTGGGCCGAAAGCTGCGTTGCCGCCGAAGACGCCGTAGCCACCTCCTCCGAGCAGGAGGATGACGAGAATGATCAGGATGATGTTCATTTGCAGCTCCCCAAGGGAGCACATCCTGCAAGTTCCGCGGCGTTTGGCAACACGGCGTCGCTGCGTTCCTGCCGATGACGTCCGGATCGCCCCTTGTTTGATTGCGCAATGCGATAGCCCGGGCTGGCGGACGCCCCTTCGGACGAGAGGAATCGCAACGAAGCTGAACGACTTTGTCCGATCGCTCCGTGGATCGTTGGCCGTCCGCAGCGGACTGTTACGCGATCTTGCGGCGGGGGGGGGAGCCCTTGATCGCGCTCCATCATGCCACCTGCAGCGCCAAGGCGGATCGGTAGATAGAGCCTTTTTGGGCAATGTGGCGTTGTCGGCGGATCCTCAGCAAACGTACCGACGCTTTCCCGGTCCGGTCGGCAGGTATCTCGGAGTGTCCCTGTCACGCCTCACGGCCAAGCGCCTCGACCGCCAGGCGATGGTGATCACCGGCGCCACGAGCGGTGTCGGGCTGGCGACGGCGCGCATGGCCGCTTCGCGCGGCGCTTGCGTCGTGCACGTCGCTCGCGGCGAGGCCGATCTTCGCGAGGTCACCGGCTCCAGCGAGACCGGTGGCGGCCAGGCTATCGTCCGTCACTTGGTTGTCATCTGCCGTCGCGTCGCCCGAGATGATGCCTCAATAATGAATTGATCCATCGACGCGGGCCACGGCATCGTCAACAGGGTCGCCCCCGAGGAGTTTGCGGGCGATGCCTACGGAGCCCCGGAAGCCGAGCATCGCAGATTGCTGGGATCGTTCTCGCAGCGGCGCGGATCAACGGCGGTCCCGATGCGGGTCAAGCCGGACCGCCGTCCTGAACCCTAATCCTGCAAACCAGCGCTCGAGGACGCCGCAAATCAATCACTCCCGGTCGCCGCGCCGTCGACATATGCCGCGCTACTCGTTGCGTATGCGGCGCTCTCGCTCCCACCAGGCCGCATGGCCCGACACAACGCTGGAGAACACAGGTCATTGCCGACGAGTGGAGCGGGTGGAGGGAATCGAACCCTCGTATTCAGCTTGGAAGGCTGCTGCTCTACCATTGAGCTACACCCGCGCGCCGCTTTTATGCAGCATGTCCGCTTCGAGGTGAAGGGGTGTCTCACTCGACGAGATGCGCCAGGAGGTCGTCGAACAGGTGTGGCGCGGGCGCGCGCGGGAGGAAGACGAATGTTTGGTCGGGGCAGAAGGCACGCAGCGTCCGGGCCGTCGCTTCGAGCGGGACGGTGCTGCCCGCTGTCTCGTTGAGGACGATCACCTCCGGTACAAGCCCGCGCGACCTCAAGGCGGTCACGGCCGTCAGGCAATGGCTGATCGCGCCGAGTTCGCTGCTGGAAACGAGCAGGATCGGCAGGGCGAGCGCGGCCATCAGGTCGAGCACCGTCGAAGGAGCCTCGAGCGGCACCATGACGCCGCCCACGCCCTCGATCAGCGTGGTCCGGTCGGCGCGCACGGCGGCCCGGCAGGCGGCGGTGACGTCGGCGAGGTCGAGTCGGCGGCCCTCGGCCGCGGCCGCCATGTCCGGCGATAAAGGAGCGGCGAAACGCCAAGGCGAGATTGCGGCGAGCGCGTCGGGGGTGATCGGGCGACCCAGCGCGGCGAGCAGGATGCCGGCATCGCTGTGCGCCGCATCGGCATCGGTGTAGCCGCTAACGATCGGCTTGAGCGCGTCGACCGGACGACCGGCGCGCCGCGCGGCGTGCAACAGACCAGCCGTGACGAACGTCTTGCCGACCCCGGTGCCCGTTCCGGTTACGAAGAGGCCAGGCATGTCGACCGTTCGTGCGGCACGAGCGCTTCCGCAAGAGCGGGCAGGGCGCGGACGGCCTCGGCGAGTCGCTCGATGTCGGCGGTCTCGTGCCGCGCCGAGAAGGCGAAGCGAAGGCGCGCTGTCCCGGCCGGCACGGTCGGCGGGCGGATCGCGGTCACGAGGAAACCATCGTCGGCCAGGGCTGCCGAGGCGGCGAGGGCGGCTTCCGGCGTGCCGAGAATCAGCGGGACGATCGCGCTTTGCGCGTCGGGCAATCCGAGGAGGCGCGTGAACAGCCGCGCCTTTTGCAGGGGGGCCGCGACGAGGTCGGGTTCGCCGTCCATGATGTCCAGCGCAGCCAAGGCCGCGGCGACCGTGGGCGGGGGCAGGGCGGTGGAGTAGATCAGCGGACGCGCGCGCGTCTTCAGCAGGGCGACAACGGGTTCGGAGGCGCAGCAATAGCCACCGTAACCGCCGAGCGCCTTGGAGAGCGTGCCCATCTGTAAAGGCGCCCCGTCCTCACCATGACGGACCACGGCGAACCCATGCGCGTCGTCCGTCATGAGCCAGGCATCGCGACGTCGCGCGAGCTCCGTCAGCTCGGTCAAGGGGGCGCGATCGCCGTCCATGGAGAACACCGTCTCGGTCACGAGCAGGGCGTTGCGGTGCCTGCCGCGCGCGGCGGCGAGCAGCGCGTCGGCGTGGTCGGGGTCGTTGTGGCGGAACCGCGCGACGGTGGCGCCCGACAGGCTCGCGCCCGCGTTGAGACAGGCATGCGCCAGCTCGTCGATGATGACGAGATCGCCTTCGCCCGCCAGCGCGCCGAGCACGCCGATGTTGGCGAGATAACCCGAGCCGAAGACGCACGCGGCCGGCGTGCCCTTCATCGCCGCGAGCTTGGCTTCGAGCGCGGCGTAGAGGGGGTGGTTGCCCGTGACGAGACGCGAAGCGCCCGATCCGACGCCGTAGCGTTCAACGGCGTCGACCGCTGCCGCCTTGACCCGGGGATCGACCGACAGGCCGAGATAGTCGTTGCAGGAGAACGAGACGACCCGCCGTCCGTCCCGGACGACATGCGGGAACGCGCCCCGTGCCGTGGCAGCGAGCGAGCGTCGAAGCGTGCGGGCCTGGAGGTCGTCGAGCTTCCGGAGGGCGTAGCGATCGAGCGAGAACATCGACCTTCTCTGGCGCGCGACGGCGCAAAATGCAAAAGCGGACGGCATGATCACGCAACCTGTCGAACGCTGGATGGACGGAGGGCGGGCTCACCTTTGGCGGCCCTACTGCCAGATGAAGATCGCTACTCCTCCTCTGCCCGTCGTCGCGACGGAGGGGTCGCGGATCAAGCTCGCCGACGGCCGCGTGCTGATCGACGGCATCGCGAGCTGGTGGACGGCGTGCCACGGCTACAATCATCCCCACATCGCCGAGGCAATACGCCGACAGCTCGCCGTGATGCCGCACGTCATGTTCGGCGGCCTCGTCCACGAGGGTGCGGCGCGCTTGGCGACCCGCCTCGCCTCTCTCCTGCCGGGCGATCTCGATCGCGTTTTCTTCTCGGATTCCGGTTCGGTCGCCGTCG
>CAXTFG010000132.1:0-8832 GCA_964243415.1 uncultured Beijerinckiaceae bacterium | reverse complement strand
GGTACGAGAGAGCCATGCAGGTCGCTCACGGCGGTCCTCGTCTGCTGCTCCGCAGACTCCGCGAAGTCATGGCCGAGCCGGTCAGCGCCCAGACTCGCCTTGACCGCATCGTCGTCCATATCGCCTCGAACATGGTCGCGGAAGTCTGCTCGGTGTACGTCTTGCGCGCCGATTCCAAGCTCGAGCTTTACGCGACAGAGGGCCTGAACCGCGAAGCCGTGCATCTCACCACGATGCGGGCTGACGAGGGCCTCGTCGGTCTGATCGCGCAAACGGCGGAAAGCCTCGCGCTCGCCGACGCGCAGCAGCACCCGGCCTTCTCCTACCGTCCGGAGACGGGCGAGGAAGCCTATTCCTCGTTCCTCGGCGTGCCGATTTTGCGCGGCGGCAACACGCTCGGCGTGCTGGTCGTGCAGAACAAGGCGCGGCGGCTCTATATCGACGAGGAGGTCGAGGTTCTCCAGACCACGGCCATGCTGCTCGCCGAGATGATCGCCTCGGGCGAATTGCAGTCGCTCGCGCGGTCGGAAGACGATCTCGCGACGCGTCGCCCGCTCTCGCTGACGGGCATCCCGGTCACCGACGGCATCGGCCTCGGCTACGCCGTGCTCCACGAGCCGCGCATCATCGTCCAGCAGATCGTCGCCGAGAACGTGCCGGACGAGATGAAGCGGCTCGACGCGGCCGTGGAAGGGGTGCGCGCCTCGATCGACCGGCTGATCGGCCACGACGACCACGGCGGCGCGGAAACACGCGACATCCTCGAGACTTTCCGCGCCATCGCCAACGATCGGGGCTGGCTGCGACGTCTCCGCGAAGCGATCGCCAGCGGCCTCACGGCGGAGGCCGCCGTCGAGCGGGTGCAGAACGACGCCCGCGCCAAGATGCAGCGGCAGACCGACCCCTACCTGCGCGAGCGCCTTCACGATCTCGACGACCTCGCCAACCGGCTGCTGCACCAGCTCGTCGGGCGCAGTTTCGTCGCCGATCACGCGAGCCTGCCGGACAACGCCATTCTCGTCGCGCGCTCGATGGGACCGGCGGCCCTGCTCGACTACGATCGCGCCAAGCTTCGCGGCTTGGTGTTGGAGGACGGCGGCGCGCAAAGCCACGTGGCGATCGTCGCCCGCTCGCTCGGCATTCCGGCCGTCGGCAACGTCGCCAATGTCATCAACCTCGCCGAGCAGGGCGACGCCATGATCGTCGACGGCTCGACCGGCGACGTCTATGTGCGCCCCACCCCCGACGTGGCGAACTCCTACGGCGACAAGGCCCGGCTGCGCGCCCGGCGGCAGGAGCAATACCGCGCCTTGCGCGACGTGCCCTGCGCGACCCGCGACGGCGTTCCCGTGGAACTGCAGATGAACGCCGGCCTCGTCGTCGACCTGCAGCACATCGAGGAGACCGGAGCCACGTCGATCGGACTGTTTCGCACCGAAATCCAATTCATGGTCGCGCACCGGTTCCCGCGCATGCGCGAACAGGAAGCGCTGTACCGGTCCATCTTCGATGGCGCCGCAGGACGTCCCGTGACGTTCCGCACCCTCGATATCGGCTCGGACAAGATCCTGCCCTACATGGACAAGGTCGAGGAAGAGAATCCGGCGCTGGGCTGGCGCGCGATCCGCATCGGGCTCGATCGCCCGGCCCTGCTGCGCTCGCAGGTCCGCGCGATGCTGCGCGCCGGGGCCGGCCGGACGCTCCGCATCATGTTCCCGATGATCTCGACCATCGAGGAGTTCACGCAGGCGAAGACCGTCGTCGACCAGGAGCTCGCCTACCTCGAGCGCTACGCTCACGGGCTGCCCGCCGATCTGAAGCTCGGCATCATGCTGGAGGTGCCGAGCCTGCTCTGGCAGCTCGACGAGATCTGCAAGGCGGTCGATTTTGTGTCGGTCGGATCGAACGACCTGGTGCAATACCTTTTCGCGGCCGATCGCGACAACACCCGCGTGTCGAGCCGCTTCGACACGCTGTCACCGCCGGTGCTCCGGGCCTTCAAGATGGTCGTCGACAAGATGGCTGCGCACGGGACGCCGCTGACCCTCTGCGGGGAGATGGGCGGCAAGCCGCTGGAAGCGGTCGTCCTCGTCGCGCTCGGTTTTCGCGGCTTGTCGATGTCCCCGGCGGCGATCGGTCCGGTCAAGGCCGCGCTGCTCGCCACCGACCTCGCCGCGACGGAAGCCTTCGTCGTCGACCTCGTCTCCCGCATCGACGGCGGACACTCCCTGCGCGACCCGATCCGCGCCTTCGTCGCGGGGCAGGGCGTTCCGCTCGGCTGAAGCGGCATCCCGCTCGCTTTGTCCGGCGCGCGGCCTAGTTTTGCGGGCAGGATGTCGAAAGACCGCGCCAGGAGGATTGATGGCCGAAGACTTCACGTTCGGCATCGAGGAGGAATACTTCCTCGCCGACGGCCACACCGGCCACTCGCCGGCCGCGGCCGCGCTCGACAGCTTTCACGAGGCCGCCGCCGCCACCGTCGAGCCGGCGTCCCACGAGCTGCTGAAGGGCCAGATCGAGATCCAGAGCAAGCCGGGGACGAACTTCGACGAGGCCCATGGTGCGCTGGCCGGGATGCGCGCCGACCTGTCGCGCATCGCCGGCGATCACGGGCTACGTCTCTTCGCGGCCGGCAGCCACCCGCTCGCCCGGGAAAGCGAACAGCACACGACCGAGAAGGAGCGCTACCGCCAGCTCGAAGCGGAGTTCGGGCTGATCGCCGCCCGCTCGATGGTGTGCGCCATGCACATCCATGTCGCGGTGCCCGACCCCGACAGGCGCATCGACCTGATGAACCGGGTGATGCCGTTCCTGCCGCTCTTCTACGCCCTCTCGACGAGCTCGCCGTTCTGGCAGGGCCGCGACACTAAACTGAAGGGGTTCCGCCTCGCCGCATTTTCAGAATGGCCGCGCATGGGCCTGCCGGAACTGTTCGCCGACCAGAGCCAGTTCAACCGCTTCGTCGACCGCCTCGTCACCGCGAAAGTGATGGAGAACTCCAGCTTCGTGTGGTGGCTGATCCGTCCCTCGAACAAGTACCCGACGCTCGAACTACGCGTGTGCGACAGCTGCACGCGCCTCGACGATGCGGTGGCGATCGCCGCGCTGTACCGCGCGCTCCTGCGCACGGTCCATCGGCGCCCCGACCTCAACGCCGGCTTCGGCCCCATCGAGCGCGGGATCTGCGCCGAGAACATCTGGCAGGCCCAGCAAGGCGGCATCGCGGCCAAGTTCGTCGACGCGGAGAACGGCGGGACGATCACCGTCCCGCAAGCGCTCGAAGCCGCGATCGCCATCGCGGCCGAGGACGCCGCCGGCGACACCGCTTGGATGCTCAAGACGCGCGACATTCTCGGGCGCGGGACCAGCGCCGACAGGCAGCTCGCCGGCTTCCGTCCCGACAAAGATGGCGAGGGCGAGGGCGACGAGCGCGAGGCGAAACTGCGTGACGTCGTCCGCCGGCTCGCAGAAGAAACGGTCGTCTAGCCGGACGCCCGCCCTTCGACACCCCGCACCGCACATGAGCATGCACGCCCCGCCCGACGTCGCCCCCTTCCATACCGTCTCGATCACCCGGCTCGCCCACGAGATGCGGGCGGCGGGCCGCTCGGTCATCTTCATGGCGTTCGGCCAGCCCTCGACCGGGGCGCCGCGCGCGGCGATCGCGGCGGCGCAGCGGATCCTCGCCACCGACGGGATGGGTTACTGGGAGAGCCCGCAGCTCCGCGCCGCCATCGCCGACCTGTACCGGACCGAGTACGGGCTCGACATCGCGAGCGACCGCATCGTCCTCAGCGCCGGCGCGTCGCCCGCCCTGGTCGTCGCGCTATCGAGCCAGTTCAAGCCCGGCGACAGGATCGCGCTGGCGCGGCCGGGCTACGTCGCCTACCGCAACGTGATCAGGGCGCTGCACCTCCAACCCGTCGAGATCGCCTGCGACGCGCGGACCCGCTTCCAGCTCGATGCCGCGCACATCGCCGCGCTCGATCCGACGCCCGCGGGCCTCATCGTCGCGAGCCCGGCCAACCCGACCGGCACCATCATCGCACCGGCCGAGCTGCGCGCCATCGCGGACCTCTGCCACGCGCGCAACATCCGCATCGTGTCGGACGAGATCTACCACGGCCTGAGCTACGGCGCGCCGGCGCGCTCGATGCTCGAGTTCGCGCCCGAGGCCACCGTCATCAACAGCTTCTCGAAGTATTTCAGCATGGCCGGCTGGCGGCTCGGCTGGATGGTCTGCCCGGAGGAGATCGTTGCGCGCACGCGCGCCTACAGCACGAACTTCTACCTCACGCCGCCCTCGTTGAGCCAACACGCCGCCCTCGCCGCGATGGAGTGCCGGGACGAGCTCGACGGCCATGTCGAGACGTACCGGCGCAACAGGGCGTTGATGCTCGATGCGATGCCGCGCTTCGGCCTCGACACCATCGCCCCGCCCGACGGCGCCTTCTACGTCTACGCCGACGTCGGCCATTTCACGCGCAACAGCCTCGATTTCGCCCGCGACCTGCTGGTCGAGACGGGCGTGGCGACCGCCACCGGCCTCGACTTCGACCCCGTCGAGGGCCATCGTTTCCTGCGCTTCAGCTTCGCCGTGTCGACGGCTGAGGTGGAGGAGGGGCTGGAGCGCCTGCAGGGCGCATTCGCCGCGCGCCGGACCGCTTGAACCCACGCCGGACTGTGGTTTGGGTGCGCCCATGTCAAAACGCGCCCTCGTCGTCGGTGGTTCTCTGGCCGGCCTCACCACCGGCATCCTCCTCCTGCGTCAAGGCTGGGACGTGCACGTCTTCGAGCGCGTGGCCGACGACATGTCGAGCCGCGGCGGCGGCATCACCACGCAGGATTCGATGTGGCACGTCTTCGAGACGGTCGGCCTCGATGTCGCGCACCGGCCGGGCGTACGCCTCACTCGGCGCGTCGTCTTCGCGGCCGACGGCTCGGTCCTCGGCGAGCGTCCGCTCGTCGAGATCGTCACCTCGTGGGACGCGCTGTATCGGCTGCTGCACGAGGCCTTTCCGGCCGAGCGCTATCATCAGGACCGCTCCGTCGAGAGTTTCGAGCAGGACGAGGCGGGCGTCACGATCACCTTCGAGGGCGGCGAGCAGGTACACGGCGACCTTCTCGTCGCCGCCGACGGGGTCGGCTCCTCGATCCGGTGCCAGCTGCTGCCGGACTGCCAGCCGCGTTACGCGAACTACGTGGCCTGGCGCGGTCTCGTCGAGGAGCGCGACTTGCCGGACATCACGCGAAAGGAGCTGGTGGACGCCTTCTCGTTCTGTCTGGCTCCCAACGAGCAGATGCTCAGCTACACTGTGCCTGGTCCGAACGGCGAGGAAGCGCCCGGCGAGCGGCGGCACAATTTCGTGTGGTACCGGCCGGCCGACGAGACGCACGACCTGCAGGACCTGCTCACCGACGCGGACGGCGAGACGCACCACCCCAACATCCCAGCTGCGAAGCTGAGACCGGAGGTGGTCGACGAGCTGCGGCAGGCCGCGGACAAGCTCCTATCGCCGGCCTATGCGGCCTACGTCCGGGCGACTGAAAAGCCGTCGATCCAGCCCGTCAACGACCATGTCTCGTCGCATTTTGCCTTCGGGCGCGTCGTGCTGATCGGGGATGCGGCGGCTCAGGCGCGGCCCCATACCGGCGCCGGCACGTCGAAGGCGGTGGAGGATGCGGCCGCCCTCGCTCATGCGCTCGCCGCCGAGCCCGACATCCCCACCGCGCTGAAGCGCTACGAGGCCGATCGGCTGCCCATCGTGACCAAGATGGTCGAGCACGGGCGCTGGCTCGGCCGCCATCTCGATCCCGCCAACGGCACGGGCGGCGAGGATCAGGCAGTCGGCACGCTGCTCGACATCAGCGCGCGCGCCAGGGCGCGGGAGACGTCTCAGGCGTAATCGACGCGGACGAGGTAGAGCCCGGCGGCCGGGGCGACCGGGCCACAGCGGTGGCGGTCGCACGCCTCGAGTGCCGCGCGCAAGTCCGCAATGCTCCAGCGGCCCGCGCCGACCCGCTCCAGCGAGCCGACCATCGAGCGCACCTGGCGATGCAGGAACGAGCGCGCCGACACGGACATCTCGATGAGGTCGCCGGTCTTGCGCACGTCGAAACATTCGAGCGTGCGAATCGGGCTGTCGGCCTGGCACTCGCTGTCGCGGAAGGTCGAGAAATCGTGGCGCCCGACGAAGACCTGTGCCGCCTCGTGCATGGCGTCGGCGTCGCGCCTGCGCTTCACCAGCCAGGCGCGCCCGGCTTCGAGCGTGAGCGGCGCCCGGCGGTTGATCAGGCGGTAAACGTAATGCCGTCGCGTCGCGGAAAAGCGGGCGTCGAAGTCGTCGGCGGCTTCCTCGACGGCGGTGACGGCAACGGGCTGCGGCTTCAGATGCGCATTCACCGCCTCGCGAAGGCAATCCGGGCGCCAGGCGCGGGGGAGGTCGGCGTGGGCGACCTGGCCGGTGGCGTGCACGCCGGAATCGGTGCGGCCGGCCCCGCGGACTGTGATCGGCGCGCCCGACACCGCCTCGAGCGCCCTTTCCACGGCCTCCTGGACGGCGAGGCCATTGGCCTGACGCTGCCAGCCGACGAACGGCGCCCCGTCGTATTCGAGGGTGAGCTTGAAGCGCGGCATCACACGGCCGTGCCGGCCGGCACCTTCGTGCCGCGAAGGAAAGCGGCGGACTCCATCGGCGGCTTGCCCGCGCGCTGGACGGCGAGCAGCTGGACGGCGCCGGTTCCGCAGCCGATCGTCAGGGCGTCATCCAGTGTCGTTCCCACAGGTCCGCCGCTCGATGCCAGCCGGGATCGCAGCACCTTGATGCGCTCGGGGCCGCGGCCGAAGTCGATCTCGAAGAAGGCGCCGGGCGTCGGGGACAGGCCGCGGATGCGGTCGTGGACCTTTGGCGCCGGCGCGCTCCAGTCGATCCGCGTCTCGGCCTTGCCGATCTTATCGGCATAGAGGACGCCGTCTTTTGCCTGCGCCCGGGTGGTCAGGCGTCCGGTGGCGAGCTGGTCCAACGCGCGGATCATGAGGTCGGCGCCGCGCGCGGCGAGGACGTCGTGCATGTCGCCCGCGGTCGCCTCCGGTGGGATGGGCAACCTCTCCTCGAGCGCGACCGGCCCGGTGTCGAGGCCTTCCTCCATCAGCATGACCGCCGCGGCCGTCTCCGTGTCGCCGGCGATGATCGGCCGCTGGATCGGGGCCGCGCCGCGCCAGCGCGGGAGCAGGGAGGGATGCAGGTTGAGGCAGCCGTGCCGCGGCGCGGCCAGCACGGCCGAGGGCAGGAGCAGGCCGTAGCCGACCACCACGGCGACATCGATGTCGAGCGCCGCGAACGCGGCCACAGCCTCATCGTTGCGCAGCGTCCGCGGCGTGCGCACGGGAAGGCCCCGCGCCTCGGCGAACACGTGGACCGGCGAGGACGTCAGGTCCAGGCCGCGGCGTCCCGCCGGTTTCGGCGCGCGGGTGTAGACGGCGGCGATGTCGTGGCTAGCGGCAAGAAGGGCGGCGAGGGTCGGAAGAGCGAAGGGCGGGGTACCGAAGAAGGCGACCCGCACCTAGCCGCGCGACCGGCGCGGGAGGTCGTCGCTCTCGCCGCGCGCAGCCTTCTCGAACTTGCGGATGATGCGGTGGCGCTTGAGGCGCGAGATATGGTCGATGAACAGCACGCCGTCGAGATGGTCGATCTCGTGCTGGATACAGGTTGCGAGGATGCCGTCCGCCTCGATCGACTTCGGCTTGCCGTCGCGGTCGAGGAAGGACACGTGGACCACCGCCGGACGCTCGACCTCCTCGTAATAGTCGGGGATGGACAAGCAGCCTTCCTCGTAGACGGACCGCTCCTGCGAGGACCAGGTGATCACCGGATTGATGAACACGAGCGGTTCGGGCTTGGCCTCCTCGTCCCGTCGTTTGGCGACGTCGATGACCATGAGCCGCTTCAGCACGCCGATCTGCGGCGCGGCGAGGCCGATGCCGGGCGCCTTGTACATGGTCTCCAGCATGTCATCGGCGAGCGTGCGCACCGCGGCGTCGATCGTCCCGATCGTTTCGGAGACTTGGCGCAGCTTGGGTTCGGGAATGACGAGGATCGAGCGGAGGGCCATGCGGACGTGGTTAAAGGCAGAAGATCCGCCGGGGATAGGCCGGCGCATGGTCGAGGTCAATTTGCTGCGGGCAGGCGTGCCGGTCCGCGACCGGCACGCGGCGAACCCGCCCCTACGACAGCAGCGTCGCGTCCAGCGTGATCGTGGCGGTGAGCAGCTTGGAAATCGGGCAGTTCTCCTTTGCCTGCTTCGCCAGCGCCTCAGGGAATGTGCCAACGTGCGTGTCTGGCAGGTCGTTGGCCGGACCATACGCATACTCGCGCGTTGCATCATCGTGTTGCACCAGCATCATCAGGCGAGCACCCTCTCCGGCATGGGGTCCACTGCAGCATCTCGGCATCTCCACTGCTGTTGCCAAAGGCAGCACTCGGACGCTTTCCAATCAAAAGGTTGATCCCGACTGCCTTACCAGGCCCGTCATCCACAAAGAAGATCTTTGGTTCCCGCATGAGTACCGGTTTGCCGTCTACCTGTTGATAGCTGACAGCGCCACTCGAACCGACGACTTGCTCTGGCGGAATGCCATAGACACGCTCGCTGTAGACACGCACGAACTCTTGACCACGGCCGGTCACGATGTATGTCCTAAAGCCTCTTTTGCGCAGATACAGCATCAACTCCAACATGGGTTGATAGACCAGACCGGTGTACGGGAGATCGAAACGCGGCGCCCTGGCGGTGGTGATCCATTGGTCGACCATCGTCGCAAACGCCTCAGAA
>CAXTFG010000131.1:0-9021 GCA_964243415.1 uncultured Beijerinckiaceae bacterium | reverse complement strand
ACGACGACCTCGACGCCGTGGCGGGTCAGCACGCGGATCGTCGCCTCGTTGATCGCCGGGTCGAGCACGCGCTGGGCGCAGCCGGTGAGCAGCGCCACCCGCTTCACCCGCATTCCCTCCGCCACATGCACCGCCGGTCGGTCGCTGGTGCCGCGCGGCGGGAGGTGGGCGGGCGCCATCCCGAACATCGCCCCGAAACGTTTGGGCAGAAGCCCGGCGAACGGCTTGGCCAGGCGAGCCCCCTGCAAAGCCAGCCGGAACCGGCCGGGGTGCGGGAGCACGAAGCCGAGCAGCTGGCGCGTCAACCGGTCCATCAGGGGGCGCCTGTAGGTCTTCTGGACGTGGGCGCGGGCATGGTCGACGAGATGCATGTAATTGACGCCCGATGGACAGGTCGTCATGCAGCTCAGGCAGCTCAGACAGCGGTCGATGTGCTTGACCGTCTCGGCGTCCGCCGGGCGGTCGTTCTCGAGCATGTCTTTCATCAGGTAGATGCGGCCGCGCGGGCTATCGTTCTCTTCCCCGAGCAGCACGAAGGTCGGGCAGGTCGAGGTACAGAACCCGCAATGCACGCAGGTGCGGATAATCTTCTCGCTGGCGGCGAAGGCCGGCCGATCGAGGAGGTCGGGCGCGAAATCGGTTTGCATGATCAGGCTTCGAGGCCGAGACGGCCCCTGTTGAGGATGTTGAGGGGATCGAAGCTCGCCTTGACGCGGCGAGAGAGGGCGGCCAGCGGACCGGCTTCCGGATGAAACACGGGGACCGCGGCACGGATCCCATCGTCGGCGCGCACCAGGGTCGCATGGCCCCCGAAGGAAGCCAGCGTCGCGCGAATGAGCGCGGCGCACGCGTCCTCCGGCTTGCCTCCATCCGGCGCGGCGCCGTCGAGCGCCAGCCATACGAGGCCGCCCGCCCAATCGTAGTACCAGCGCGCGAGCGGCACGTCAGCGGCGCGGAGTCGCGAGACCAACGCCGCGCCGTTGGAGGGCGCCGTCGAGATCTTCCAGACCGGCCCGGCGACGTCGGCCACCGGCTCGGCGTCGCGCAGCGCCGCCCAGAATTTGCGGGACGCCTGCTCTCCAAGTTCGTTTATGTCGCCGCGCGGCCCGAAATGGGCGGCGAGATCCTCAAATCGCTTATCGACCGACACGGCCGGTCCTTCCAACCGCAAGGCGAGGCAGCAGCCCGGGGCGAGCCCGAGCCATGCGCCATCCGGCAAGCAGGCGAAGCTCGACGTCTCGTAGGACAGGCCCGACGCTTCGTTGAGCGCGGCGACCGCTGCGGCTTCGTCGAGCCCGTAAAGGAGAACGGTGCGTTCGGTTTCCGCCTTTGGAAGCACCTTGAGCGTGATTTCCGTCAGGACAGCGAGGGTCCCGAAGGATCCGGCGATCAGCTTGGAGAGGTCGTAGCCGGTGACGTTCTTCATGACCTGGCCGCCGGACTTGAACACTTCGCCGCGGCCGCTGACGGCCCGGAAGCCCAACACATGGTCGCGCGCGGCGCCGGCCTTGATGCGACGCGGGCCGCCGGCATTCACCGCGACCGTGCCGCCGAGGGTCCCGGAGGAGTTGCCGCGCCACAGTTTCGAGGGGTTCATCGGCTCGAAGGCAAGTTCCTGGTTGTGCTCCTGCAGGAGCTGTTCGATGTCGGCCAGAGCCGTCCCCGGGCGCGCGGTCATCACGAGCTCGGCCGGTTCATACATGGTCACGCCGGTTATGCCGCTCGTGTCGATCTGTTTGTTCGACCGCACGCGATGGCCGAGCCCGCGCTTGGATCCATGGCCGACGACTTCGAGCGGCTCTTCCTTGTCGAGCGCATCCTGCACAGCGGCGAGCACGTCGTCTTCGTCGCGCGGCTTCAAAGTGTCCATCGTCGTCTAGAACCAAGAACCTCTGTCAAAGACAACCCTGACGAAGCACCGTTCTGCCGGCCCACATGGCGCAGGGCGACGCGATGGGTGCGGCGCTCGCGGAAGTGAGAACAACCAGCCGATCCGCGGTTTGCATGTTTAACAAGTCCTTAACGACTTCCGGGCGGCTGTAACGCTTTGTAACGCGAATTGAAACAAAGCTAACTGACTGTTAACCCGAGTTAATTCAAGATTCAGCTCTCGAAGACCCTCGGCGACGTCTGGGCCGTGTCTTTCCTGCTCTTGTTGCTTTTCGCGGCAGTGGTATTCCCTCGCCAACTTCCTGGCGCCGCCACATTACTCGTGGCCTAAGTAAGAAGCGATTGACCGTGACGAAACAGAAGAGCCTTGCCGAACTCGCCGAGAAGCGTTTCCGCCGCGCCGGCGGCAGCTATCTCGTCAAGCACAATCCATTCTTCGTCCCCGTGGACCAGGCCCGCCGCGACGCCAAGCTCAAGGGTACGCGCTTCGTCTCTTTCGCCAACTACGATTACCTCGGTTTGAGCAATCATCCGGCGATCAAGGCCTCGGCAGCGGACGCGCTCGATGGCGTCGGGATCGGCGCTTTGGCGTCCCGCCTCGTTGGCGGCGAGCGCGCCAGCCACAAGTATCTTGAGGAGGCGCTCGCCACGTTCATCGGCGTCGAAGAAGTCATGACCCTCGTGTCGGGATATCTCACCAACGTCACCGTGATCTCACACGTGATGGGCAACCGCGGCGTCATCTTCCTGGACGAGCTCAGCCACAACAGCATTATCTCCGGCTGCAAGAGCTCCGCGTCCGAGGTGGTCTTCTTCCGCCACAACGATCTCGACCACCTCGACCAGCTGCTCACGGACATGCGCCCGAACTACAAAAACGCGCTGATCGTGTCGGAGAGCCTGTTCTCGATGGATGGCGACATCGTCGACCTGCCTCGGCTCGTCGAGCTCAAGAAGACGCACGATACCTGGCTGCTCCTCGACGAGGCGCACTCGATCGGCGTGCTCGGCGAGGAAGGCCGCGGCCTTTGCGAATATACCGGTGTCGATCCAAACGATATCGATCTCATCATCGGCACGCTGTCGAAGAGCTTCGCGAGCTGCGGGGGTTTCGTCTGCGCGAAATCCGCCGTCATCAACTGGTTCCGCCACACCCTCCCGGGCTTCGTCTACTCGGTCGGGCTATCGCCCGTGATCAGCGCCGCCGCCCTCGCCGCGCTCGAACTGGCCCAGTCGGAGAGCTGGCGCATCGCGCGCCTGCGCCATAACAGCGAGCTTTTCGTCGATCTCGCCCGCGAAGCCGGCCTCGATACCGGCCCGGCGATCGGCCGCGGCGTCGTCCCGATCCTCTTCCGCGACAGCTACGAGACGCTCGCCGCCTCGCGCTACCTCGACGCGCACGGGTTCTACGTGCCGCCCATCATCCAGGTCGGCGTGCCAAGGGATCAGCCCCGCCTGCGCTTCTTCCTGTCGACCGCGCACAGCGAGGCCGACATCCGCGGCGTCATCGACTGTCTCGCCGCGTTCCGCGCCGAGAGCACCACCACGATGCCGGCGAACATGCCGGAGCTTGCCGCGATGCTCAGCGAGGCCGCGATGGGCGATGCGATGGCCCACGAAGCGATGTCGCATGACGTGATGGTCCACGAAGCGATGAGCGCGGCCGGCTGAGGAGACGCCGGGTGAGCGTGGAGATCGTCCCGGTCAAGGGCATCGGCAAGTTCCTGGCGTTTTGCCGCCTTCCGCGACAGATCTACAAGGGGATGGACGGTTTCTCGGCACCACTTGACGCCGAACGCTGGACCAACTTCGCCGGGAAGCTCAACCCGCACTTCAAGCTCGTTGACTCGCAGGCGTTTCTCGCCCGCAAGGACGGCCGCTATGTCGGCCGTATTGCCGCGCAAGTCTACAAGAACGGTGTCACGCCGGTCGGCGCCTCGCCGGCGCAGTTCGGTGCTCTCGACGCCACGGACGATCCGGAGGTGGTGAGCGCCTTGACGACGGCAGCCGAGACCTGGCTCGCCGAACGCGCGGCGCACGTGATTCACGGACCATTCTCGCCGTCGATCAATTCGGAGCCCGGGATGCTCGTCGACGGCTTCACCGCGATGCCGATGATTTTCATGCCTTGGTCGCCGCCTTACCTGCCGCGCCACCTGGAAGCGTGCGGTTACAGCAAGGCGCGCGACCTCATCTCCTATCGCTACGCCGTTCGTGAGTCAGACCTCGAGAGCAAGGGATCGATCCTAGGACGACCGGAGTGGCGGGAACGGATCAAGATTCGAACCCTCGATCTCAAGAATTTGAAGAGTGAAGCGGCGATCATCATGAGCATCTTCAACGATGCCTGGAGCTCCAATTGGGGCTTCGTGCCGTTCACGCTTGAGGAGTTCATGTCCGTCGCAGAAGGCCTTAAGTATGTCACGCCGCCCGAGGCCGGCTTCATCGTCGAACTCGACGGCGAGGCCCAATCCTTCGGGATCGTGCTGCCCAACCTGCACGAGATCCTCGCCGACATGAACGGCAAGCTGTTCCCGTTCAATCTTCCGAAAGTGATTTCGCGCGTCCGCAATCACAATTTCAAATCGGGCCGTCTCTTGCTGTTCGGTGTCCGCAAGGCCCTGCAGCGCAAGGCCATCGGCGGCGTCATCACGCTCGCCTTCATCGAGGAACTGCGCCGACGCGGACGCGGTTTCTCGATCGAGCACATCGAGTTTGGCTGGGTCCTCGAAGACAATGCCGCGATGCGCCGACCCATCGAGCTGTCCGGCGCTGAAATCGACAAAATTCACCGGGTATATGAGAAGCAGCTCGCGGCCTGAAGGAAGCACGATCCCCATGAGTCACGTGATCGACCTCGGTCGAACCACCCGGGCCAAGAAGGCGGCAGCTTTCCGCCGCGGCTTTCTGCCCGCCGAGCTTAAGCGTCCGCACCCGATCCGCCGCATGGCCATCCTCAGGGCTCATCCCGAGGTCCGGGCGCTAATGGGCCAGGACCGGTGGACCTTCGTCATCACGGTCGCCGTGGTTCTCGGCCAGGTCGGAATGGCGGCGCTGATGGGCCATCTCGGAGTCGGGTCCTGGTGGCTGGCGCTAATTGCCGCTTGGTGCATTGGCGCGTTCGCCAACCACGCGATGTTCGTCGTCATCCACGACGGGACGCACAACCTCGTGTTCAAGGGCGTCGTCCCCAACAAGCTGACGGTAATCCTCGCCGACCTGCCCAACACCGTGCCGACCGGCATGGGCTTTCGCTGCTACCACGTGAAACACCACTCGCATCTGGGCGATTACGACTTCGACGCCGATCTGCCGAGCCGGTGGGAGGCCGATCTCGTCGGCAACAAATGGTACATGAAAGCGGGATGGCTGTTCTTCTTCGCCATATTCCAGCTGACCCGTCTCGAGCGGCTCAAAGGTACCGTGCCGATGCGCAACCGGTGGACCGTGTACAACGCGGCCGCCGTCGTCACCTTCGATCTCGCGATCCTTTACTTCTGCGGCTTCAATGGGCTCCTTTACCTCTTCGCCTCGTTTTGGTTTTCGGTCGGCCTCCACCCGCTCGGCGCGCGGTGGATCCAGGAGCACTTCACCCTCGATCCGGACCAGGAGACATTCGACTACTATGGTCCGTTGAACGTGGTCGCCCTCAATATCGGCTACCACAACGAGCACCACGATTTCCCTGACATCCCATGGCGGCGGCTGCCGATGCTGCGCAGGGCCGCTCCAGAGTTCTACGATACGTTGAAGACGCACAAATCGTGGACGGCGCTTTTCTTCGCCTTCATCTTCGAACGTCGCTACACGCTATATTCGCGCGTCGACCGCAGTCCCTCGACGATCGGCGCCAAAGAAGCCGCGACGGCTTGATCACGGCGCAGATCTCGTCCGCTTCGGCGAGACGACGTCGTTACTTCGCCAGCACCGCAGACGAGCCCACCGACCTCGTCTCGATCGACAGGCACTTGGCCATGGCGGTGTAAGGAAGCCGCTTCGCCTTGCGACCAAGCTTGATGCATGTCTCGGCGCCGTCGTCGGTGTACTTCGACCAGTGTTGAAGGAGTTCCGATCGCGCCTCCGACTCCGCGACAACACATTCGCTCATCGCAGTCGCATTATGGCGCGCGCCCGCGTCGCACTGCCGCGTGATGTCAAACAGCGGCGGCCCGATCGTGGCCGCGCTTCCTGCGCCGGTTGCGGAGCCAAACAGAGCTGTCGCGAGAAGAAAACGAGCAATCATGGACATGGACACGACGGGGTTTCATGAGGTCGAGACCTCGGCACCGTTGATCGAGCCCATTCGAAAGCGGCAATTTGGAGGCTCACGCGGGAAACGAGCCCGCAGGCCCGCCCCCACCGTGCTCCACCGCGTGCTGTTTATTTCTGCTGATCGAGGTAGGCGACGACATTCTTGCGCTGGTCTTCGTTGGCGAGCATGAAGACCATCTTGCTGGAACCGGTCGCGGTCTTCCCTTTACCCGTCGCGTAGGCCTTCAGGTATGCGGTCGGGTTCTTGAGATATTCGGTGATCTCAGCCTCGCTCCAGACGAGCCCGGCATCGCCGGCAGCTTTCATCAAGGGCGAATAGGCATAGCCGTCGACCGAACCCGCCTTGCGTCCGATCACGCCTTTCAGCGGGGGACCGACCAACGCTTGGTCCAACCTGTGACATGCCATGCATTGATTAAAGACGGACTTGCCTTTGGTTGCATCCTGCGCTGAGGCAAGGCCCATAGCGGTTACGATCATACCCGTCGCGACGAGGGTCGCGCTGACAAACTTCATCCCATTTCCTCCTGGCCGATCGCCAAATGCTCGGCGAGACGTGCGATCGGCTACAAATCGAGACATCCCCGACGTCAAGCGAGTTTTACAACAGCTCCAGACAGCGGTGGCGTGCAGCGCACAAACCAATGCAGTATGCCTGCAGTTCCGGCGGCGGCGAGGAGGACGGCTCTGTCGTTCGCATCACCCTTCAACCTCGATCAAACCGTCGAAGGCGGGATCAACATATGTCTTGTCGCTTTCAGGTCGATGCGGTCCCAGGGTCGCTCGGAAGGCCGCAGCGACCCGTCGCGACACTCTTTCGTCGATTTCTGACCCGAGACGGCTCCGGCATCAAAGGCGAGCCTCTCAAACGCACGTCTCTGGAATCAGTCCGATGCCCTTGATCTGGCCGTCGCAACATATCCGGAGCGCCATATCCGGCGGCCAGGTCGTCACGGCCCAGCCGGTCGAGCCCGACCAGATCCAGCCGGCAAGCCTCGATCTGCGATTGGGCCGACGCGCGTTCCGCCTTCCCGCCAGCTTCCTCCCTGGGCCTGGGCGCAGCGTCGCCCAGCGGCTGGATGACCTCTCGACCCACGAAGTCGATCTGTCGAGGCCGACGGTCCTCGAACGCAATTGCGTTCACATCATCCCGCTCGTCGAGAGCTTGCGATTGCCGGCCGATGTAGACGCGCGCGCAAACCCAAAGAGCTCGTCCGGCCGCCTCGACATCTTCGTCCGCATTATCGTGGACGGGGGCGCGACGTTCGACGAGGTTCCCGCCGGCTATCACGGACCCTTGTACGCCGAGGTGGTTCCGCGCTCTTTCCCCGTGATCGCCGCCGCCGGCAGCCGGCTCGCCCAGCTGCGGTTCCGGAACGGCGGCGACGAGGGCAAGGGTCCGCGCATCGTGCCGGTGACGGTTGATCTCGACCCCGACGGCAAGCCGGGCGGCGTCGTCGGCTACCGCGCGCGGCGCACATCCGGTCTCATCGACATGGCGAAGATCGGCGCTCATCCGCGCGAGGCTTTCTGGGAACCGGTGACCCCGCGGCCCGGCAAGCGGGACCTCGTGCTCGATCCGGACGAGTTCTACATCCTCGCCTCGGCGGAGGCGGTCGTCGTCGGCGCAAGCGAGGCGGCCGAGATGGTCGCCTACGATACCGCCGTCGGCGAGTTGCGCTCGCACTACGCCGGTTTCCTCGATCCCGGCTTCGGCCTCGCGGAGGCCGGGGGCACCGGCAGCCGCATCGTCCTTGAAGTACGCAGCCACGACGTGCCGTTCCTCCTCGACCATGGACAGCGTGTCGCAACGCTGAAATACGAGGCGATGGCCCAGCGTCCAGAGTGGCTTTACGGCGAAGGACGGCGATCGAACTACCAGGGCCAGGGTCTCCGGCTATCCAAGCAGTTCGCCTGACGGCAGAGTGGCGGGACGCGGCGGATGCCTCCCTTCGCGGATCAGCCATGCACCGAGCTTGATTGCGGCTCCTGCCGATCTGCCCAACATGAAGGCAGCGTCAGTCCCTAAGGCCGATCGGCCGTCGGGAGGGCTGACGGGAGCAGATGTGATGGTCGAGACGATCTTCCCCACGCACGCGGCACGGCGGCTCTACAAGCCGAACCTCGCGGCGTTCCGGGAGCACCTGATCCGCCTCGACCCGGAAACGCGGTACAACCGCTACGGCTTGCAGGTCTCCGACGATTATCTCGGAAACTACGCAGAGCTCTGCTTCAAACCGGGCTCGATCGTTTACGGCTATTTCGACGACGGCGTGATCCGCGGCGTGGCGGAATTACGGGTCTTCGATGCCAGGAACTTGCCGTTGCAGAAGGACGCTGAGGCGGCGTTCAGCGTCGAGGCGCCGTGGCGACGGCAGGGCATCGGAACCGAACTCATGAGCCATGTCGTGCTCGCCGCTCGCAACCGACGCGTCAGCGAACTGACCATCTTCTGCCTGCGGCACAACCAGGCGATGCTGAAGTTGGCCCGCAAGTTCGAGGCGGATCTCAAGTTCGAGCACAACGACGTCACCGGCCATCTGATCGCGCGACCGCCGAGCACGATCTCCTACCTGCGCGAGTTCGTCGATAACACGTTCGACCTTGGCAGCGCCGTGCTCGACTATCAGAGCCGCCTGATCAAGGCGACGTCGCCGGCCCGCTGAGCGGTCGAGGTCCTGCCGAGTTCGAACTCCAGTTTCCGAAGGCGCGCTTGCGATGAGTTGCGAAGCGATGCACAATACATGGCCTCGAAGGCCTAACTCGTTGTTCTCACTTGGAGACAGCCGAAAGCGGTTGTTGAGCGCGGGCGTAGTTCAATGGCAGAACGGAAGCTTCCCAAGCTTCATACGAGGGTTC
>CAXTFG010000130.1:0-9037 GCA_964243415.1 uncultured Beijerinckiaceae bacterium | reverse complement strand
GACGCAGGTCCACGCCGCCCTTGGCGATCGGCTCGAACGCGGCCTCGCAATGCTTCAGGGGCGTCACCTGCCATGCCGCTTCCGCCGCCGCTTGGTGATGCAGGAAGCTCAGCGCCAGCCGGTTCGCCTCCAGGTCGGTCCCGGGAAGGCTGGCGCAGCCGATCAGCGCATCGACCGCGTGGTATTGCGCATAAAGGTACAAGCCGCGCCACAACAGTTCGATCACGCGCTTCGAGCGGTAGTCGGGATGGACGCAGGATCGGCCGAGCTCGAGCAGGCGGATCTGCGGATGCCGCGCCAAAAGAGAGGCGAGGTCGAACTCGCCCTGCGAATAGAAGCCGCCGTGCCGCTCGGCTATCTCCCGGCGCAGCAGCCGGTAGGTCCCGACAAGTCTTGGTTGCCCGGTCCCGGACGATCCGCACGCCTCCGTATCGACGACGATCAGGTGATCGCAGATATCGTCGTAGCGGCAGACATCGCGCCCAGATCGGGCGGCAGCCTCGCCGGCGACCGCGCCGCCGTCCCGGAAGAAGGCGCGGAAGCGCAGCCGCTGCGCTTGCCTGATATCGCCGGGCGTGATGGCCAGGCGAATCTCGAATGGCCCGGCGCGCTCGAAAACGACTGGGGCGTCCAGCCTCCTCGCGGACGGCGCCGGACGGCCGAGCGGCACCGCGGTGCGGAGCGGCCTGCTTCCGTTCTCGATGGTGGCGATCTTCGTCATGCCGCATCCTGGTCGCGAGCTGCTCTTTACGGAGCCGCCTTGAAGACTTCATGACGTGGTCTTTCCCGCTTGTCACGCGGACGTGAAAGCAGTTGTGGTAGGTCACGCAGAAGAGTTTCGCCCTTGGCCGCGCTTCGACTTGTTTTCATTGCACTCGCGGTTATCGCCTTTTTTCTCTTCGGCACGCCGGTTCAATGGTTTGCGCGACGCAGGCCGGCGGCGGCACACCGCATCCCTCGCTTTTTCTGCCGCTCGATGCTGTGGCTGGCTAAGGTGGATGTCGTCGTCGAGGGACGGCACGTTGACGGCCGTCCCGTCCTTCTCGCGGCCAACCATATCTCGTGGATCGACATCCTCGCGCTCGGGGCCATGACCCCGCTCTGCTTCCTCGCCAAGAGCGAGATCGCCTCATGGCCACTGGTGTCGGCCTTCGCGCGAGTCCAAGGTACGGTGTTCGTCGACCGGCACCGCCGTCGCACCATCCTGAGTGCGAACCGACAACTGGCGACCAACATGCTCGAAGGGCGTCCGGCGCTCCTGTTTCCGGAGGGCACGACCCTCGCGGGACCGCTGCCGGGACCGTTCCTGTCCTCGCATTTCGCCGCCGCCCATGACTTGCTGGCCATGGCGGGCACGCGGCAGGTAGCGTTGCAGACGGTCATGGTGCAGCCGGTCGCGATTGCGTACTCGTCCGACGCCGCCGCCTGGGTCGGCGATGACAATTTATTTCAGCACCTTTGGCGCACATTGCGCGCACCTCCCCTGCGCTGCTCGATCCGGTTCGGCGCGCCGCTCCCGTTCTCAGGGAGAAGCGACCGCAAGAGGGTGGCCGCGATGGCGCATGCCGCCGTCGCCGACCTGCTCGAGCCCGTGGCATCTCAGAGTGATGCTCGATACCCCGTCCGTTCGAGCCATGATCTGGCGCCGGTCGCCGCCTTGGCTGATGACTGATCGTGCCGCCAGCGACCTAAAGGTCGTCGCCGCGCTCCTCGCCGCGATTCCTGACACCGTCGCCGCCGTGGACGCCACCGACCGGGTCGTCGCTACCAATGCGCCGGCCGTGGCGCTCCTGCCCGCCCTCAAGGCCGGTGTGCCGCTCGCCTTGCACCTGCGCTCGCCCGACGTGCTCGATGCCATCAGCAAGGCTCGCGCAACCAATGCGACGGTCCGGGCGAGTTGGTCGATGCGCGCGCCGGTCGAACGCTTCTTCGACGTCAGTGCGACCCCCATCAAGGATCTCGCCTGCAGCCCCCTGGTGATCCTGCACCTTCGCGAGATCTCCGAAACACGCCGGTTCGAGCGCATGCGCGTCGACTTCGTCGCCAACGCGAGCCACGAGTTGCGGACGCCGCTCGCTTCGCTGCTCGGCTTCATCGAGACGATTCAGGGACCGGCCCGAGACGACGAGAAAGCGCGCGCTCGCTTCCTGACCATCATGCAGGAGCAGGCGCGGCGGATGGCGCGGCTGGTCGACGATCTTTTATCCCTGTCGCGCATCGAACAGCATCTACACCTGCAGCCGAAGGATTGTGTCGACATCACCTCCCTCCTGCGCCACGTCGGCGATACGCTGGCGCCCCTCGCTCGCGACAGCGGTGTCGACCTGGCGTTCGAGATGGCCGGGCCGGCCATGGTGTCGGGGGATCGCGATCAGTTGGTCCGCGTCGCCGAGAACCTCGTGGAGAACGCGATCAAGTACGGTGCGAGCGACGCCCGCGACAGGCGCGTCGTCGTTGCGGTTACCAGGTCGAAGGGAAATGCCGTGATCGCGGTGCGCGATTTCGGCGAGGGGATTGCCCCCGAGCATTTGCCCCGCCTGACCGAGCGGTTCTATCGCGTCGACGCCGGAGAAAGCCGGGCGAAAGGCGGAACCGGGCTGGGACTGGCTATCGTCAAGCACGTGGTCGCACGCCATCGCGGCAGACTGAAGATCGAGTCCATCCGGGGACAGGGGTCGACCTTTCAGGTCTATCTTCCGCTCCACGCCGCGGACGGGGAACATCGGCCCGCGTCGTCATAAAACCGTTACGGCGAAACGCTAAGACCGCGCCGGCGCCACGAAGCGCCCCGGCGACCGCTCCCTCCCCCGGACCGCGGACGCCCTCATCTTTCGAGGCATCTCATGAGTTCCCAACTATCGTTTCGCACGGCGCTCTTGAGCGCGGTGTTTTCCGGCATGGTCTTGGCGTCGGCTGCTGTACCGGTCCGCGCTGCGGAGATATCCGGCGCTGGCGCGACCTTCCCCTATCCGATCTACGCCAAGTGGGCGGAAGCCTATTCGAAGGCGTCCGGCGTCAACCTCAACTATCAGTCGATCGGGTCGGGCGGCGGTCTCAAGCAGATCAGAGCGCGCACCGTCACGTTCGGCGCGAGCGACATGCCGCTCGAGGCCGCCGACCTGAAGAAGGACAGCCTGGTTCAGTGGCCGATGGTGATGGGCGGCATCGTGCCGGTCGTCAACATCGAAGGCGTCAAGTCGGGCGATCTGGTCTTCGACGGCCCGACGCTCGCCAAGATCTACCTCGGCGAAGTCAAGACGTGGGACGACCCGGCGATCAAGAAACTCAACCCGTCGGCCAAGCTTCCCTCTTCAGGTATCGCGGTGGTGCATCGCTCCGATGGTTCGGGGACCACTTTCAACTTCACCGACTACCTGTCGAAAGTGTCGCCCGACTGGAAAACCAAAGTGGGCGAGTCAACTTCGGTCAAATGGCCGGCCGGAATCGGCGCGAAAGGCAACGAGGGCGTGGCTGCGAACGTGAAGCAAACCGGGAATTCGATCGGCTTCGTCGAATACGCCTATGCGCTGCAGAACAAGCTGACCTATGGCGATATGATCAACAAGGACGGCAAGAAGGTCTCGCCGGTCGGCGAAGCCTTCGCGGCGGCGGCGGCCAACGCGGACTGGAAGAACGCCCCCGGATTCTACCTGCTCCTGACGGACCAGCCCGGCGCGAAATCATGGCCGATCACGGCGTCGACATTCATCCTGATGCCAGCCGACCCCAAAGATCCCGAAGCGGCGACCGCGGCACTGAAGTTCTTCGCTTGGGCCTATCAGAACGGCGACGAGGCGGCCAAGTCGCTCGATTACATTCCCATGCCGAAGAATGTCGTCGAGCTCGTCAAGCAAGAATGGTCTTCCGACATCAAGGGGATCAACGGGAAGCCCATCCAATACTGATCGGTCCGGAGGACAAGCGGAAGGGCACAGCCCCTTCTGCTTCCAAGCGCGAGTTCGTGTATGCTGTCGGCTCGATGCGCCAATAAGAGGTCGTCTTGGTAGATGTCGTGAGCCGGCAGACCATCGCCGCGCCGAGCGTCTTTGACCGCTCCAAGGCCCTCTCTCGTTTCAAAAGCGGCGATCGACTGTTCCGCCTCCTGACGTTGGGGGCTGCCATCAGCGTGCTGGTGCTCCTCGGCGGGGTGATCCTGTCGCTGGTCTGGGGTGCGTGGCCGGCAATCCGGACGTTCGGCTTCGGCTTCCTGATCAGCACCGATTGGGACCCGGTCACCGATA
The DNA here is from genome assembly GCA_964243415.1 of uncultured Beijerinckiaceae bacterium. Taxonomy (GTDB): domain Bacteria; phylum Pseudomonadota; class Alphaproteobacteria; order Rhizobiales; family Beijerinckiaceae; genus RH-AL1. The sequence goes on along the minus strand of CAXTFG010000130.1, from coordinate 4,796 downwards.
CCTACGGTGCGGCCGTCGCCATCTTCGGGACGCTCGTCACCTCGGTGATCGCGCTCGTGATCGCGATCCCGATCGGCCTCGGGATCGCGATCTTCCTCAGCGAGCTTTGTCCGCCGCGCCTTCGCCAGCCCATTGGCATCGCGATCGAGTTGCTGGCCGGCATTCCCTCCATCATCTACGGGATCTGGGGCTTCTTCATCCTCAAGCCGCTGCTGCAGGCCTATGTCGAGCCTGCGATCATCGCCCTGTTCGGCCCCATTCCCGGATTCAACATCCTGTTCGCAGGTCCCGCTTACGGGACGGACATCTTCACTGCCGGCTTCATCCTCGCGGTCATGGTGCTGCCGTTCATCACCTCGATCTCGCGCGACGTTTTCGCGACCGTGCCGTCCGTGTTGAAAGAATCCGCCTACGGTCTGGGCTGCACGACGCGGGAAGTCGTCTCCAACGTCATCATCCCCTACACGCGCGTCGGCGTCATCGGCGGCGTCATGCTGGCGCTTGGCCGCGCCCTCGGCGAGACCATGGCGGTGACCTTCGTGATCGGCAACGCGCACTCGCTGTCGAGCTCGCTGTTCTCCCCCGGCACGTCCATTTCGGCCACGATCGCGAGCGAATTCGAAGAAGCCGAACGCGGCTTGTACACGGCCTCGCTGGTCGAGCTCGGCCTTATCCTGTTCGTGATCACCTTCATCGTGCTCGCCATCGCCCGCTTCATGTTGATGCGCATCGAAAGCAAGGGGGCTCGCTGATGGATCTGCTCGCCTCGCGCCGGCTCAAGAACCGCATCTACGTCGGCCTTTGTTACGCGGCATCGGCGTTCGGCATCGCCTTCCTCGCATGGATCCTGCTCGTATTGCTGATCAAGGGTCTCGCGGGGATCACCCCCAATCTCTTTCTGGAGCGTACGCTTTCGCCAGGCAGCGGCGGCGGCCTCATGAATGCGATCCTCGGCAGCTTGATCATGACGGTGCTCGGCACCATCATCGGCACGCCGATCGGGATTCTGGCCGGCACCTACCTGGCCGAGTACGGCACCGGGTCCAAGCTCGCCTTCATCGTCCGGTTCATCAACGACATCCTGCTTTCGGCACCCTCCATCGTGATCGGCCTCTTCGTCTATCAGGTGCTGGTGGTGCCGATGGGTCATTTTTCCGGTCTCGCTGGAACCGTCGCGCTCGCCATCCTGGTCATCCCGGTCGTGGTCCGCACCACCGAAGACATGCTGCGGCTCGTGCCGACGCCGCTTCGCGAAGCGTCCGCCGCGCTCGGCATGCCGAAAAGCATGGTGGTCCAGCGCATCGCCTACCAGGCGGCGCGGACGGGCCTGACCACGGGCGTGCTGCTTGCCGTGTCGCGAATTAGCGGCGAAACCGCGCCGCTGCTCTTCACAGCCCTCAACAATTCCTACACCACTTACAATCTGAACGCGCCGCTGGCGTCGTTGCCCTACGTTATCTACCGCTACGCCGGCTCGGCCTACCAAGACTGGCAGCAACTTGCCTGGTCGGGCGCGCTCATCATCACGCTCGCCGTGCTGACCTTGTCGATTTCGGCGCGCACGCTCGGCATGTCGAGGACCAGAAGATGACGCGGGACGATCCATCGATGCAGGGCGCACCCGTGAGCCGTAATGAGCCGGACGCGCCTTTGCCGACTGCCGCCGCCGTCGAACAAGGCGACGATACGGTCGGACAGAGTTCGTTGGTTGATCAACCAACTAAGATGGCGCTGCGGGATTTGCGCTTCTACTACGGCAGCTCCCTCGCGCTGAAGGGCATCAATCTCCCGATCTATGCGAACAAGATTACGGCCCTGATCGGCCCGTCAGGATGCGGAAAGTCGACGCTGCTGCGCGTCATGAACCGCATGTACGATTTGTATCCACACCAACGCGCCGAGGGCGCCGTCCTGCTCGACGGAGAGGACATCCTGGCACCGGGGCAAGATGTCAACCTGCTGCGCTCGCGCGTTGGCATGGTCTTCCAGAAGCCGACGCCGTTTCCCATGTCAATTTTCGACAACATCGCGTTCGGCATCAAACTTTACAACCGATTGCCGCAAAGCGAGATCGAAGGCCGGGTCGAAACGGCGCTGCGCGGGGCCGCGCTGTGGAACGAGGTGAAGGACAAACTGGCGGCGAGCGGACTGTCGCTTTCGGGCGGTCAGCAGCAGCGTCTCTGCATCGCGCGAACGGTGGCGGTGCAGCCCGAGGTGATCCTGTTTGACGAACCGTGCTCGGCGCTCGACCCGATCTCGACGGCGAAGGTCGAGGAACTGATGGCCGAACTCGTTTCCAAATACACGCTGGTGATCGTGACGCACAGCATGCAGCAGGCGGCGCGTGTTTCGAACCTGACGGCGTTCATGTACCTCGGCGATCTCGTCGAGTTCGGCGACACCAAACGGATGTTCACTTCGCCGGAACAGAAGCAAACGCAAGATTACATCACGGGCCGTTTTGGCTGAAGGCTCGCCGTCGAGGTTCGGCGCGATAAAGAGGTTGACTCATGCCTGATCACATCGTCACGGCCTACGACAAGGAGCTGGACCTCCTCGGCCGCAAGATCGCCGAGATGGGCGGCCTGGCTGAGAAGATGCTGAGCGACGCGATGGATGCGCTCGTCGATCTCGATGCCGACCTCGCGCGGGCGACTGTTGCCGTGGACCCGCGGCTCGATCTCTTGCAGCGCGAGATCGAGAACCAGGCCATTCTCACCATCGCGCGGCGCCAGCCGATGGCGGTGGACCTCCGCGAGATCGTCGCCGCGATCCGCATCTCCGCCGATCTCGAACGCGTCGGCGACCTTGCCAAGAACATCGCCAAACGGGCCATCGTCGTCGCCGCGGAGGCTCGCCTACCGCGCGCTACGATCGGCCTGAAGTCCATGAACGAGACCGCGGCGCTCCTCCTCAAGGATGTGCTCGACGCCTATGCGCACCGCGATGTCGAGCGGGCCCGCGCCGTGTGGACGCGCGATGCCGAGCTCGACGCGCTCGAGGACAGCGTGTTTCGCGACCTCCTCACCTTCATGATGGAAGATCCGCGCAATATCTCCTTCTGCACGCACCTGCTTTTCTGTTCGAAGAACATCGAGCGGATCGGTGACCACTCGACCAATATCGCCGAGACGATCGTCTATCTCGTGACCGGCGAAGCGCTCCCCGTCGAACGGCCGAAAGGGTCGGCGTATGCGGGCATCGCGCTGCCTGCCTAAGATGAGCGAGCTCGCGAACCCGATGCCGGACAAAAGCCCTCGCCCTCCGGCGCTTGCGGCGGCGGCCCCCCGCATCCTCGTCGTCGAGGACGAAGACACGCTCGCCGAGCTGCTCACGTACAATCTTGAAGCCGAAGGCTTCGTCGTCGAATGCGTCGCGCGGGGCGACGAGGCCGATCTTCGTATCATGGAGGATCCGCCGAACCTGCTGATCCTGGACTGGATGATCCCGAGCGTCTCCGGGCTTGAGCTCTGTCGCCGCGTCCGAGCTCGTCACGCCACGCGCAGTCTGCCGGTCATCATGCTCACCGCGCGCGGCGAAGAGGCCGAACGCGTCCGCGGCCTGTCGACCGGCGCCGACGACTATATCGTGAAGCCGTTCTCGGTGCCGGAGTTGGTCGCCCGGGTTCGCGCCCTTCTGCGCCGCGCCAGCCCCGACCTGGCCATGACAAGGCTTTCGGCCGGGACGCTCCAACTCGACCGCGAGAACTGGCGGGTGCAACGCGCCGGCCGCACCGTCCATCTCGGGCCGACCGAATTCCGCCTCCTAGAGTATCTGATGGCCAAGCCGGGCCGCGTCTTCTCGCGCGCGCAGCTCCTTGACAGTGTGTGGGGTCTTGCCGTCGAGATCGACGAACGGACCGTCGACGTCCACGTCGGCCGCCTGCGAAAGGCTTTATCCCGGGAAGGCGAGCCCGACCCGATCCGCACCGTCCGCGGGGCCGGCTACGCCTTCGACGAGACCTTCGCGGGCTGAGTCAACCTGCGGGCGCAAGGGACGCGTGTTGTGTTGCGGCGGTATCACGCGGCGCCAATCCGGCACGCGCGGCAGAAACCTCTTGCACTGCGGGCGAATGCGCCTATTTTCGATTCTGCCCAAATCGCACGTGCCTGTGGTCGTGTGTCGGTGGATGGGGTTCCGGACAAGAGGCCGGTGAACCATCCTTAATAGCCGGCAGCCGGAGCGAACCGGTGAACCCCGCCAAACGGGGGACGCGACTTAAAGCAACGACGGACCGGGCTTTTTCGTCTCTGTCGGCTTCCACCGCCGACTTACCGAAGAGGCTAGTCTCTCTTGCCGGGCGTGCGGATCGGGGGCTCACCCTAGTCCAATCGATGGCTCACTCTCCAGACGGCGTTCGCTTGTCCGGATGTGGCCACGGCGCAGCATACGATCAGGCGTAGTTCGTGGCCTTCGTGGCCAGGGGCGATCCGGATCGCGGATGGCATCTTGCCCGTTGCTCGACGCGTTTCCACCGCGCGTCGGCACCGAAGGATGTCGTTCACCCCTTTGCTCTGGTTCGTTTGTCCGGCCTGGCGGTCGGCACGAAGGGATGCCGCGATGACACAGAAGATTCTCGAATTCCTGCGCACCCGTCGCGGCGATGGCCCGTGCCTCGTCGTCGATCTCGATGTGGTGCGCACCAATTACCACCTGTTTGAGCGCGCGCTGCCGGACAGCCGCGTGTTCTACGCCGTCAAAGCCAATCCCGATCCGGCGGTGCTGAATCTGCTCGCGCAGCTCGGCTCGTGCTTCGATTGCGCCTCGGTGACGGAGGTCGAGCAGGTGCTCGCCAC
>CAXTFG010000129.1:0-9047 GCA_964243415.1 uncultured Beijerinckiaceae bacterium | reverse complement strand
GCGGCACGGTGCACATGGTGGACGAGCGGGTGCCGGTCGCCGAACTCGAGATGCTGAGCACGGTCTACCGCCGCATCGTCGAGGCTTATTTCGGCTAACTCACGCCGCGTAGGCGCCCAACGTCGTGATGACCACGCCGAGTTCGGCGCGCAGGATGGCGATTTCGGTGTCTGACATCTTGAGCTGCCGGACGATTTCGCAGCGCACGCCGAGAGCCTTCTCGCGAAGGGCACGGCCTTCCGGAGTCAGCCGAATCTCGACTTCGCGCTCGTCCCGGAGCCGACGCGTCCGACTGACGAGCCCGGAGGCTTCGAGCCGCTTCAGAACCGGCGTCAGCGTCCCAGAATCAAGATTGAGGCGATGACCGATGTCGGACACTTTCAGGCTGTCTGTCGCCCAAAGGACGATCAGAACGAGGTATTGCGGGTAGGTCAGGTGGAGGTCGTCGAGAAGCGGGCGGTAAGCCTTCTTGATCGCGTTCGCCGCCGCGTAAAGCGAAAAGCAGAGCTGGTTCTCAAGGCCGAGCGGATCGAGCGGAGCATCGAGTGCGCAGTCGAGCGCGCTATCCGTCATCGCATCACCTTTGTCCGAGCCGTTATGCAAACCTCGGCTCGCCCCATCCCTCAAGCCGACCTGACGTCCTTGGTTAGCGCTTCTTGCGGGATCAATGAAGCGATTTGATCGCAAAAGCCTTTCTCGTCTTCCAACGTCCGCATGTCGAGTAGGAAGGCCCCGCCGGCGACGCGGCCGATCACAGGCGTCGGCAAGCGACGGAAGCGATCCGTCATCGCCTTCAGCCAACGGCCGTCACCCTTCCCGGGCCGCATCGGCATCAACGAGACCGCGGCCGAGGGCAGCAGCTCGACCGGCAGGGCGCCGCTGCCGATCTGGCTCGCGCAGGCGACGACGCGGACGCAAGCGTCGGGGCATGCCGTCGCCACGGCGGGCGCCACCCGCTCCGCCTGGGCTAAAATCTCGGCCTGGGGACGCGTCAGCAGGCGCAAGGTCGGCAGCCGCTCGGCGAGCCGGTCGGGGTCGAGGTAAAGCCGGAGGACCGTCTCCATCGCCGCGATGGTCATCTTGTCGACGCGCAATGCCCGCTTTAAGGGATGCTTGCGGATTTTCCCGATCAGGTCCTTGCGGCCGGCGATGAGGCCGCACTGCACGCCGCCGAGCAGCTTGTCACCGGAGAAGGTCACGATGTCGGCATGCTTGACGGCGTCCATCACCGTCGGCTCGGGCGGCAGGCCGTAGGCCGCGAAGTCGACGAGATTGCCGCTGCCGAGATCGTCGAACATCAGGATGCCATGCTCGCGGCACAACGCCCCGAGGTCGGCGTCGGCCACCGCCGCCGTGAACCCTTTGATCTCGTAGTTCGACTGATGCACCTTCATCGCGGCCGCAACGCGCGGGCCGATGGCGTCGGCATAGTCGCGGATGTGCGTGCGGTTGGTGGTGCCCACTTCGCGCAGCCGGCAGCCGGCGCGCACCATGACGTCCGGCACCCGGAACGCGCCGCCGATCTCGACGAGCTCGCCGCGCGAGACGAGCACTTCCTTCTTCGCCGCCAATGCGCTGAGCACCAGGAGGACGGCGGCGGCGTTGTTGTTGACGACCGTCGCTGCTTCCGCGCCGGTCAGGCGGCAGACCAGATGCTCGACGTGGTCGTCGCGCTCCCCGCGGGTACCGGTGGCAAGGTCGTACTCAAGATTTGAGGCCTGGCTGAGCACGCGCGCCACAGCGTCAGCCGCTTCTTGCGGCAGCAGGGCGCGACCAAGATTGGTGTGCAGCACGGTACCCGTCAGGTTGAAGACCACCCGCAGCGAGGGTCGGAAGAGCCGGACGAGCCGTCGTTCGGCATCGCCAAGCAGGGCGTCCTTATCAGGGGGTTGCCCGCCGTTTTTCAGAGCGGTGCGCGCCTGGGCGAGGCTGTCGCGAACGGCCTGCAGGGTCGGAGCGCGCCCGAAGCGCCCGATCGACGCCTGAGCCGATGCCGTCGCGAGGAGTCGGTCGACAGATGGGAGAGCTCTTCGTCGCGGGAGCGCCGTCGCTTCCGAGGTGGCGTCTGATTCCGCGCGTGCGGCTCTTTCGGTCATCGCGCCTTCATATGGGTCGGCTCGGCGCCTTTGTGGACGCAGGATCGCGATGACCGCTCAGACTGGCGGAAGAGAGTGGGAGTCGAACCCACCAAAGACCGCCTGGCGGCCCCTCCCGGATTTGAAGTCCGGACGCCCCACCGGGGAACGCATCTCCTCCACACGAACCACCAGAGCGTAGGGCGGCCGCTTACGCAAGGCGTTCGGGACGCGCGTCTTCCCTGGCGGCTCCCAGATCCAAGGTCGCCATCACCGGCACGTGGTCGGACGGCTGGTCCCAGCCGCGGCATTCCTTGAAGATCGTGAGTCCCGCGAGCGTGGTGCCGAGGCTCGCACTGACCCAGATATGGTCGAGCCTGCGGCCCTTGTCGGCCTTGATCCAGTCTGGCGAGCGATAGCTCCACCATGTGTAGCATTTCTGCTCGGCGGGGATATGCCGGCGCAGTACGTCGACCCAGGCGCCCGCGTCCTGCGCGCGGACGACGCGCTCGACCTCGACCGGCGTGTGGCTCACGACCTTGAGCAGCGCCTTATGGCTCCAAACATCTTGTTCGAGCGGCGCCACGTTGAGGTCACCGACGAGGATCGCGTCGCTGCGGGCGATGCCCTCCTGCCCGACCCACGCCGTCAGTTCGTCGAGGAAGGCGAGCTTATGCGCGAATTTAGGATTGATCGCCGGGTCGGGCTCGTCGCCACCAGCCGGAACGTACAGGTTGTGAACGACAATCGCACGATCGATGCCTGGCAGCGCGAGCGTCGCCGCAAGGTGACGGGCGTCGTTGGCGCCGCAGAAGCCGCGCCGCTCGGTCCGGGTAAACGGCACGCGCGAAGCGATGGCGACGCCGTGATAGCCTTTCTGGCCGTTGATCGCGAGGTACCCATAGCCCGCGCGATGGAAGGCCGTGACCGGGAACTCCGCGTCACGGCATTTGGTCTCCTGCAGACAGAGGACGTCCGGCCCGTGCTCGGCAAGGAAGCGTTCGACGAGTCCGATGCGCAGGCGAACGGAGTTGATGTTCCAAGTGGCAAGGCTGAGTCGCACGGTGCGAAATCTTATCGAAAGAGTTGATGAAGACTGCAGCAGGCGATCGAGCGATCTTCCGCCAGCGAACACCTTCTGCCCCGGGCTTGACGAAGCATTAACATTTGCTGTTCCGTCGAAACCAAGCCCGCTCAAACGGGATGACCACGAGCGCGAGAGCGGCCTGGGCTTGAGGCAGAGCTGACTGTCGCGCATGCCGCCGCGATAGCCTTAGCCGAGGCCTTTAACGGGAGAAAATGCGTGGCCGATATCGACAAGGTCGTCGCAGCAATCCTGACCGCCGGGCGTGTTCCAACACTCTGGGACAAGCAGCCCAGGCCGAGGGAAGATTGGCTCGTCGAGTACAATGCCTGGCTCGCCATCCTGGAAAAGGTCGATGGCGCCCATTGGACGGACGACACCGTCGATGTCCTACATCAGGAGGTCAAGGCGTAGACGTGCTGCGGAGCAATGGAAGCGACGCATCACCAACACGCGTCGCTTCGTCTTCGTCACAATCACTCAGGATTGGCCGCCCGAGATCACCGTCACGGCACGGCGGTTCTGCGACCAGCACGAGATGTCGTTGCAGACCGCGACCGGACGCTCCTTGCCATAGGAGATCGTGCGAATGCGCGAGGCGGGAATGCCGCGGGCAACGAGGTATTGCTTTGTGTTTTCGGCACGGCGAGCGCCGAGTGCGAAGTTGTATTCGCGGGTGCCGCGCTCGTCCGCGTGACCCTCGACGGTGAACGGACCGCGGTTAAAGCGCTGCAGCCAGGCGACTTGCCGATCCAGGGTCGCCTGGGACTTGGGCGTCAGGTCCGTCGAGTCGGACTCGAAGAAGACGCGGTCGCCAACGTTTTGAGCGAAGTCTTCAGGGCTACCCGGGACGCCGGCGCCGCGGCCGCCGCCGCGGCCATAGCCGTCGCCGCCCTGTCCGGCCCCATAGCCGCCGGCACCACCCAAGCCGGCCAAACCCTCCTCGCCGGGGGTTTTCGCGCAGGCCGCGATGGCCAGACCCACACAAAGGACGGCGGCAACTCGAGCGCGCGCCGCAAACCGTCGAAGGCCCATGGCCCTACTCCCATACTCAACTCACCGGCCATCGAATAACCTGCGGTGGTTAAGCGGAAGTTCTTCGTCAACCTTGCCGGCGGGTTGACGGACCCGCCGGGCTTCAATGTGTTGCGCTATGGTAAAGAGGGTGTGACCCGCCAGGCGATCGCAGGCAGACGATCAGGCGGCGGCTTTTTCAAGCGTTTCAGCGAGCTTGCTGGCGTATTCGTCAGCCTTGTAGATGTCCGATACCATCGCCTTCAGCCTGCTGGCGTCGCCGGATTTTCCGAGCGCCTTGGCGTAGGCCGCAGCTGATCCGAAGCCGGCCACTCCGTAATGCGACATTCGCTGATACTGCGCGATGATTTCGATATCCTGAAGGGTGCCGACGCGCGGCGCCTCCTTGATTCCGTGCTTGAGCGCTTCCGCCACAAGCCCCTCCATGCCTTTGCAATGGTCGGGCTTTGGCTCGCCACCGCCTTCCTGGACGAGGCTCTTCAGGGTGCCGGTATGTTTCTCGATGCCGTCAACGGAATGTTGGAGCATCTGCTTAAGCTTGTCGTCGTGGGCGTGCCCGCTGAGCTCTTTCACGGCCTTGGTCATCTGGATATTGGCCGACCAAAGGTCTTGCATCTCGGCGACGTAGAGCTCTTTAAGCGTGCTGGGTTCGGACATGATGTCTCCTGTCGTAAGCTTCAGTCTAATCGATGTTTAAGGACTGCGGTCAGAACGACAGTGTTCCGGCCGGCGCCGGCACTCCGGCGGGTGACTCGCTCCCGGCGGATGGATCGACGACATCGCCGGCCGGGCCAGGCGTGCCCGGCGTTGGGCGAGGCGTTCCCATCGGGTCGCGCGAGTCTTCACCTTGCGGCGTCGGAACAACCGGAGGAGCACCTGCAGGCGCCGGTTTCGGTTGCGGTTTGTAGTCCGGGGGTAGGTCGGTGGGCATTGTGCCTCCTGTGAGGGCTGCCGGCGAGACAGTCCTTGTTGTGTCGGCGTGACAGCAAATGCATCCCGGCATGCTTGGTTGCGCGGGCTGAAGGCATCAGGTCGACCCATTAGACCGACAAGCTTGACGACATCTTCAGCGGCGCGACGCGCCCTCGAGAGCGAGGAAACCGCCGGGCGTGATTGTCACCGGGCCGAATCGGACGCCGTGGGTGCCGTTTTCGACGGGCGCTGCTGTTGCGGTCGGACCAGCTGTCGGAGGCGCTGGGACCGTCGTCGCAGACGCGGCCCGCGGCCCTGGCTTCCGGTTCTTGAGGTCCAGGCCGGACAAAGCCGCCCGCTGCTGCCGAGAGCTGTCCTCGAGACGATCGGTCAGCGCGGTCGAGGCAGGATCGGCCCGCGACGGCGAGATTGCAGCCGACAGCAGGCCAGCCCCGGCAAAGACGAGCCCGAACAGCCGTCGCGCGTGAGGGCTCCGAACGCTCAGCTCTGACCCTCGCCGACGACGGTGACAGCGCGACGGTTCTGCGACCAGCATGAGATGTCGTTGCAGACAGCGACCGGACGCTCCTTCCCGTAGGAGGTCGTGCGGATGCGCGAAGCCGGTATGCCGCGCGCGACGAGGTACTCCTTGGTCGTTTCGGCGCGGCGGGCGCCGAGCGCGAAATTGTATTCGCGCGTGCCGCGTTCGTCGGCATGGCCCGCGATGGCGAAAGCCCCGCGGTCGTAGCGCTGCAGCCAGACGACCTGGCGGTTGAGCGTTTCCTGCGCGCGCGGCGTGAGATCGGTCGAGTCAGACTCGAAGAACACGCGGTCGCCGACGTTTTGCGCGAAATCCTGCGGGCTGCCGGGCACGGCACCCGCGTTGGCTGTCAGATCCTCCGGCGCCTTCGAACAGGCGGCGATCGCCAAAGCGCCACCGAGCGCGGCCGCAATCGCGAGGGCGCGCGCAAATCTCTTCAGGCCCATGGCCACCTCCAAACTCAACGGTCCTCGCACACACGAGCGGTCGCGAGATGGTTAAGGGGAGGGTTGATGGCGCCTTTGCGGCGAGTCGCTTTTTCGCCTTGGCTTAAAGCTGCCGTGTTGCGGCACTAGCACAGCTCGCCAACACCGGCTAAGAGCCTCACCGTACCGGCGGGTACGCGTGGCGTGGACGACGGTTTGCCGGACCGTCGAACGAGGAGACTCGATGCACAGCGTCGAAAGTGAGATCCAGTCTTCTGCATCCGGCACCGGCACCCCCGATCGCGGGCTGCCGGCCCTCGCATTCGGCACCGAACGCATGGGGCTTGTTTCACTCAAGGCGCCGCTGATCGTCGGGCTGATCTTCGCGGCGGTCGCGATCTTCGCAGCTTTCGGCATCGGCAAGCTCCAGGTGGACGACTCGCTCAGTCAGCTGTTCAGATCGAACACGCCGCAATTCCGCCAATACGAAGCGGTGGTGAAGAACTTCCCGTCGAGCGAGTACGACGTGCTCGTCGTCATCACCGGCCAGAACCTCCTGCAGCGCGACAACGTCGAGAAGATCCGCAATCTCGTCACCGACCTGCAGCTGATCGAGGGCGAGCGTTCCATACTGTCGATGTTCTCCGCCCGGCAACCGCCCGAAGCGGGTCAGACGATTCCGCCGCCGCTGTTTCCCGAACCCCTTCCGGAAGGCCAGGAATACCAGGACGTCATCGGAAAGGTACGCTCGAACGAACTGATCAACGGCAAGCTGATCTCACCCGACGGCACGCTCGCCTTGGTCGTGCTCGCGCTCGATCCGGAGGTCGCCAAGAGCACTCGATCCGGGCCGATTGTCAGCGAGATCCGCAAGACGATGACGGAAGACCTCGCCGGGTCCGACCTCAAGAGCGAGCTCGCCGGCGTGCCGGTCATGCAGCTCGAGATCCACAACTCGGTCGAAAGCGACCGGATCACTTACAACCTGATCGGTTTCGTCGCCGGCTGTCTCATTGCCATCCTCTTTTTCAAGCGCGTGTCGTTCATGCTGGTAGCGGCAGCGCCTCCGCTCGTCGCCATCCTGATCTCGATCGGCGCGCTCGGCTGGCTCGATTTCCGGCTGAATATCTTCCTCAACGTCATGACACCGCTGATCATGGTGATCAGCTTCTCCGACTCGATGCAGCTCACGTTCGCCATTCGCGACCGTCTCGTCGCCGGCAACACCAAGGCGCAGGCGATCCGCGGTGCCTTGGCGGTGGTCGGGCCGGCCTGCGTGCTGACCCACACGACGACGATGGTCTCGTTCCTCGCCCTGCTGTTTTCCGACTCCGATCTCATCAAGACGTTCGGCGAAGCGGGGCTGCTGACGACGGCCATCGCCCTCGTCACCGTCTTGGTACTGCTCCCCCTTCTCGCCGTCACGCTGGTGCGCGGCGAGGCCAAACTCGCGCAGCGCAAGCCCGGTGCCGATGCGGCGATCAACGTGCTGCGTAATTTCTGCCGCTGGATCGCGGAGCGCATGGTCGGGCACCCCGGGCTCTACAGCCTGATCGCGATCGCCGTCTGCGTCGGCCTTTCCGTGGTCTATTCCGGACTGGAACCGCGCTATCGCCTCGCCGATCAGGTGCCCAACAACCAGCAGGCGACGACGGCCAACGGCACGCTCGACCGCAAGCTGACGGGCGCCAACCCGATCGACGTCCTTATTCAGTTCCCGCCTGGCCAAACGCTGTACACGCCGGAGACGCTGGCGACGATCGAGGCGGTGCAGCGCACGACGGCCAGCGAGCCCGGCGTCGGCAACGTCTTCTCCCTGCAGACGCTGCGCGACTGGCTGGCCCAGAAGATCGGACTCGACGATGTTGAAACCCTCAAGAAGTACGCCGGCTACCTTCCCGAGCCGCTGATCCGCCGCTTCGTCGCCGCAGACCAGCTCTCCGTGCTCGTCTCGGGTCGCATCCCAGACAGGGACGCCAGCAAGCTCTTGCCGACCGTCGATGACCTCGACCATCGCCTCGACGCCGTGCGGGCCGAGCACAAAGGCTACGAGATCGCGGTGACCGGCCTCGCCGTGATCGCTGCCCGAAATTCGGCCTCGATGATCAGCCGCCTTTCGCGCTTCCTCACCATCGAGATCGTCTTCGTGGCGGCTTTTATCGGTCTCGCCTTCCGTTCTTGGAAGGTCATGCTGCTGTCCATCATGCCAGGTATCTTCCCGATCGTCGCCTCGGGCGGCCTGCTCTGGGTCATGGGGGAAGGGCTGCAGTTCGCGAGCGTAGTCGCCCTCACCGTCTCGTTCGGGCTGGGGCTCAGCGCCACGATTCACTTCCTCAATCGGCTCAGGCTCGAGGAAAAGCCCGGCGTCAACGCGGCGCTGTCCGTCGAACGGGCCACGATCCTGGTCGGGCCTGCGCTGATCCTGACGTCGGTGGTGCTGGCCTGCGGTTTGGCCGTGACCGCCTTCTCGAATCTGCCGATGCTGCGTCTGTTTGGATGGCTCTCAGCCTTTGCCATGATCGCGGCGCTGGTCGCCGATCTGCTGATCCTGCGCCCGACGGCAATGTACCTCTACAGCCTGGCGCCGCACAGCCTGCGGCGCCATCCCGCGGAGTAATCGAGGACAGGTCACCCACCGCCGGACGAGGCTATTTCTTCTTGCCCGCGTGCCCCGCCTTGCTGCCGGGCCGCCCCTTCGGCGACTTAGAGGTCGGCGGCGATTTCTTGCCCGCTTTGGCCTTGCCCGCTTTCGTCATGGCGGCGGCCGCCTTTGCAGGTTGCTTGGCGGACGATGTCGCCTTTGCAGCTTCTGCGGCGACCGGTCTCGGCGTAGCTTTCTTGACCTCAGCCTCTTTCTTTTCCGCAGCTTCCTTCCGCGTCGCTGCTTCCTTGGCTGCGACCTCTCGTTTCGCGGCCGCCTCTTTGGCCGCGAGTTCCGCGGCCTCCTTCTCGTGCTTTTTCTTGAGCGGCGGCGA
>CAXTFG010000128.1:0-9048 GCA_964243415.1 uncultured Beijerinckiaceae bacterium | reverse complement strand
CGAGTTCGACACGGTCGTCGTGCAGCAGGACATCTGCAACGGCTGCGGCTATTGCGTGCCGGCCTGTCCCTTCGGCGTGATCGCCCTCAACACGGTCGACGGCAAGGCGCACAAGTGCACGCTCTGCTACGACCGGCTGAAGGGTGGCCTCGAGCCGGCCTGCGCGAAGTCGTGCCCGACCGAGTCGATCCAGTTCGGCGAGGTCGTCGACTTGCAGGAACGAGCGCGCGAGCGCATCGACGTCCTGCATTCGCGCGGGGTCGAGAGCGCTTACCTCTATGGAACGCCGGGAGCTCCGGGCGCAACGGGCGACCTCGGCTACCTGAACGCCTTCTTCCTGCTCACCGATCGACCGGAAGTGTACAACCTGCCGGCCGCCCCGACCCGGGCCTCGAACCGCGTCAGGCCGAGCCTGCTGTCGGGCCTCGCCACGATAGGTGGCTTGGCCCTTCTTGCGGCGACCTTCCTCGCGAGCGAGCGATAGAATGACGAGCAGTCGTTCAGCGGTGACGCAGCCCCCGCGCCCTTGGACCGGCGAGACCTATTATGGGCGCCCCCAGCTCAAGCCCGCGCCGTTCGAGCCTTGGATCGTCGGCGGATATATCTACCTCGCCGGGCTCTCGGGAGCATCGGCTTTGATTGGCGCGCTCGCCGAAGCTGAAGCGATGAGGCGCCCGAGCCAGATTCGGCGCGAGCGACGACCTCTCGTCCGCCGCTCGCGCTATCTGTCCCTGCTCGCCCCGACGGTCGGCTCGGCCCTTCTGGTCTATGACCTGCATACGCCGTCGCGCTTCTACAACATGTTCCGCGTTGCCAAGAAGACGTCGCCGATGTCGATCGGCACCTGGATCCTGACGGCATTCAGCGTCTTCGCAGGAGTCGCCGGCGCCAGTCAGATCGTCAGCGACGTCAAGCCAAGATGGCGTTGGCCGCGTCGCCTCGGGGCGGCGGCACAGATTCCGGCGGCTTGCGCCGGTGCAGGCCTTTCCACCTACACGGCAGCGCTCCTCGCGGCGACGAGTACGCCGGCCTGGGCTGCCGCGCCGCGTGCTCTTGCGATGCGGTTCGCATCGTCGTCGATCGCCACCGCGGCGGGCGCCCTCTGCGTGAGGGAAACCTCGGCGACGACGCAACGGTCCTTGTCCAACCTCCTGCTCGCGGCCCTGACGACCGAACTCGCGGCGACCATCGCGACCGACGTCAGGTTGAAGCGCGCGGGCATCGCGGATGCCGGCGCGGGACGCTGGGGCCTCTTCGAGAAGATCGGCGCGACAGGGTTGGGCGTCATGCTGCCGATCGGCCTGACTCTCGCCTCTCGGCTGACGCGCAATCGAACACTCGCGACCGCTGCAGGGGCGGCGGCTCTCGCCGGCAGCGCGGCGATGCGGGTCTCGACGTTAGGGATCGGCATCGACTCTGCCAAGCAGCCCGCCCTCAGCATGCGGTTCGCCCAGCCCGACAACCTGCCCGCTGCAGAGCGCTCGACTTCTGTTGCGCGAAAACGCCGGGCGCAATCTGATCGTTAACGATGATCAAGAAGTCGTGAACAGGATTTGGTTAAGATGTTATGAAGGCGCTCCGTTGAGAAGCGCGACGTCATCCTTGTGACGGTCCGCCGCCACCATGCGTAGATGATGTCAGATTTTTTCGTTCGGCACGCGGATGCGGCGCAGATCCTGATCTTTGCGGTCGCCGTCTCTTCATTGTGGTTGGTCGAACGCATCATCGCGGCGCTTCCCGAGGACGAAAAACTCCGCCACACCGGGGTCAACGTCCTCTTCATCGTCACCGCGCTGCCGGTCGAGCTCGTTCTCAGCTCAGTCTGCCTCTGGGTGTCGCATTGGTCGATCGGGCATGGCTGGGGGCTGGTTGCCCTCTTCCCCTCCCCAGCCAGCATCTGGGTCAAGTACGTCTTCGTCTTTATCGCGCTCGATCTCTGCGACTATCTCTACCACCGGCTGATGCACCACATCCCGCACCTGTGGCGCTTTCACCTCGTCCACCACACGGATCAATTGGTCGACTCGTCGACGACCATCCGCGAGCACCCCGGAGAGACCGCCGTGCGCGGCGCCTCCCTCGTCGTGTGGACGCTGCTGCTCGGGGCGTCGTTCGAGGTTCTGCTGCTGCGCCAGGCCGCCGAGACCGTATCGGCCGTGCTGGCTCATTCCGCCGTCCGGCTGCCGAAGAAGCTGGCTCGCGTGATCGGCTATGTCTTCATTACGCCGAACCTGCATCACGTTCATCACCACTACGTTCTGCCGTACACCGACAGGAACTTCGGCGGCGTCCTGAGCGTGTGGGATCGGCTGTTCGGCACCTTCGCGGAGCTCGAGGAGCACGAAACCGTCTTCGGCCTCGACTCGCACATGGCGCCCGAGACCTCGGGCGCGTTCGTCAGTCTCGTCGCGATGCCGTTTCAAAAGCCCGATCGCGAGGCCTCGAAAGCGGCCGTCGCGTTGGTTCAGGCCGGCGGCTCGCTTTCGCCGAGCAGTTCCTCGACGAAGCATCCGATCGTCTCCTTGGCCCGCACCGCTTTGCAGCGTTCACACGCGATGATCGCCAGAAGATTATCGAAGGTGACCTGGATGTCGTCGTTCACGAGCACGTAGTCGTATTGAGCCCATCGACGGATCTCGTTGCGTGCGTTGGCGAGACGGCGTGCGATGACAGCCGGCGGGTCCTCGGCCCGGCGTTCGAGCCGCGCCTGAAGCTCGGCCATGGTCGGAGGCAGGATGAAGACGCTGACCGCGTCCATTCCGGCCTTGGCCCTGACCTGCTGCGTCCCTTGCCAGTCGATATCGAACAGCACGTCACGTCCTTCCGCCAGCACGCGGTCGACTGGCTCGCGCGGCGTGCCGTAGAAATTACCGTGCACCTCCGCCCATTCGAGAAGATCGTCGGTGTCGCGCATGAGCTGGAACTGGCGCCGGCCGATGAACCTGTAATGGATACCGTCGGCTTCGCTGGAGCGCCGCTCCCGCGTAGTCACGGAGACCGAGAGGGTAAGGTCGAGTTCCGATCGCTGCAGGAGCATTCGAGTCAAAGTCGTCTTGCCCGCACCGGACGGCGACGACAGGATGAGGATGAAGCCGCGGCGCCCTGCCCCGGACGGCTCAATCGTCGGGACGACCATGCCCGCGTTGGCAGCCTTTCGATCCTCGGATGACATCCGCGCCTACTCGATGTTCTGGACCTGCTCGCGGAATTGCTCGATCCCGACCCGCAATTCAAGGCCGATCGCGGTCAAGGCCGCGTCGTTGACCTTGGCGCAGAAAGTCGACGCCTCGCGTCCGAGTTCTTGTGCGAGGAAATCGAGGCGCCGCCCGATCGGACCACCGGTCGCCAGCAGTTCGTGAATCGCTATCGCATGCGCCCTGAGGCGATCGAGTTCTTCCCGCACGTCGGCTTTCGCCGCAAGCATCAAGGCTTCCTGGTAGAGGCGGTCGGGATCGAGCGCGTGCCGCCCGACGAGCGCCATCACTGACTGGTCGAGCCTGGCGCGGACGGCTTCAGGTCGGCGCTCGGGAGCTTCATCGGCGGTTCGGGTCAGCTGCTCAATCGAATTCATCCTTTCCTCGAGGACAGTGCGCAACATCGCTCCCTCCCGATCACGCATGGCAACGAGCGCGTCCAACGCCTCGTCAAGCCCGCGCCCGCAAGCTGACGAAACTGCCGCGTTCTCGGTCGAGTCGGGCACGGTCTCGACGGTCTCGACGATCCCGCGCAAGCCGATCAGACCATCGAGCGTGGCCGGCCCGACGGAGGGCGGCAGCCGTATGGCGGCCAGAGCCTGGACGAGCGCGGCGAGCCGTTCGCGATCGACCCGGACGGCGATGGGCTGCGCGTCGCGAGTCACTGTGAGCGAGGCGTGGCAAGTGCCTCGCGCGAGCTTGACGCCGATCCTGCGCCGCGCTTCGATCTCCAACCCGTCGAAGCCGGCGGGGACTCGTAGCCGAACGTCCAGGCCTTTGGCATTGACGGTCTTGACATCCCAGGTCCAGCGCGCCCGCCCGTCGGCCGCAACTCCGGTCGCCTGGGCGAAGCCGGTCATGCTGCGCACGGCAGAAACATGGAGCGTCGGGTCGTCAGCGGACAAGATTGGCCGGAATCGCTTTCGCGGTGTTCAAATCGTACGTCTTGTTCCGGAGAGGATCGAGCGGCGTGTTCTCCGACGCGTCGAAGATCTTCGGGTGCTCGGGCGGCGTTTTCTTCGGAGCCGGCGAGGAGGTGCCACCCTCTGGATCGGCGAACAGGTCGGGATGATCGGGCGTCGTCACATCGAGGGCGGCGGTGCGGCTCGCTCGGGTTCCGACCGGATGCGCTGCGACGGTTTCGGCCGCCGCTTTGGCATCGGACGCGGCGGGCGACGCGGGATTGACCGGCGTGATTGGGCCATCAAGAACGTCCGACGCTTTGACGTTCTGCGGCGCAGTCGAGGTGTCAACCGCCAGGCTCAGCCCGTCGACGCTCGTGGCGAGAGTCGCGGGATCGCTGATCGCGGACGGCGCACGGGTCATCAATCGAGAGCTGGGGCCTCGTTCGTCGGCAGCGAAGACCTTGTCGACGTCGTGATTCTGGGTCGGATCGAGGAAGGAGTTCAACGGCCCGACGCTGATGGAGGCGACGCTGGTTGGAAGTGTGCCGAACACGGATGTACCGGCATCGCTTCGCTGGTTGCCCTTCGGCGGCGCGACCGCGCCGGGCGATAGTTTGTCGACATCGACCTTGTCTTTGGCGTCGTGCTCTATCTGGCGCCAGCGCAGGACGTTCTTGTTGTGCTCCTCGACGGAGTCGGCGAACGCATGCCCACCCGTTCCGTCCGCGACGAAGTAAAGATCTCCCGTGCGCGACGGATTGGCAACCGCCTCGAGAGCGGCTCGCCCGGGGTTGGCGATCGGTCCGGGCGGCAGGCCGTCGATCTGATACGTGTTGTAGGTCGTCTTCTTGTCGAGTTCGGACCGCGTGATGGAATGGCCCAGCGTCCCCTGGCCGCCGACAAGGCCGTAGACGATGGTCGGGTCGGACTGCAGACGCATGTGCTTGCGGAGCCGGTTCACGAAGACACCGGCGACCCTCGGGCGTTCGTCCGCCTTGCCGGTCTCCTTCTCCACAATGGAGGCGAGCGTCACGAGCTCGTAGGGCGACCGTAGCGGGAGGTCGGGAGAGCGGCGCATCCAGATTTGCTCGACCATCTTGCGCTCGTCCTCCTGCATCTTGATGAGGAGATCGCTGCGGGTCGTTCCACGGGTGACCTTGTAGGTCTCCGGAAGCAAGGCGCCCTCCTTCGGCACATCGCGAACATCGCCGGATAGGAGGTCGCTGTCCCGGATCCGCTGGAGGATCTGCTGCGTCGTCAGCCCCTCGGGAATGGTGAAGGCATGGAGGAACTGCTTGCCGTTGACCAGGGTGTCGATGACGTCGCGCAAACTGGCTTGCTGCTTGAAGAGGAACTCGCCGGCCTTGACCTTGCTGCGCTTGCGCTCGGCGGTCAGTACCAGGTTCATCGTCAGAGGGCTGTCGATCACGCCTTCGGAGTTGAGCTTTTCGATGATGTCCGGCAAGTCGGTGTGCGGGACGATATAGACGACCTTGTTGGCCGGCAGGGGTCCGGGCTCGTGCAACCGGCTATTTCCATAGGCCAGAGCGGCCAGAGCGGCGATGGCGCCGATCACGAGAAACGAAATGAAGCCCGACAGCGCGGACAGAGTCGGCCGGCGCCGGCTCCGAATCCTCGGCGGCGGCGGCGGGGGCGCCTCCGGCTGAAGCGCCTCGTTGGGGCTCTGCGGCGTCATCCGCAGACCGGAGCTAAGTCGGACCATGGTGCTGTCTGTGATCCCCCGTGCAGGCGGCGGAGGACGGCGGCATCGAAGCGATACCGTTCGCCATACGCTTTCTGGTCCGCCGGCTAAGGCGTTAATATGGCGAAGCGGGACGCGCGACCGTCGAGCACCGACCCGGTCAGGCCCGCACGCGGCAGCCGATCACGCGGCGTGCTTCATGATAAGGCAGGCGTTTGTCCCACCGAAACCGAACGAGTTGGAGAGAACGAACTCGACATCCCGCTTGCGCGATTCATGGGGAACGAGATCGATCCGGGCGAAATCGGGCGGGTTGTCGAGGTTGATGGTCGGCGGCACGACCTGATCGCGGAGCGCCAAAATGCTGAAGACGGCTTCGATCGCGCCGGCCGCGCCGAGCAGGTGGCCGACGGCAGACTTTGTGGACGACATAGAGACCGAGTTGACCCCTGCACCGACGATCTTCTGAACGGTCCGGAGCTCGATCTCATCGCCAAGCGGCGTCGAGGTGCCGTGCGCGTTGATGTAGTCGATATCCTGCGGCGCGATGCCGGCGCGCTTGATCGCGGCCTGCATGGCCCTATACGCCCCGTCGCCGCTCACATCGGGCGCAGTGATGTGGTAGGCGTCGCCCGAGAGGCCGTAGCCGACCACCTCGGCATAGATGTGCGCGCCGCGTGCCTCGGCGTGCTCAAGCGATTCAAGCACCACCGCGCCGGCGCCCTCGCCCATGACGAAGCCGTCACGGTCTCGATCGAACGGACGCGATGCCTTCGTAGGCTGATCGTTGAACCCCGTCGACAGCGCGCGGCACGCGGCAAAACCGGCGATGCCGATGCGGCTGATGGTCGACTCGCAGCCGCCGGCGACCATGACGTCGGCATCCTCCAGCGCGATCAGCCTGGCGGCATCGCCGATGGCGTGAGTTCCCGACGAGCACGCCGTGACGCAGGCGTGATTCGGCCCTTTGAGCTGATGCATGATCGAGACATAGCCGCCGGCGAGGTTAATGAGCCGTCCGGGGACGAAGAAGGGAGAAACGCGTCGCGGCCCCTTCTCGTGCAGGATGATGGATTGATCATGGATGCCGTTCAGGCCGCCGATACCCGCGCCGAAATAGACGCCCGTCCGCGCTTGGTCGTCTGGCGTCTTTGGATGCCATTCGGCGTCGTTCAGCGCCTGGGTCGCCGCGGCAACCGCGAAGACGATGAAATCGTCGACTTTGCGCTGCTCCTTTGGCTCCATCCACTGGTCGGCATTGAAGGTACCGTCGCTGCCGTCGCCCCGCGGCACCGGCATCGCGATGCGGCAAGCGAGATCGCTGGCATCGAACGTCGTAATCGGCGCAGCCGCGCTGTGCCCGGCGATCAGCCTCTTCCAGGACGCTTCGACGCCGCATGCGAGCGGCGAAACCATGCCGAGGCCCGTGACAACAACCCGCCGCATTCGAAGTCCTGAAAAACGAATCCGGCGTCATCGCAAGACGCCGGGATCATTGTTAGCGTGGCGATCCGACCTGACATCGACGCCTAGAAAAAGCAATCAACGTTGATGGGAAAGGCGGATCAGGTCTGCGCCGCCGTCGCCTTGTCGAGAAAGCGCACCGCATCGCCGACGGTCACGATCGTCTCAGCGGAATCATCCGGTATCTCGACGCCGAACTCCTCCTCGAACGCCATGACGAGCTCGACCGTATCAAGCGAATCCGCGCCGAGATCTTCGATGAAGTTGGCATTGTCGACGACCTTGTCGCCGTCGACGCCAAGATGCTCGATCACGATCTTTTTCACGCGGTCGGCAACATCGCTCATCGTTTCTATCCTTATCTCGTTCGTGGCGGTTTTGATTGTTGATGAGAAAGAGTGAAGTCGATCGTGCCCGACTCGCACCGACTTCACTACCCGATCGCTCGATCCCGCGTCGAGCATGAGGCCACGCAAGATCGGAGGTCTTGCGGCGCATTCCCCATCAGGAGAGCGGCGCTCACTAGCACACTTGTTCGGCCAAGGCGAGATGCGGGACGACCCGGAGCGGCGCTCAAACCATCGCCATCCCACCGTTTACGTGAAGCGTTTGTCCTGTGACGTAAGCCGCTTCCGAGCTGGCAAGAAACAGGGCGGCCGCCGCGACATCCGTCGGCTGGCCGAGACGTCCCATCGGCACGACGCCGAGGATCGCCGTTTTCTGCTTGTCGTTCAGGACATCCGTCATCGGCGTCTCGATGAAGCCGGGCGCGACGCAATTTGCCGTGACGTTCCGGGTGGCGGCTTCCATCGCCAGGCTCTTCATCAGCCCAACCATTCCGGCCTTCGATGCCGCGTAGTTCGCCTGACCGGCGTTGCCCGTCGTGCCAACGACCGACGTTATGGCGATGATGCGCCCGTAGCGTCGGCGCATCATGCCTTTCAGGCAGGCCCGTGCGAGGCGGAAGCCGGTGGTGAGGTTGACCGCGATCACGCTGTCCCATTCGGCATCGCTCATGCGCATGAACAGGTTGTCGCGCGTGATGCCGGCGTTGTTGACAAGGATGTCGATGGGCGCGGCGACGGCTTCGGCGGCCGGGATCAGACCGTCCACGGCAGCGGCGTCCGCGAGATCGCAGGGCATGACGTAAGCGCGCGTACCGAGATGCGCGGCCAAGCTCTCCAACGCGTCATGGCGCGTCCCGGAGAGGATCACAGCGGCACCGTTGCCATGCAGCGCCGCCGCGATCGCGCGGCCGATGCCGCCGCTCGCGCCCGTGACCAAAGCGGTCTTGCCGGTAAGATCGAACATCGTTTTCGGAATCCTAAGCGGGTCGCATCAGGCCGAAAAGACCCGAGCTTTATAGCTGTCGATGTCCGAAGGCCCGTTCACGGCAAAACCCGCGGCCTGCGGTGCGATCCGTTTGACTAGGCCGGACAGAACCCTTCCCGCGCCGCATTCGACGAAAAGTGTGACCCCCTGCCCTGCCATGAAGCCGATGCTTTCGCGCCAGCGCACCGTCGCCGTGACCTGCTCGACGAGCAGTTGCCTAATCACTGTAGGGTCCTCAACCGGACCGGCAACGACGTTGGCGACGAGCGGGACGACGGGCGCCTCGATAGCGATGCCAGCCAGCGCGGCCGCCATCGCGTCGGCGGCCGGACGCATCAGAGCGCAATGGAAAGGAGCAGAAACGGGAAGCGGGATGCACCGCTTGATCCCGCGAACCTTCGCGATCTCGGTCGCGCGGTCGACCGCGGCCTTGCTGCCCGACAGGACGACC
>CAXTFG010000127.1:0-9106 GCA_964243415.1 uncultured Beijerinckiaceae bacterium | reverse complement strand
TCGAAGATGATGAGGTCGAAATCCTTGATCTTGCGCCCGAACAGGTCGGCGGTCGGAAAGGCGATCAGCGACAGCTCGTTGATGGGCGTGCCGTCCTGCTTTTCCGGCGGCCGCAGGATGGTGAAGTGGACGAGGTCGACGTTGGCGTCCGATTTCAGCAGGTTGCGCCACATGCGCTCGCCCTGGTGCGGCTCGCCCGAAACGAGGAGCACCTTGAGCTTGTCGCGGACCCCGTCGATCGTCACCACCGCTTTGTTGTTGAGTGTGGTGAGTTCCCCAGGCAGCGCCGCCACTTCCAGCTCCACGACGTTCTGGCCGCCGTGCTCGATCTTGACCGGCACCCTGATCGTCTCGCCAACGGTCGCCTGAACGGTTGCGATCCTGTTGCCGTCGCGGCGGACATCGAGCGTCACCGGCTCGCCGCGGTTGTCGGTGTCGAGCACCTTGAGCGCGATCGTCTGTTCCTTGCCGACGATGCCGAAACGGGGAGCTTCGATCAACTCGACGCGGCGGTCGCGCTCGCCTTCGTGGCCGGTGATCAGCACGTGCAACGGCGCCCTGAACCCGAGCGCGTCCGTCTTGCTCGGGATATCGTGAACGACGCCGTCGGTGATCATGAACACGCCGGCGATCTGTTCGGCCGGCACGTCGGCGAGTCCGGCATTGAGCGCGGCGAAGAGCTGCGTACCGTCGTTGCCGCCGCTATTAGCGCCCCCTTCGATCACGCGAACCTCGGTGTTGCCGAGCGCCTTAAGGCGGGTCCCGAGCTCGGCGGCTGCCTTGTCGGTCTGGGCTAGGCGGTCGCCGATGGTTTGCGATCCGGAATGGTCGACCACGATCGCGACGACCTGTTTGAGCGGCGTCCGATCTTCGCGCTGCAGAGAAGGGTCGAAAAGGGCAAGCAGGATGAGGACGAGCCCGAGTGCCCGGAGCCACACCGCCCGTTGCCGCAGGAGCAATCCGAGGGCGACGATGAGAATGCCGAAAACCGCCAGGACAGCGAGCGCGACGATCGGCAAGAGCGGCGAGAACGCGACGGAATATTCGGTCATCTGTCGCGACCCTTATCCGCTTTTACGGCTTTCGTCAGGCCAGGTCGCAACTGGCGCCTGTCGCGCGCCTGCCTCTGCTGCGATAGAAACGACGCGACCAGCTTGGAGGGCTGCACAATGATCGTCATGCCGCGTTGTCTCCCCGCTCCGGTGCCGCGCGTCGACTACACACCGGAGTACAGGGCGGAAGGCGCGTTGAAGGACGCCTACGAGGACATGAAGCGGGTCCTCCAGGTTCCCTGGATGGGCGTCGTCACAATGGCCTATGCGCACTTCCCGCACTTCTTCGCGATGTTCTGGTCAGGACTGCGCGAGCTCTGCGGAAGCACCGAATTTGTCAACGCCGCGCGAAGCCTGCGGCAGGATATGGAGAGCGCGGTCGCGAAAATGGACCCGCCGCCGATCGTCGAGCGGCTGGAACGGTTCGGGTATTCCGCTTGGGAGATCGACGACATCCGGGCCGTGCCGGAGATATTATCGCACGGCAACTACCTCTACACGCTCCTGACAACGGCGGCGCGCTACCTTTTGGAAGGCGGCGAGATGCCCTCGATGGCAGCGGCGACGCCGTTCACCGGCCGCCATGCGCCGCCGCCGCGCGTCCCTCTGGTGTTGATGGAAGCCCACCACGTCGATGCGCCGACGCGAGCCTTGTACGATGAGGTGAAGGCGACGCTCGGCCTGCCGTTCGTCAACACGGACTACCGTGCCTTGGCGCGCTGGCCGAGCTATTTCGCGACCGCGTGGCCCGACTTGCGGCCGCATGTCGGGAGCGCCGCCTATGACGCCGCCTGCGAGGTTTACCAGTCCAGGGCGGTGGAACTCGTCGCCGGCCTGCCGAACCCCGGCCGGATTTCGCCGAAGGTCCTGCTGGAGGCCGCCGCAAAGGACAACTCGCCCGACCTGCTGCCGGTGATCCAGCTCTTCCAGCATCTTCATGCCGGCCTGATGACCAACGTCGCGTTCTTCCGGCATCAGCTTCTCGTTGAAAGCTGAAGCCACCCGGCAGCCAGCGGCTCGCGGGCCCGTCGCGCCCCATGTCGGCCCGGCCCTGCGGATTGAGCGCGAAGGCTGCGGCTAGAATCGCTGCAGGGGCGCGGCGGCGATCCCGTGCCGGGCCGCGTAACGCCGGCCGGTTTCCTCCCTACGGGCGGTGATGGCGTCAGCCGAGCTGCGCGCCCGCTCCATGACGGCCGGGGGCGCCGAGGCCGGCGTACCGCTGTCGAACGGCGGTTCGGGAGCGTATTGCATGTAGAGTTGGATTTGCTGCGCCGCCTCATCGCCGCGTAGTTCCGCCGCGACGCGGAGCGCTCCGTCGATGCCGGAGGTCACGCCCGCTGCGAATACGTATGTCCCGTCAACGACGACGCGCTCGTTCACGGGGATCGCGCCGAAGAGCGGCAGCAGATGGAAGGCGCTCCAATGACTCGTCGCGCGCCGACCCCTTAGGAGCCCCGCCGCCCCGCAGATCAGAGCGCCGGTACACACCGAAAAGACGCACAATGCACCTTCCGCCTGCTTCTTGATCCAAGACAGAACCGCGTCGTCCTCCATCAGCGCTTCCTGGCCATAGCCGCCGGGAACATGGAGCAGGTCGAGTTGCGGTGCCTGCGCCAGCGTCGCGTCGGGGGCGAGGCGCAGGCCGTGAACGTCGCGGACCGGCTCCATCGATGTCGCGTAGATGCGGTAGGTCGAGTTGGGAATACGCGAGAGGACTTCGAATGGTCCGGTGAGATCGATCTGATCGAGCCGATCGAAGAGTAGCGAGCCGATCTGGAGATGTTTGTCGGTGCGGGGCATGGCGGACCTTCCGGGTCGGAACTTGAGAAACTCTGCACCGCACTCGCGGGCTGAAATCTCTGGACAAACCAGGAGTATACGGAGATAGTCTGGCGCTTATGCCAAAGTTCCCTCCGATCCAGCCAACATGCCGCGCCATTGAGATCCTCGTGTTCGATGGCGTGCAATTGCTCGACCTCGCAGGCCCGCTCCAAGTCTTCGCGACGGCGAACTATTTATCTGATGCCGTCGCGCCCCTTTACGCCACCAAGGTCGTCGCCCGAGCCGCCGCGTCCGTGACGGCGTCGGCGGGGCTCACGAGCCTAACCGCGCCGTTGTCCGAGCCTGGCACGCCCTTGCACACGCTTCTCGTCGCCGGCGGACCTGGCGTCGATGCGGCGTCACGGGACGAGATGCTCGTGCGCTGGATCGGCCAGCGCGCGAAGCAGGCCGACAGGGTGGCCTCGGTCTGCACGGGCGCTTTTCTCCTCGCCGAGACGGGGCTTCTCGACCATCGCCGCGCCGTGACGCATTGGAAGCGGTGCGCCGAACTCGCGCGCCGCTTCCCCGCCGTCACCGTTGAGGCTGACCCGATCTTCGTCCAGGACGGCACTGTCTGGACCTCGGCCGGCGTCACTGCCGGCATCGATCTGGCACTCGCTTTCGTTGAAGCCGATGCCGGGCGTGCGCTCGCGCTCGCCGTCGCACGCCACCTTGTCGTATACCTCAAGCGGCCGGGCGGCCAATCCCAGTTCAGCGCCGCCCTGATGCTGCAAAGCGGCGAGGATGCCTTCGCCGCCTCGCACCGCTTCATCGAAGCTAACCTCGACCGCGACTTATCAGTGGCGGTCCTTGCGGCCGATGCGGGGATGAGTGAGCGCAGCTTCGCCCGGCATTACAAGGCGAAGACGGGCATGACGCCGGCCAATGCCGTCGAGCGTCTGCGTGTGGACGCGGCGCGCCGGCTCCTTTGTGAAACCACGTGGCCGGTCAAGCGCATCGCCAGTCGCTGCGGCTTCGGCGCGGAGGAAACGATGCGTCGCGGCTTCCTTCGCCACCTCGCCATCAACCCACAGGACTGCCGCCGCCGCTTCGCCGCCTGACGTCTAGACCTGGGGGAGAGATCTCGGCGAAGGGTCGGTCTCCGCGGCGGGGGTGCTCCGGCGGCCCCGCGGCTCGCGGATCGTCAAGCCCCATACGAGCCCGTAGATCACCGAGAGGACCACCGCGCCTTGCGCAGCCTGAACGCGCGAATCCGGGACGAAGCGAAGGACGGCCGCCGCGATCACCCATGCAAGCAGCGGAGAAGCGAGAACCGTGAGGAGATCGAGGCCGAGCTTGTGCAGGACCCAGTCGGACACGGTCAGCACCATGCCGCAAAGGATCAGCCCGGGTATGGTGAAGATGAGGTAGACGCTCACCAACACGCCGCCCGATTTCTGCGCGAGCTCGCTCCACGTCGCGCCTTGTTCGCTGGCGAGGTAGGCCACCCCAAGCCGCCAGAGCAGTGGCGCCAGGATCAGCGTCACGACGAGCCGCACCCACCAGCGCATGAGATCTCTCCGTTCGGTGGCGGGGCACAGAGCGTGGGCGAGCGTTGAAGTCAAGGTGCGGTGACGCCGACCATCGGGCCGAGCGGGACGAGTTGGCGCGTGCGCCCCATGCTTGGCGCGTAAAGCGTCGAGACCGTTCCGTCGAGGAATAGCGCGTTTGGACAGCGGAGCACGTCCCGAAACAGGGTCGCGAACTGAAAGAAGCTGACGGGCTGCTCGGAGATGACGAAGAGGGCTGTATGCGAGTCGCGGACACCGACGCCGTTGCGAATCTTCAGCGAAGCGCTGTCCGCTTGGAAGCGCTGGTGAAGCGCGCCGTCGATGACGAGCATCGGTCCGGACTGCGTCGCGAAATCGGGGTGGAGATGAGCGTCGAGGAAGGCTTGCGTTTCCTTGATCCCGACGGTCGCCGGGCCGAAGAAGAAGACGCCGTTCGGCTTGAGGAAGAAGTTGCCAGAGCCCTCGCGGGTCGTTGCGGGATGACGCGTTTCGCCACGTTCGACGAACAGGCCGACCGGCGACAGGTCGGGTTCGTACATGCCGGCGTTCATGGCGAAGACGACACGGCGGTCGACCCCCGCCAAGCTTGCGGATAGTCGCTCGAAGGTCGCGATCGGGTGGCCGGCCGCGTCCTGCTCGAAGAGGCTCAGGTGATCCCGCCTGACGTCGACTGTGCAGACGACGTAGTCGCGGCCCGCGTCGGACTGTGTGGCACACGTCGCGGCTTGAGCGAGGCCCAGAAAGCTCAGCCAGAAGAGGAAGGCGACGGATCTTCGCATGAGCGGCACGGCAATCCTTCAGTTTCAGCGGCGTGCGATCTCGCGCGAAGGATCTTTGATGATCGGCGCCGAACCATGTATTCCGCGCGCACGAAGTCGGCATCCATCGCGCATGTCGAGGCAAGCGCATTCCTATATCCAGCGAACCACGTCGCCGCGCGAAAAGGATTACCTTTGTCCAGCACGCAATCCGTTGCCGAGACCGTGGATGCCTTGGCCCGCGGCGAACTCGTCATCGTCACCGACGATGACGACCGCGAGAATGAGGGCGACCTCGTGTGCGCCGCCTCGCTGTGCACGCCGGACAAGATGGCTTTCATCATCCGCCATTGCTGCGGCATCGTGTGCGCGCCGATCACGGCTCACGACGCCAAGCGACTCAACCTTCAGCCGATGGTCGGCTCCAACGACGCGCCGCTCGGGACGGCGTTCACGGTGACCGTCGATGTGCGTCATGGTTTGACGACCGGCATCTCGGCCGAGCAACGCACCAACACGGTCCGCGCCCTGGCCAACGGTAACATGGGAGCCGCCGATTTCGTCCGGCCGGGTCATGTTTTTCCGTTGATCGCGCGCGAAGGCGGCGTGCTGATGCGATCCGGGCATACGGAAGCGGCCGTCGATCTGTGCCGCCTCGCCAACCTTCCGACCGTCGGGGTCATCTGCGAGCTCGCCAACGATGACGGGACGGTGATGACCGGCGAGCAGATCACGACGTTCGCGCAAGCCCACAACCTGAAACGGATCTCGGTCGCCGATCTCATCGCCTACCGTCAGTCGCGAGAGAAGCTCGTCGAGAGGGTCTCGACGTTTTCCGTGGAAGCGGAAAGCTGCATGCTGACGGGCCACGCCTATGTCACGCCGTTCGATGCGGTTCAGCACTTCGCTTTCGTTCACGGCGACATCGGAGACGGGCAGAACATGCCGACCCGACTTCACCGGGTTGATATCGTGGCGGATGTCATCACCGGCGGTCACGACATCAAGAAGGTTTTCGCGCGCTTCAAGCGGGAGGGCAGGGGCGTCTTCATCTATCTGCGCGACGGGGCCGCAGGTGTTCCCGCGCGAACGGCCAAGCCGGATGTCGTCGCATCGGATGCCGCGCGAACACAGCAGTGGCGGGATGTCGGGCTTGGGGCTCAGATCCTACGCGACCTCGGGATCAGATCGATCCGGCTCCGCACCATGTCGCCCTTGACCTATGTCGGCCTCTCCGGCTTCGGGATCGAGATCAAGGGGTACGAGCCGCCGTTCTGAGCCGGTCGACCGGACGCACCCGTGGCGTCAGTCCCTCGCGTCAGCTTCGCTGCTGAAGGGACTGGAGCGGATTGAAGTTGAAGAACAGGCCCTTGATGAAGCTGCTGTCGGAGCCGAACGTCGGTGTTGCGCCGCTGGCGAAGTTGACGACCTGACCGTCTTTCAGCGCGTAGTTTCCGATGCGCGAGACCTTCTTGCCCTTGTCGAAATAGACGGCCATGATCCGCCGGTCGGTGATCGTCGGCTGCATGAAGGCGATGGAGCGATCGGTTTTGGACGAGATGTAGTACCAGGCGTCGCCGCCGACGGTGGATGTCGTCGATGGAGACCCCAACGTCACGAGAACCTGCTCCGCCGACTGGCCGGGCTTCACGTCGGCGAGGGTTTGCTGATCGATGACGTAGCCGTGCTGGACCTCGCCGTCATAGCCGATACAGGCCGAAAGCGAGGCACTCACAAGCGCGATGCCCGTCAAGCGTCCAGTTTGTCTCGAACAGCGCTGCAATACTCTGGCAGCGAAGGAGGAATTCATGAGACCTGGATCTCCGGCCCTGCGAGGTCGTTTGCAAGTTTCTCTTGCCTTCGACGTCGCTGATGCCTACCCCCCGCTTGTGACGAAAGCAAGGTAAGCCTGCCGCCGTCGGAGGCGCACAGCTGGGCTCTCGGGCGAGGCGGATGGGATGAGGCGGCTTTTCCGGCGCGCCGCCAACACGGTCGTGATCGATCGGCTCTACGCCGCCATCGTCGCGGCGTCGCGCGACCGGTCGCTCTTCATCGATTTCGCGATACCTGACACGTTCGAGGGACGTTTCGAAAGCCTCGCCTTGCATGCCGTTCTCGTGCTGCGCCGCCTGCAGAGCTGCCAGGAGCCAGGCCCTGAGATGGCGCAGGACCTGGTCGATACCGTCTTCCGACACTTCGATCGAACATTGCGCGAAATGGGCGTCGGCGACACGACCGTTCCCAAGCGCATGAAAACCATCGCGGAAGCCTTTCTCGGGCGGAGCGCCGCCTACGACCTCGCCTTGCGATCCGCCCAGGATGCCCTTGCTGGACCCCTTAGCCGAAACGTATATAGCGGCCGCCAAGACGCCAAAGCGTTGGCGCGATATGCGGCTGCCTGTGCAGCGGCGCTCGACGAGACGTCCCTGCAAACCCTGATCGACGGCACCGTGCCGTTTCTCGATCCCTCGGCTTTCACGACGGAGACGGCGTCATAGCGACGAGAACCCACAGAGAACCCCGTCGATCACGCGGTCCCTTTTCGCGTCTCGTCGACGTCATCAAGGATGTTCCCGACGAGGGACTCGAGACCCTCCTTGAGGCGACCGCCGCGGAGTGCGCCGCCATCGCCACCGCGACGGATTTGCCCGGCTTGAAGTCGTTGTCCGCGCGATTCGCCGTCGGCCGCCGCGCGGGCGAGCGTTTCGTCGTCACAGGCGCGCTGAAAGCGACCATCACGCAGCGGTGTGTCGTCTCGCTCGACGAATTCGACAGCGATGTCGTGTCGTCGATCGACCTGGTGTTCGTTCAACCCGAGCGGCCGCGGATGCAGAAGGTGTCGAACTCGAAATACGACGGCCGCCACGTGCCCGTTCCGGCGGTGACCGCCGCTCCCGTGCCCGGCAGCGACGACCAGGTCGATCCGCCCGATGTGATCGTCGACGGCACGATCGATCTCGGTGCCATCGCCGTCGAGTTTCTCACGTTGGCGCGCGATCCTTATCCTCGAAAGCCCGGCGTTCGTTTCGATGACGTCCTGGTCGATGGTGGCAGGGAGGATCTGGATGTGTCCCCTTTCGCCGCTCTGGAGAGATTGAAGGATCGCTCGTGACCACGAGTGAGTTCTGGCGTTCGGCGTTTCGGAGCGACCGCCTGCGGCCGTGTGGACACGATGGCTGAGCCAGGCGTCAGGATTGCCATCGATGCCATGGGCGGCGACCATGGCGCGTCCGTGATGGTCGCGGGTGCCGCGTTGGCTGCGGTCAGACGGAGCGACGCGCGCTTCGTCTTCTTCGGTCGCGAGCCGGACATCGCTCCGCTTCTCGCGTCGCAGCCGGCCCTTGCGGGCCGGTCGCGCATTCATCACACCGATCACGCCGTGAGGATGGAAGACAAGCCGAGCCAGGCGCTGCGCGCCGGGCGTCGTGTGTCGTCCATGTGGCTTGCCATCGAAGCGGTCAAGAAAGGCGAGGTCGATGTCGCGGTGTCGGCCGGGAACACCGGCGCCCTGATGGCGATGTCCAAGATCTGCCTCCACACGATGCACGGCATCGACCGGCCGGCGATCGCCGCGATCTGGCCGACTTTGCGCGGACGGTCCATCGTGCTCGATGTCGGCGCCTCGATCGGCGCCGACGCCCGTTCACTCGTCGACCTCGCGATCATGGGCGCCGCGATGGCGCGGATCGTCCTGAGCATCGAGCGCCCGACGGTTGGGCTCCTGAACGTCGGGACGGAGGAGATCAAGGGGCTCGAGGAGGTCAAGGCGGCATCCCGCCTTCTCCGCGAAGCGGATCTCCCCGGCCTCGCGTATCACGGCTTCGTTGAAGGAGACGATATCGGCAGGGGGTCGGTCGACGTTGTCGTGACGGAAGGCTTCAGCGGCAACATCGCGCTGAAGACGGCCGAGGGCACGGCTAAGCAGATCCGCCAATATATAAAAGACGCTCTCGAGGGCTCGTTG
>CAXTFG010000126.1:0-9287 GCA_964243415.1 uncultured Beijerinckiaceae bacterium | reverse complement strand
TCATCGCCGTCCGATGCGATCGCACGATGTCCTCGCGCGTCGCCCCGCGTCGAAGACCCAGGAGCTGATAGGCTTCTTCCTCGGTCATCCCGCTCGTAAAGCGGGCGCGGCCGGGCCCCGGATCGTCGTGAGCATCTGCTGCAGGACGCCAGCCGGGAAACCGGCGGTCGAGGTACGGCTCTAGAAGGCGCGCACCGTCCCTGTCTCCCTCCAGGCACGCGGCATAAAGGGCATCGCACTGGGCGCGATTGAGGGCGTCGAGCGGCGTACCGGCCTGCGACCCGGCAATGACGGAGCCGCGCATTCGTCCGGTGGCCGCATCATACTCCATCGCGATCAGGAGCGAGCGGGCGCGGGACACGCTCGCGGGGGACGGTTCCGCGCGCCGGGAGCCGCGGCCGAGCGACCAAAGGCTGACGCCGAACAGGCAGAGGGCCGCCCAGACGTTGCCGTGCACGAGCACAACCATCGTCGCGATCAGGAGCGCGATGGGAACGAGCTTGGTCGATAGGTTGACGTTGAACCGGCGGACGAGCCGCGTAACGGTCTGCGTCCGCGACAGTAGGAACCAGAGCAGGACGAGAGCTGCCAGGGGAAGGAACGTCATACCGGACTGCCTGCGCCGCGCGGGATGCGCGACTAAAGAGCCTCATCTCATTCGCGCGGCCAGCCTTCTCAAGCAAGCGGCGATCACAAGAGGCAGAGCTCCCGGAGCGCGTAGCGCAGCTGTTCCGGCAGATGGGCGATGTCCGTGCCCGCATCGAGATCCGATGGCCGATCGTCCTCGCTCAGATAACGCCATCCCTGGAAGGGACGGCATGGCCGGGGTGCGACGGGCACCACATCGGGCTCGAAAACGAGCTGGCAGCGGGCGATGCCGTCCGTTCCGGTCACGGGCCTGATGTCGCGCAGGAGCTGACGCGCTGCGACGTGCCCGCGGATCACCCAGAACAGGGAGCCGCCATCGAGCAGTTCGTCGCAGCGCTTGGGGAGCATGCGCGTCGTGTGGACGTGCTCGAAGACCCCGCCGGAGGCGCGGTGCCGATCGACCCGATCCTCGATCCTTGTCTCAAGTTCGGCGACGGTCGTCACGCCGACGCAGAGTTTTAGGAGGTGAAGAGGCATCGCATCGCCTTACCCAGCTTTTCAGGGTTCGGCGAGGGACAGGCTCGACTTGTCCTCCGCTGCTTCGAGTCGACCGGTGGCGATGAGTTGCCATTGCGACAACAGCGAGCGGAGGGCGGCCGGCTTCAGCGGTTTGTTGAGCACGCGCACGTTTGCGCCTTGGGCGCGGTGGCGGATCGCGGTCGCCCTGTCCGCGGTGATCAGCACGGCCGGGCATGGCCCGTGCTGTCGGCGTAAGGCGGCGATGATGTCGAGCCCGTCGAGATCGCCGACGTGGAAGTCGGCGATGATGACATCGGGCTTGAGCTCGGCGCTCGCCAACGCCGCCTCGACGCGCGGCAGGTCCGTCCCGGTGAGGACGTTGCAGTCCCAGCCGCGGAGCAGCATCTCCATGCCGACCAGGATGTCGGCCTCGTTATCGATGGCGGCCACCGTCATGCCGGCCAAGGAGCGCTGCGCGAGGTGCCGCGGCGACAGGGGCGAGGTGGACGGCGCGACGTCCGGCGAGGTCGGCACGGTCACGCGGAACGTCGAACCCTTGCCGAAGATCGAAGACAGGGTCACCTCGTGGCTCAGGACACGACTCAGCCGCTCGACGATCGACAAGCCGAGGCCTGCTCCAGGTGCGGCCTGGACGGCATCCGGAAGCCGTTCGAATTCGCGGAAGATCAGGATGCGTTTGGCTTTCGGGATGCCGACGCCGGTATCATGCACTTCAACGCGGAGGGCACCGGCGTGCCGACGCACGCCGACGAGGACGCGACCCTTCCGCGTGTATTTCAAGGCGTTCGCCATCAGGTTCTGAAGCAAGCGACGCAGGAGCTTGCGATCGGACTGCACCGACAGCGAGCACGGCATCACGACGAGCTTCAGGTTGCGCGAGAGCGCGAGAGGCTCGAATTCAAGGCAGAGCTGGTCGAGGACTTCGCTGATGCGGAACGCCCTGATGTCGGGTTGGGTCGCTCCGGCATCGAGTTGGGTGATCTCGAGGAGAGCGCTCAGGATGTCCTCGACGGCTCCGAGCGACAGGTCGACGTTCTTCACCAGCCGTTTGATGTCCTCGTTGCCATCCTCGCGAAGCTGCTCGCGCAGCGCCGTCGTGTAGAGCCGGGCGGCGTTCAATGGCTGGAGAAGATCATGGCTCGCGGCCGCCAGGAAGCGCGTCTTCGTGATGTTGGCGTCTTCGGCTTCGGCCTTTGCCCGGGCGAGCTCGAAGTTCAATCTCTGCAGCTCTTCCGTCCTCTCGACCACGCGGCGTTCAAGCGTGACGGCGACAGCTTCGAGTTCCTCCTCGGATTTTGCCTGAGCCGTGGCGTCGGAGTAGGTGAAAAAGATCCCTCCGTCGTGGAGCCGCACGGAGCGCATTTCGAGCACGCGGTCGGAATACGACGTGGCGATGCGGAGACCTTCGGTCGGCTCGAGCAGGCGTTGGATCCGTCGATCGATGAAGTCGTCGATGCGGACCGGCCCGTAGACGCCGCGTTCGGCAGCCCATCGGATCAGCGAGCCGAGCGGCGCGCCGACGTAAAACAGCTCCGGGGGTGCCTGGAACATCCCGACATAAGCTCTGTTCCAAGCCACCAGGCGCAGATTGCGGTCGCAGATTGCCATGCCGTCGTGGGCGACGTCGATGGCATGCTGCAGCATGTCTCGGTTGGCCGGAGATAACCCGACGGAATCGTCCCGCTCGCCGTCTCCTTGCTGCCGCCGTCCCGGCCAAGAGACGACCTTGCCGGCGCGCACCATCGAGTTCGTGAGCCAACGAGGGAGCATCGGCCCATGTAACACCAGAGTTTCGGGCGCGACTACCGGGTTGACGAGGATGGCCGGTTCGCGGCCATGCAGCCGACCAATGGCACACCGGCCACGGTAGAGATCGCGCCGTGAGGCCGCGCCCCGACCGGTCGCCTGTGGCGCGCCGCTTACTCGGCGGCTCGCCTGAAGTCGGGGAACGAGCAGGGCTCCGCCTGAAGGACCCTGGGACGGAGCTTGACGATCTTGGGCTCTTCGAACCGAAGTCCGAGCGCCTTCCAGACATCCACAAGCGCGTCGACGAGCTCGGCCACGTGGGCGTCTGTATGGTACGGCGTCGGCGTGATGCGAAGGCGCTCGGTCCCTTTCGCCACCGTCGGGTAGTTGATCGGCTGGATGTAGACGCTGTGGCGCTCGAGCAGCATGTCCGACGCCGCCTTGCACAATTCGGCATCGCCGACCAGCACGGGTACGATGTGCGACGGATTCGCCATCACCGGAAGCCCGGCAGCCGACAGGGCGTGCTTGGTCAGCATGGCCTGGCGCTGATGGCGGGCGCGGAGGTCGGTTCCCGCCTTGAGGATGCGCACCGCTTCGCTGGCCGCGGCGGCGATGGCCGGGGGCAGGGCGGTCGTGAAGATGAACGACGGGGCATACGAGCGGACGGCGTCGATGATCGCGCGGTCGGCGGCGATGTAGCCGCCGAGCGTCCCGAAGCCTTTGGCCAGGGTTCCCTCGATGACGTCGATGCGGGACATCAAATCGTCGCGGTCGGCGATGCCGCCGCCGCGATCGCCGTAAAGCCCGACCGCGTGGACTTCATCGATGTAGGTCATCGCGTTGTAGCGTTCGGCAAGGTCGCAAATCTGAGCGACCGGGGCGATATCGCCGTCCATCGAGTACAGGCTTTCGAAGACGATGAGCTTGTTGCGCTCAGGACCGGCGGCGCGCAGCAGCTCCTCGAGATGGGCAACATCGTTGTGCCGGAAGATCATTCGCTGCGCCGACGAGCGACGAATGCCCTCGATCATCGAGTTATGGTTGAGCGCGTCGGACAGGATCAGGCAGTTTGGAATTAGGTCGGCGATGGTCGAGATCGCAGCGAGGTTCGACACCCAGCCCGACGTGAACGCGAGGGCGCCTTCCTTTCCGTGGAGGTCGGCGAGGTCTGCCTCGAGCTTGACGAGAGGATGGCTGGTGCCCGCGATATTACGGGTTCCGCCCGCTCCGACGCCGTGTTTTGCCGCCGCGGCCGTCATCGCCTTGATGACGTCGGGATGGCGCCCCATGCCGAGGTAATCGTTCGAGCACCAGATTGTTACGTCCGTGACGTCGTCGTCGGCACGATGCCATCGCGCACTTGGAAAGTGTTCCGCGCTCCGTTCGAGGTCGGCGAAGACACGGTAGCGACGCTCCGTCTCCAGCTTGCCGATCGCGTTGGTGAAGTGGTGGCGATAGCTCATCGCAATTCCTGCTGCGGCGTTCGTCCCACACTGACTGTCAACCAAACCGACTGTCAACCTGGGCTTACAGTTTATTATTGCTCCAGACTCACCACTTAGCAATTCCAAAAAGATCTGCCGAGGGGCAGATGGTCCCAGGCCGCCCGATTTGTCGCACGCCGGCGGTCTGCATGCTTCGAATGTGACGTAGCTCGGGAAGAAGTCGACGGCGGGGTCGAAAACGCCGGCGTCAGCCCCGGAGCGGCTCATGGCGCAGGGCCGTGCGCATGAAGAAGAACAGCAGAACGAAGCCACTCAGCCCGAAAACGACCTCGAGAGCGCGGCTGATGACGGGCGAGAGCTGGAGAATGCCGCCGATGGCCCAGCCGGCCGCCCAGGAGGCACCGACAACCTCTGTCCCGACGAGGATTGCGACGGCGACGAGCGTGGACAGCTTGGCGAGGTTCACCGGTCCGCGTTCAGCCATGACCAATCCTATGCATTGCTAGCTCTCGTCGAAACGCGGCTTACCGATAGAAGCTCGACTACCATTTGGGTGAGGCGATTGTAAGATTGCTCGACCGAGACGGGACGCCTCCGCCCCGAAGAGCCATCTGCTCCAAGGGCCAGCCCACGAAATGTTGGCCCGTCTTCACG
The DNA here is from genome assembly GCA_964243415.1 of uncultured Beijerinckiaceae bacterium. Classification (GTDB taxonomy): domain Bacteria; phylum Pseudomonadota; class Alphaproteobacteria; order Rhizobiales; family Beijerinckiaceae; genus RH-AL1. Next base: position 4,311 of record CAXTFG010000126.1, on the reverse strand, counting down.
CGGGGCGGCCGATGCCTCAGGAATGCGGAACATCGAACGCTTCGCCGGGCCCCTGCACGCGGAACCGCGACGGGTCGATTCCTACCGCGGCGAGCGCGCTCGCGAGACGGCGCGGCGGCTCGTCATAGGGCTCGGTCGTCAGCCGGAAGCAACCCCAATGATGAGCCAGCGCGTGGTGCGCCCGGCAGAGGTCGAAGATGCGGACCGCTTCCTCCGGATCGACGTGCTGGTTGCGCATGAACCACCGCGGCTCGTAGGCGCCAATCGGCAGGATCGCGAGGCGGGGCCGGCCGAATCGCTCGTAAGCCTGGCGGAAGATCTCGCCGGTGCCGAGCGCAGTATCGCCGATGTGGTAGATCGCGCCCGCGGGCGACTCGATCATGAAGGCGGCCCAGAGCGCCATGCGGCGGTCGTTCATCCCTCGTGCCGACCAATGATAGCTCGGCAGCAGCGTCACCGCGACCTCGGCGGAGATCGGCACGCGGTCGTTCCAGTCATAGGCTTCGGCGCGGAGCGTCCGGCTGTGCTTGCGCAAGACGGCATCGTTGCCGAGCGGCACGATGATGCGGCACGGACCGCGCGCGTGCAGGCGCTCGAGCGTCGCCACGTCGAGGTGGTCATAATGGTTGTGGCTAATCAGGATCGCGTCGAGGTCGGGAAGCGACCCCAGGTCCAGCCCGGGCGGAAACACGCGCCTTGGCCCGGCGAACGTGGTGGGGCTGGCACGCTCGGACCAGACGGGATCGACGAGGAGATTGACCCCGCACGTCTGGATGAGATGGCTCGCATGACCGATCGACGTGACGCGGAGATCGTCGCCCGAGATGCGGGGCAGAGGCGTGCCAACCCGACCTGCCTCGGTGGGCTTCGGCCAAGGCGCGGCCGGCGTCCGCCAGAAGCGCCAGAGTTCCCCTGCGGACTTATCCGGCGGCGGCGCTCCAGGGACGAAGAACCGCTCCCCGTCGAAATGGTCCGAGACGGGGCCTTGATAGTAGCGATTGCGCGGCATCGACCCGATGTGGGATCCGACGATCGCGAACACCAGCCGGGCCTCCGGCAGGCCAGATCTTGATCTTCGCTGGCCGATCCGTCATATCAACGGCTACACACGCGCTGGTTCGCCGCCGGCGCCTCTTCCATTAGAGGTCGCGATGAAGGTCCGCAATTCTTTGAAATCTTTGCGCGGACGCCATCGCATGAACCAGCTCGTGCGTCGCAAGGGTCGCGTCTACATCATCAACAAGGTCCAGAAGCGCTTCAAGGCGCGCCAGGGCTGATTGCCGAGGCCGCGCTCGACGCGGCCTGGGTGCGTGGCCGACTGCCGGCCGCGCTTTGACCGCGCCTGTGCTTTGACGTTTCTCGCGTGCGGGCCTAGCCTGGGCCAAGATGACAGGCCACGCTCGACTTTTCGGACTCGTCCTTTCGATCTTGTCCGTGCTCGGACCGGGCGCGTGGGCCGACGAGCAAAGCTCCGCCCCGGGGGCGATCCTGCGCATCCCGGGATTCCCGCCCATCCAGCTGCCACCGGGGACGCGCGCGTTCGGGCCGGGGCAGGACGAAGGGCCCGGACGTAGCGGCCCGCTTGGTGCCGACAGTAGCGAGGCGGACATCTACCACGATTTCGGAACCGTGATGCCGGGCGGCGGCGCGCGCAACCGTGTCCAGAGCTTCGGCGGCATGGTCGTCGGCCCCCGTGGCGAAATCAAGCCGGCGCCGGGGACCAAACAGCGCGCGCAGGCGATCAAACCCGCGGCTCCGAGCTTCGAGGAGAAGCAGGCGCAGATCCGCAAGGCGCTGACGCCGCCGCCGCCCGCCGCCGTCGTACGCCGCAAGAACCTCGACGATCTCTACGCCAAGCTCGCCGCCAGCAAGGATGAAGCAGAGGCGCGGACGTTCTCCGCCCTGATTGCGACGCTGTGGATGCGCTCGTCTTCCGACACGGCCAACCTGCTGATGGCGCGCGCCGGGAGTGCCGCCCAGGCCAAGAACTATCCGCTCGCGTTGACCGTGCTCGACAAGCTCGTCGAACTGCAGCCGGGCTGGGCCGAAGCCTGGAACAGGCGCGCGACCGTCCGCTATCTCGCCGGCAATCTTAACGGGGCGATAGCCGACGTCGACCGGGTGCTCAAGATCGAGCCGAACCATTTCGCCGCGCTGAACGGTCTGGCGATGATCCTCCAGCAGACCGGGTTCCAGAAACGCGCGCTGCAGGTTTACCGTCGCGAGTTGGCCATCTACCCGCATCAGCCCCAGCTCGAACAGCTGGTCGAGAAACTCAGCAGCGAACTCGACGGCCAGGGCATCTGACGCTGGAAACTCTCCTTGCCGCGCAGCGGAGGCGAAGAGAGGGGCAGCTGCCCCTTCAGGCCGCGACCGTCCGACGGCAGACCGAGATCCAGTCTTCGAGCGAGACGTTCCACACACCTTTCTCCTCGACGCCGAGCCGCTCGACGAAGCCGACGTAGCGGTTCTCCCCCACCTCGAGCAGATCTCCCGCGCGGCCCTGGAACTGTTCCGGCGCGGTCGGCGCCGCCGGCTGCACGCTGAGGAGACGCACGGGGCCAAAGTCGCGGAGCGCGCGATGCAGCCGCTCCAACCCGTCGCCGTCGACGCCTTCGGACCGGTACACGAAGATCTTCTCGGCCGTGGTCAGATCGGCGATCAGCTGCTTTTTGAGAGCGGCGATCTTGCGGCACATATGGCCGAAGAGCCTGTCGCGGTCGGCCTGACCCGCGAACCGGAACGTATGGACGGCCAAGTCCCAGCGACGGTCCGTCACGATGTATTCGCCGCTCGTGTGGCAGCTCAATTCGGCGTTGGTCGGATCGCCCATCCCGGCGAAGCGCTGCCCCAAGGCCGCGACGAGCGCGTCCAGCGTCAGCGAACTCCACCGCAGCAAGCCGGGCGGCTCGGCCGCGCAACGCCTCTGCACCGCACCGAACTCGCAGTTGTCGCCGATGCTTTCGAAGCGCAGCAACAAGGCCCGCAGGTCGCCGCGGGCCGCGGTCGGCGCCTCCGGTGCCGATTCGTCCGGGCCCGCCTCGGCGGCGGCGCGACGGCTGGCGCGCTCGGCCATCTCGAGCTGATCCCGCCCGATCTCGTCATCAGGGAAACGCCGCCTGTAAGCGGTCCAGAGCGCGACCGCCTTGGGCCATTCGCCGCGTTCCGATGCGAGGAGGCCTTCGACGGCCATCAGCCCTGGCGCGCGGGGGAACCGAAGCCGTCCAGCTGCCAGGGCCGCTTCCGCCTCGCCATAGCGCTCGAGGCGAACGAGGGCGTGCGCCTGCCCCTGCACCCATTCCGGAGGCGGGTTGGCGGACGCCGCCGCCCGCTTCCAAAGCGGCAGGGCCTCGTCGAACACTCCTCGCGAATCGGCGATTCGCGCGGCTTCCGACACGACGATGAGATCGTCCGGAAACAGCTGCATGGCGGCGCCGATCGTCTCCCGCGCCCGCTCGAGGCAGCCGGTCTCGCGCAGGTTGGCGGCAAGCCCGCAATGGCACATGGCGAGATCGGGCGCGAAACGCAGGGCCCGATCCCATCGGACGATCGCGGTGGCGTAGCGGCCGCTATTGTGGGCCGACATCGCGTATTCGAAGAGCAGCGTGCGATCGTCGGGGAAAGCGCCGAGCCCGCGCTCGATCATCGCATCCGCTTCGTCGAAGCGCTCGCACCGTCGCAAGGCCGCGCCGGCGTCCACGAACGCGCGCCAGACAATCGCGCCACGATCAAGCTGGCGGGCGAGTTCGCTGGCGAGGTGGGCGGGATCACGGGGTTCGATCCGATCCAGCACGCTGGCGATGAGACGAAACAGGTGGAGTCGGGTTCCGGCGATGACGTTCCCGAGGACGGACATCGCCACGGCCCCGGTTCAGACGGTGTCGGGCTTCAGTTGCGCGAGCCGCATCAGGTTGGTGCCGCCGCGCTCGCCGAACGGGACCCCGCCGATGACGATGATGCGGTCGGTCGGGCTGGCGAAGCCCTCCTCCTTCGCAGCGACGCAAGCGCGTTCGACCATGTCGTCCACGTCCTCGGCATCCTTCGACACCACGGGGTGGACACCCCAGACGATGGCGAGGCGACGCGCGGTCTCGACGTCGGGCGTCAAGGCGATGATCGGCGGCCCGACGCGTTCGCGAGCGACGCGAAACGCGGTCGCGCCGCTCGAAGTCCAGGCGACGATCACCTTCACCTCCAGCGTCTCGCCGATGTCCCGCGCGGCGATGGCGATGGCGTCGGCCGCGGTGGGCTCCGGCTCGGGCCGCTGCGCCGTGATGATCGAGCGATACAGCGCGTCGGTCTCGACCTCGA
>CAXTFG010000125.1:0-9345 GCA_964243415.1 uncultured Beijerinckiaceae bacterium | reverse complement strand
CGAGCGGCGAGGCCGACGCCGTGTCGCTCGCCCGAGCGATGCTCTACGACCCGCGTTGGCCCTGGCACGCGGCGGCGAAGCTGGGCGCGCAAGTGAGCGCGCCCAAGCAGTACTGGCGCTCGCAGCCGCGGGACTACAAGGACCTGTTCAAAGGCGCCAGCACCGGCCAGCGCTAAAGGCGCGCCACTGCAGGGTTGGCTAGGTCGCCACGGCCAGCGCGACCGCAGCCAGCGTCAGCGCGCACAGCACATAGGTGACGAGCTGCTGCGGAGCGAGACCGAGCGGCCGGCCGACCGCTGCGGCGTATTCGGGATCGCTCCAAGCCGTGCCGGGAAAGACTCGCGCGAGCGCCATGGCGACGAAGTAGCTTGCCGCGATCGCGGCCGCGACGAGCAACGCCGGCAGGGTCAGCGGCCGCACGCCGAACAGGATAGCGAGCGACAGCGCCCCGGCAAAGATCCCCATGAGCATGGTTTGGCGTTGTGAAACTTCGCGTGCGGCGGCCAAGCCGGATTGCGGATATGCTGCCTGGCGCCGGCCGGCACGATCGCATCCGCGACGAGACCGCCGAAGTTGAAGAGGGCGACGAGCGCGACGATATATTTTGCGAGGGTCATAGGACACACCTTTCCCGACGACTGGAAAGGATGCGCCGGAGGCTGATCCCGCTATGGCGGGCGGCCCGTACGAGCGCAAATGCCACCCGGACTACCGACCGGGCCGTGACTTTTGCACATCCGAGACGGTTGCTAGATAGGTCGCGCGGGCCTGTCAACGGCCGCAAACGACACTGGCCCTAGCCTAGCCGCCCACGGCCATGCAGTCGAGGTCGACGTCTCCGGCGACGCCCGGTACCTCGCCCTGCTCGGCGAACTGCCACACCCTCCAGCCCCGGTCGCCATAGGCGACATTGGGCCGACCCTTCAGCCCGCGCACCCAAAGGGGATATTCCTCCAGCGCCCCTTCCACCACGTCGCGGAACATGTCGCCCGGCACGTATACGATCGGGCGCACGCCATAGGCGCGTTCCATCGCGTCCAGCATGGTCCTGATCATGGCGAGGGCCGGCTCGCGGGCCACCTTGCCCGGACAGCTCGGCGAGCTCGGATTCCATTCGATGTCGAGCACCGGCGGCAGCGCGTCGGGGTCCGCCGGCACGTTGGCGACGAACCAGGTCGCCTGGTCCGCTGCAGCCCGGCACCAGTAAACGAAGTGGTAGGCGCCTCGGCGCATGCCCGCCGCTTCCGCCAGATACCAGTTTCGGCGGAAAGCGGGGTCGAGGTAGTCGCCGCCCTCCGTCGCCTTGATCCAGGCGAAGCGGACGCCCGCGTCGGCAACCCTGCCCCAGTCGACGTCGCCCTGATGATGCGCGACGTCGATGCCGAGAACGCCGAGCCCGTGCGGGCCGCAGCCGAGCGGACGCAGCGGCGCGACCTCGTCGCAGGCCGCAAGGGCGAGCGCCATCGCGAGGAGTGCGGCGTGCCGCTTCACCCGTCGGCGCGGAGCGTGTCCAGCCAGCGTTGCGCCTGCGCCCGGACGTTGTCCGGCGCGGTGCCGCCGTAGCTGGTGCGGCTGGCGACCGAATTCTGCACACCGAGGATGTCGTAGATCGCGCCCTCGAGGCGCGGCTCGACGCTCTGCATCTCCTGGATCGTGAGATCTTCGAGCCCGACGCGGCGCTTGGCGGCGATCGCGACCAACCGGCCGGTGACGTGGTGGGCGTCGCGGAACGGCATGTCCAACACGCGCACGAGATAGTCCGCGAGGTCGGTCGCCGTCGAAAAGCCGGAACCGGCGGCAACGGCCATCCGCGCCGTGTCCGGCTTGAGATCGGCGACCATGCCGGTCATGGCTGCAAGGCAGAGCGAGAGCGTCCGCAGCGCGTCGAACGTGCCCTCCTTGTCCTCCTGCATGTCCTTGGAGTAGGCGAGCGGCAAGCCCTTCATCACGACCAGCAGGCCGGCGAGCGCGCCGATGACGCGGCCCGACTTACCGCGCACCAGCTCGGCGGCATCGGGGTTGCGCTTTTGCGGCATGATGGACGAGCCTGTCGAGAACTTGTCGGACAGCGCCGCAAAGCCGAACTGCGCCGTCGCCCACAGCACGATTTCCTCGGCGAGGCGGCTGAGGTGCGTCGCGCTGATCGCGGCGGCGGCCAAGGCTTCGAGGGCGAAATCGCGATCGGAGACGCTGTCGAGCGAGTTCGCGGTCGGGCGGTCGAAGCCGAGTTCGGCCGCGGTGGCATGACGATCGATCGGATACGAGGTGCCGGCGAGCGCCGCGGCCCCGAGCGGGCATTCGTTCATGCGCCGGCGCGCGTCGGCGAAACGCCCGCGATCGCGCCCCAACATCTCGACATAGGCGAGAAGATGATGACCGAGCGTGACAGGCTGCGCGCTCTGCAGGTGGGTGAAGCCGGGCATGACATCGGCGGCGTGAACCAACGCCTTCTCGGCCAGCGCCGTCTGCAGCCGGCCGAACTGAAGGATCAGAGCGTCGACCGTGTCGCGCACCCAGAGCCGGAAATCGACCGCGACCTGATCGTTACGCGAGCGCGCGGTGTGCAGCCGGCCGGCAACCGGGCCGAGCCGCTCGGCGAGGCGCGCCTCGATGTTCATATGAATGTCTTCGAGCGACCGTTCGAATGTGAATGTGCCGTTCTCGATTTCGCCACGGATGGCCTTTAGCCCCTCCGCGATCGCCGCCGCGTCCGCCGCGCTGACGATCCCCGCCTTCGCCAGCATGGCGACGTGGGCGAGCGAGCCGGCGATGTCCTGGGAGGCGAGCTGCTTGTCGAAGCCGATCGACGCGTTGATCTCCTCCATGATCGCGTCGGGAGCGCTTTCGAAGCGGCCTCCCCACATTTGATTGCTCATTTCATCCCAGCTTCCGAGAAACCCGCCGCATGGACATGCAAGCAACGCCCGGACCTTCGCAGCCCGACCCAACTCGACCGCCGCCGCAAACCGCACGGGAGTCGTCCAAGACTCTCCTAGCCCGGGCAACTCCGTCCGTCGTCGTCTTCGGGCTCCTCGTGCTCGCGGCAGGTGCCTTCGGTCTATACGAGATCCGTCACTCGACCGGCAAGCGGGCCGCACACACCGGCGCCTGCGCGCAATCGCTGAACCTCGCGGCCGCAGCCGACCCGCTCGTCCACGGCGAAGTCGCCGCGCTCACCCTGGCGAGCGGCCCCAACCAGCTCGGTCAGATCGCTTTCGACACCGCCGACGGGACGAAGACCAACGTCGCCTCGTTCGGTGGCAAGACCATCCTGCTCAATCTGTGGGCGACGTGGTGTGTGCCATGCCGGGCGGAAATGCCGGCCCTCGACAAACTTCAGGCTGAACTCGGCTCCAGCAACTTCGCGGTGGTGCCGGTCAACATCGATACGGCGCGGCTCGACAAGGCACGCGGCTTCTTCAAGGAAATCGACGCCACCAGCCTGCCCTACTACAACGACAACACTGCCGACATCCTGCAAAGCCTGAAGCAGAATGAGAAGATCGTCGGCCTGCCGACCACCATCCTCATCGGCCGGGACGGGTGCGAGATCGGTACCATGGCCGGTCCCGCCAAATGGGACTCGCCGGACGCCAAGGCCTTGATTCAGCGCTTGGAGCAAGCACCTTCGCAAACCTGAGCCGTCCGTCGCGCCAGTTACAGGCGGACTGCCGCCAGCGCCGCCCGGTGCAGCGCTGCCGAAGTTGGAGAGAAGCAACACAGCACGATGCGCTCGAAGCCTTCGCCGTGCGCCGTGACCTCAGCCACGGCGATACGGGCGGCGGGTTCGGCCGGGAAACGATAGACGCCGGTTGAAATCGCGGGAAAGGCGATCGACCGCGCACCGGCCTCGCGGGCCAGCTCCAGGGAGCGGCGATAGCAGGACGCGAGCAGATCGGCCTCGCAGCGGGCGCCCCCCTTCCACCGCGGGCCGACGGCATGAACGACGAAGCGCGCCGGCAGATCGTAACCCCGGGTCAGCTTGGCATCGCCAGTCCTGCAACCGCCGAGGGTAAGGCATTCGGCGAGCAGTTCCTTGCCGGCTGCGCGATGGATCGCGCCATCGACGCCACCGCCACCAAGCAGACCCGTGTTGGCGGCATTGACGATGGCGTCAACGGCGAGGGTGGTGATGTCGCCTTCGAAGACCTCGATCAAAGACCCTGGCCGACGACCGGACCCGACCTGATCAGGCGCCGCTCGGCTGCTTCACCTGAATGCCGTTCTCGGCGAGATGGGCGCTAAGTTCGCCCGACTGGAACATCTCGCGGATGATGTCGCAACCACCGACGAATTCGCCCTTGACGTAGAGCTGCGGGATCGTCGGCCAATTGGAGAACTCCTTGATGCCGTTGCGCATCTCGTCGCTTTCCAGCACGTTTACGCTTTTGAACGGCACGTCGAGAAAGCCCAGGATCTGCACGACCTGGCTGGAGAAGCCGCACTGCGGGAATTGCGGCGTCCCTTTCATGAACAGCATGACATCGTTCGATTCGATGGCGGTCTTGATCGTCTCATGGGCGGACATATGGTTCTCCAGTGTGCTGGGGTGAGCCTACGCTTTTCGTGTCAAGGTTTGAAGCTGCAGGGCGTGGAGGGCACCCCCCATGTGCTCGCCAATCGCCTTGTAGACAAGCTGGTGCTGCTTGAGCTTGCTGAGCCCGTTGAACGCCTCCGAGGTGACGATCGCCGACCAATGGTCGTCGTCGCCGGCCAGATCGATCAACTCCACCTCCGCGTCGGGGAGCGCGGCCTTGATCAGCCGATCGATCTCTGCGGCGGGCATCGGCATGCGGCGTTTCTCCGTGGTCGTCTTCATATAAAGCTGCGGATGGCGAAACGGTAGCGCTCGACGCACCGCTCCCCTCGGCTTCCTGGAAAAAAGCCGGCCACCGGACAGCAGGCTTGACGCGGCCGAGCATGGTCAGCCATTGGCCCCCATGCTTCAAAGCCATCACGTGTTCGCGCGCATTCGCCATCATGCGCTCGCGGTCTGCGGCCTTCGCTCCGGCCCGCTGCCGCGATCCGCTATGTTGCGCAGCGGCAGCGCGATCGGCGGCGTGTTCGTGCTTTTCCTCGTGTTCGGGCGGCCCGAGGCAGCCATCATCGGCGCGTTCTTCACCAATTTTCTCTGCCTGGCGGACAAGGCCGACCACGTCACGACCCGGGTCAGGATCCAGGTCGCGGGCGCCGCAATCTTCGTGGCACTGGGAACGCTCGGCGTGCTGATCGGAGAAAATGCGGCGCTGCTGCTCGTGGTCGTCTTCGCTTTCGCCCTGATCGCCGGCGCCGTGCATGGGACGTCCCCCGGCGCCGAGGCGCTTCCCAGGTTCGGGCTCTGTTGCCTGATTGTGACGGCCTTCATCCCGATCGATCATGCCGACGGCCTTTCCGCGGCCCTGCTCGGCGCCGCGGTCTCGGTCGCGACCGTCTTGCTGGACGATTACGTCCGGCACGGCCGACGCGGTGCTTACATCAAGCGCATCCGCGCCGACGTCAAATACCCCGGGCCGCGGTTCAGTCTCGTCTACGGCTTCGCTGCCGTGTGCGCGATGGCCATCGGGCTGGTCTGGGCCGAGATCCGGCCGTACTGGGTGACCGTCACGACGCTGCTCGTCATGCAGTCGGACCGGCGGGCCAACACGGTGCGCGTGGTTCAGCGGTTCCTCGGTACGCTGGCAGGCGTCGTTGCCGCCTTCGCCATCGTGCAGGCATTGCCGGATGCGGCAAAGTCCCAAAGTCTCCTCGCCCTCGCCGTCACTCTCCCGTTCGTGTGGCCTCTCGGCTTCGATCGCAACTACGCGCTGGGCGTCGCGATCCTGTGCACCTGGGTTCTGCTGCTGATCGATACCGCGCTCCCCAGATCCGACCTCGTCACGCCGCTGTTTTTGGCGCGCCTTTCGGATACGGCGATCGGCTGCGCCGTCGCCCTTGTCGGCAGCTTCGCGGTCTTCGAGGTCGGCACGGAGACGGCGGAGCAGACCTGAGGCCGCCGGCTCAGGCCGTCGTGTCGCGGACCGCCGCCTCGGACTCGAGGGCCGCGAGATAGATGCACAGCGCGATGCCTTCGGAGGCAAGGCGCACCTCTTCGAGGCTGGGGAAGGTCGGGGCGAGGCGCAGGTTGGCGTCGTGCGGGTCGACGCCGCCCGGCCAGGTCGCGCCGGCGGGCGTCAGCGCCACGCCGGCGTCTCCCGCGAGGGCAACCACGCGCTTCGCCGTTCCCGGTCGAGCGTCGACGCTGACGAAATAGCCGCCCTCCGGCTCCGTCCAGCGGGCGGCATCGGTGCCGGCCAGCCGCGTACGCAGGGCGGCTTGCACTGCGGCGAACTTCGGCGCGATCAGCGCCCGGTGCTTGTCCATGTGCGCCGCGATCCCCGCTTCGTTCTTCAAGAAGCGCACGTGGCGAAGCTGGTTCAGCTTGTCGGGGCCGATGGTCCGCACTCCCGCGCAGGAGAGGTACCAAGCGACGTTGGACGGCGAGGCGGCGAAGAAGGCGAGCCCCGATCCCGCCAGCGTGACCTTAGAGGTCGAGGCGAAGGTGAGGGCGCGGTCGGAGACGCCGGCTTCGGCGCACAGATCGAGGATGTTGGGGATGGCGTGGTGCCGGTCTGTGAGGTGGTGGACGGCGTAGGCATCGTCCCAGAACAGGCGGAAATCCGGCGCCCCCGTCGGCATTGCGGCGAGCCGGCGGATCGTCGCGTCCGAGTAGGTCTCGCCACTCGGGTTGGAGTAGCGGGGCACGCACCACATGCCCTTGACGCTCGGATCGGCCACGAGCCGCTCGACCTCGTCCATGTCCGGGCCGTTGCCGGTCAGAGCGACGGGGATGAGCCGAATGCCGTAGCTCTCGCAGATGGCGAAGTGACGGTCGTAGCCCGGTACGGGGCAGAGAAACGCCAGCCGCTGCTCGCCATGCTTGGAGGGCTTGCTCCACGGCCGCTCGCCGCCCGGCACGCCCTTCACCAGCGCCCACAGCAGGTAATCGTGCATCAGGGCGAGCGAAGAATTGTCGGCGGCCACGACTTGGGCCGGCGCGGCCCCGAGGATCGGGGCGTAGAGCGCGCGCGCCTCGGCGAGCCCCTGCAGGTTTCCGTAGTTGCGCGTGTCCTCGCCTTTCTCACTCGTGATGTCGCCGTTGCCCGGCAGGGTGAGCATCTCCGCCGCCAGGGAGAGCTGGTCGGGCGCCGGCTTGCCGCGTGTCATGTCGAGCTTGAGCCCCCGCGCGCGAAAGGCGTCGTATTCGGCGCGGGTGCGGCTCAGCACGGCCTCGAGATCGCGGTCGCTCAAGTCGGTGATGGCGGTCATGGTAGAGCTCCGATCTCCTCGCGATGCAGGTTTCGGGTCGGCGATCATCGCCGGCACATGTGCCTGCGGACACGCACTACCCGCCCATGTAGGTCGGGAGCCAGTCCTCATGCGCGCTGCGAAGCGCGGCGAGCGTAACCTGCCCGTCGCCGAAAAGGAGGCTGGCGCCGCCCGTCTTGCCGATCTGGCTGACGGCGATCCCGCTCTCCGAAGCGGATCTTAAGATGGCTTCGGAGTTGGCTAACGAGGCCGCAAGCAGGTACCGGGCCTGGTCCTCGCCGAATGCCCAGGCGTGCTCGGGCAGGCCATCCGGCACATCGACCGTCGCGCCGATGTCGCCGGCGAGCGCCATCTCGGCCAACGCCACCGCGAGCCCGCCGTCGGACACATCGTGGACGGCGATCACGCGCCCATCCCCGATCAATGCGCGAACGAAGTCGCCGTTTCGTCTTTCGGCGGCGAGGTCGACGGGCGGCGGCGCGCCCTCCTCGCGGCCGCAGATCTCGCGGAGGTAGAGCGACTGGCCAAGCCAGCCACGTGTCTCGCCGATCAGCAGGATGACGTCGTCGGCGCGCGTGAAGGAAGGCGAGGCGGCTTCCGCCACGTCGGCGATCACCCCAACCCCGCCGATCGAAGGCGTCGGTAGGATGCCGCGGCCGGCGCTCTCGTTATAGAGAGAGACGTTGCCGGAGACGATGGGGAAGTCGAGCGCGCGGCACGCTTCGCCGATGCCGCGAATGCACCCGACGAGCTGCCCCATGACCTCCGGCTTCTCTGGATTGCCGAAATTGAGGTTGTCGGTCGCCGCCCGCGGCAGCGCACCCGTGGCCGTGATGTTGCGCCAGGCTTCGGCCACCGCCTGCTTGCCGCCCTCGAAAGGGTCGGCCTCGCAATAGCGCTGGGTGACGTCGGTGGTCAGCGCCAAGCCTTTCGGCCCATCGCCGATGCGCACGACGGCCGCATCGCCGCCGGGCTGGCGCACGGTGTTGCCAAGGATAAGGTGGTCGTACTGCTCCCAGACCCAGCGCTTGGAGGCGAGGTCGGGCGTCGCCATCAGCCTCAGAAGAGCGTCTGCCAAGCCCATGGGCGGCGCGATCGAGGCCGGATCGAGCACCGGCAGGTTCGGCGCAACGACGTAGGGCCGGTCGTACAGGGGGGCTTGATCGCCGAGCTCCTTGATCGGCAGATCGGCCTTGAGCACGCCGCCGTGCCGCACCACGAAGCGCAAGGTGTCCGTGGTGCGCCCGATCACCGCGAAATCGAGGCCCCACTTGCGGAAGACCGCCTCGGCCGCCGCGCGCTTCTCCGGATGCAGCACCATGAGCATGCGCTCCTGGCTCTCCGACAGCATCATCTCGTAAGCGGTCATGCCCGTCTCGCGGCAGGGGACGGCGTCGAGGTCGAGCTCGATGCCCAGGTCGCCCTTAGCCCCCATCTCCACCGCCGAGGAGGTCAGACCGGCCGCGCCCATGTCCTGAATCGCGACGACGGCTCCCGTGGTCATCAGTTCAAGGCAGGCTTCCAGCAGCAGCTTTTCGGCGAAGGGATCGCCGACCTGAACGGTCGGGCGCTTCTCCTCGTCGTCGACCTCGAAGCTCGCCGAGGCCATGGTCGCGCCGTGGATCCCGTCGCGACCCGTCTTCGAGCCGAGATACACGATCGGGTTCCCGACCCCGGTCGCCTTCGCATAGAAAATCTCGTCGGTGCGGGCGAGTCCGACAGCCATGGCGTTGACAAGAATGTTACCGTCGTAGCGGGTGTGGAACTCGGTCGAGCCGCCGACGGTCGGGACGCCGAAGGAGTTGCCGTAGCCGCCGATGCCGGCCACCACGCCGGCGACGAGATGCCTGGTCCTGGGGTGGTCCGGCGCGCCGAAACGCAGCAGGTCGAGACAGGCGATCGGCCGCGCCCCCATGGTGAACACGTCGCGCAGGATGCCGCCCACGCCCGTCGCCGCGCCCTGGTAGGGCTCGATGAAGGAGGGATGGTTGTGGGACTCCATCTTGAACACGCAGGCGTCGCCGTCGCCGATGTCGATCA
>CAXTFG010000124.1:3732-9354 GCA_964243415.1 uncultured Beijerinckiaceae bacterium | reverse complement strand
GTCCGGAAGCGTGCGTCGTCTCATCTCGGCGAAGCGCTTGGCGAAGGTCGGATCGTTTGCACCCGTCCAGGGGTTTCGCGGCGGCACATTGCAGCGCTGACACGGGTTGATTCCCATGAAGCGCGTCGCGCCAACGCTGAAGGGCGGCGTTTCTCCGGTGCTGCCGAAGAGGCGGTCCTCCCAGAACGGCGGCGCTTCATCGATCTCGATGTTCGTCCGAAAGCGCGTTCGCGTCTCGTCCACGGACAGATCGAACCATCGCGAAATCTCGGTGAGCGTCTCGGTCCCGATGAGGGTGGGGCCGGGGGATTCCGGATCGTCCGGAAAACCGGTGTCGCGGTCTTCGATCAGCGAGACCTCGAATCCGAAGAACGCGCCGAGCCACGCGTGCAAGGTAGGCCGGTCGCTTCGCAGATCGAACGTCCGTTGACCGAGGCTCCGAGCGGACTCGTCGCGTAGAAAGAGCTTCTCGCTGATGAGATCAACATGCGATCTGAGGCGATGAATGGCCGGGTGCCGCTTGCCGTTAACATAATACCCGGATGCATCGACTATGGCGTAGGCTCGGTCGTGCTCAAACGCACCGCTCGGCAGAACGAGCGCACCCTCTACCTCCTGTGGATCGAGCGACTAGAACGGGGGGTGCAGAAAGAGACGGCGAACCACGGGCATTGATGGCACTCGTTTGTAAATCGACCGCGCTCCGGTGAGCAAACAACCCCGGGCCATTTCATATGGTCGGCACCTCGTGCTTCGACGAAGCAATTTTGTGGCCGAGTTGGTCGTGGCAATTCAAGCTCAAGCGTTGGCGACGTAGCTTAAGGTGCCGGCGCGATGCGTGTCGCGCGCTCTCGTCACTTCAAGGCGAATATGCGAAACGAAATGCCTGCTTTTGCAGAGTGCCGTCGCAGAGAAGAGGGTCCGCTCTTGGCCACAAGCATCGGGCGGCTTTGCGCCTTTCCGGACGTTCACGCAAAATGTACAACGCACCGATTGCCGACCGTCTGTTTCATATCCAGCGCCGTACTGATGCTTTGTAGTCGGCATATGCGCTCCCGAAGGTCGCGGTCATTGCACGCTCCTCTGGCACGATCTGGAACCGGTCGATGAAGATCGCGAAAGCGACTGGCCCTATGCACGGCAGCGGCTGCGCAAGCCAAGCCGCCCATGCGCATAAGAGCAGGGTCAAAGCTACGTACATCGGGTTTCGTGTCACCCAATAAATGCCGGTGGTGACCAGAGCCGACGCCCGGTCCAAGCGCACCGGATCGATGGTCGTTTTCGCCTTTCCAAACGCTGCGAAGGCCGGGAACCCGAACCGGCCGGCGCCTACGATAAAGACAAGAGCGATTGTCAGCCGCCAAGGAAGCGGAAGGGACGGCTGTCCAGGGCTCAGCATGGCCGTTGCCATGAAGGCGGCAACAAGGAGCGCGAGGATCGGCGGCGGGATCCGATGCTCGAGGGGGCGCATCATCGCGCTGCGGCGACCACTGCCCGTTTCTTCGGCCGATCCCGTCTCCGAAGTCTCAATCGTTTCCATTCGCTCCTCCTGAAGACCCACGTCTTGGATGATCATTGACATCCACATGGATGATGATAGACATCCTTCTTGTCAAGTGTGTTCGAGGAACTGGACGAGATGCGAATGTCGCAGGCAGACAAGGATCGCACGCACGCGCGCATCCTCGGACATGCCGCAGGCTTGCTTCGCGAGCGGGGACTGAAGGGTACGAGCGTCGCCGATGTCATGAGCGAGGCCGGGCTGACGCACGGCGGTTTCTACAAGCACTTCGACAGCAAGGACGCGCTGATCGAGAGCGCTCTCGACGCCGCGTTCACAGATATCGTCGCCATGGTCGAGAGGACCGATACGCTCGCGGCTTATCAGGCGCGCTACCTGTCGCCGGTTCATGTCGAGAATCCGGGCCGTGGTTGCCCTGTTGCGGCGCTTGGTCAGGAGGTTGCGCGGGAGTCGGACGCCCTGAAGGCGACATTCGGCCGGGGGGTCCAACGCATCGTCGCGGCGGTCGCACTGCGGCTGCGCGGGTCGCCCACTGCCAGGCGAAAGGCCGCCATTCGACAAATGTGCACGTTAGTCGGCGCGGTGGTCGTGGCGCGGGCGAGCGATCCGCAAACCGTCGCCGAGGTGCTGGCGGCTTGCCGCGAGGGTCAAACCAATGCGCTCTCGCCGGTGCGGAAAGCCAAAGCCGCTGACGCGCAAGGAGGTGGCCGTTGAGCGATGCGGCAACAGAGAGTGGGTCCAATCAGGCGCCACCGCCCATTGAGCGCCTCGATGCCGACGTGCTGCGACAGATGGCGCTCGACTGCGGCGCGGACGACTGCGGGCTTGTATCGCTCAACGAAGCCGCCCTCGACGAGGACCGGCCGTACATCCTCGCCGCGTTTCCGGCGGCGCGCACGCTGCTCGTCCTCGTCGCGCGGATGAACCGCGAGCCGGTGCGCTCCCCGGCACGTTCGATCGCAAACCTCGAGTTCCATCACGCAGGCGACAATGTCGATGCAATCGCTCGCAACATCGTGCATCGCCTGGAGGCGAAAGGCATCAGAGCGCTGAACCCGGCCATGGCTTTTCCCATGGAGATGGAAAGGTTTCCTCGGCGCGCCTGGGTCGTATCGCATAAGCGCGCTGCAATCGCCGCGGGCCTTGGGCACATGGGCGTGCATCGCTCGCTCATCCATCCGCGCTTCGGCTCATTCGTCCTACTCGGCACGGTACTCGTTGCGGCGGATTGCGAGGCGCATGCCGCGCCGCTTGATACGAGCCCTTGCCTTACTTGCAAGCTCTGTGTCGCGGCTTGCCCCGTGGGCGCTCTAAAGCCGGACGGCTATTTCGATTTTTCCGCCTGCTTCAATCACAACTATCAGCAGTTCATGGGAGGCTTCGTAAACTGGGTCGAGGACATCGCCGACAGCCGGTCGGCGGCGGACTACCGCGCCAAGCACACCTACGCCGAAACGGTGACGCGGTGGCAGGGCCTATCCTACAAGCCAACCTACAACGCCGCATATTGCATTGCCGCCTGTCCGGCCGGCTCCGACGTCATCGGTCCGTATCTCGAGTCCAAAGGTCGCTTCCGCAACGACATCGTGCGGCCGCTTCAGAATAAGGTCGAGACCCTCTACGTCGCCGAGGGTAGCGATGCCGTCCAGTATGTTGCCAAACGGTTTCCACACAAAACGGCGCGCGTCGTACGCAGCAGCGCCCGGGCAACCGATATCGAGACCTTCCTAATGGGCATACGCCTCGGCTTTCAACGAGAGAAAGCCAGAGGGCTCGCGGCGACATATCACTTCACCTTCACCGGCGCCGAGCCGCGAGAGGCTACGATCGTGATCAAGGAACAGGTCTTGACGGTGTCCGAGGGGCATGTCGGGCCTGCCGACATGCGCGTCCAGGCCGATGCGCGAAGCTGGATTCGCTTCCTCAACCGCGAGGTCTCGATCGTCCGCCTGCTCGTGACGAGGAAGGTACGCCTCAAGGGTTCACCCCGCCTGCTCGTCGCTTTCGGCAAATGCTTTCCGCTTTGAGCGCGGGGAAAAGCCGCGTCCTCCACACGCTTGGACCCTCGCACTATTGCGAGCGGGCGCGGTGGGCGCTCGACGGCAGCGGCCTGGCCTACCGCGAGGTACGCCACGCCCTCGGCCCACACGTCGCTCATCTCCGCAGCATGGGCCTTCGCGATACCGCGATGCCGGTGCTTCACTACGAGGACACCTACGTACAAGGTAGCGGCTGCATTCTCGACGTCTGCGGTTTTGCCTCGCAAGAAGGGGCCATAGAGAGTCGCTTCGTGACGCGAATAGGCAGCCTGACGCGTCGCTTCGTCTATGCCGCAGCCTTCTCCAGCCCGAACGACGGTGCAATGCTGGACGTCCTACTCGACGGCGTCGCTTTCGGCGAAAGAACAGCCGGACGGGCTGCCTGGCCGTTCCTGCGGGGCCGCCTCGTCAATGCGCTCGGCGCTTCGGCAGGCGATCTCCCGGCAATCATCGATGCCTTGGGCGAAGAGCTCGATTGGGTCGATCATCGAATCGAAGCGGGCGACACGACGCTCGCCCGCGCCTTCGGCCGCACGCATATCACAGCCGCAAGCATGCTGGCTCCCCTCGTGCGACCTCCAGAGGGTGCCGTGCGCAAACCGCTCACTTTGACCGGGCGCGCAGCCGAGACGCTCCACGCATGGTCCAAGCGCCCGTTCTGGCATTGGACGCAGGAAACGTATTGTCGATACCGGCACACCCGTGCGCAGAGGCCAATTTAGTCTCTGCGAGTACGTAGTTCGTCGCCCTACGTTGCCTCATCGCAAATGCACGAGATGTCTATTTCAACTTACGAACGCGCAAAAGGGACCGGCAGCTTTCGGCCATGAGCCACCAAGCAGTCCGTTCGCGCGTTACAGCCTTTGCGGCCCGCTTGCCGAGGGATAGACGAGAGGATCTCCCCGGTCGCGGGATCGATCTTCCGGGCGTTCGAGGTGTTCGGCATAGATCAGTATGTCGTCGTCGCCGAGGCCATTGACGAGTTCGGCGATGACGTTCAAACTTATTGGTATCGTCTGGACATCGGTTTTGTAGGTTAGGACGATGCGCTCGAACGGGATCTCGACGCCTTCCTCGCCGACTTGCAGGACGCGGCCTTCCGCCGAAACCTCCACCTGCCAGCGCCCGTCCTCGGCCCTAGTAGTCCGTCCGATGTCCAACTGCTTTTCGAGGAACTCCAATAGGTGGGAACGGCCCCCGGACCTAAGTAGGAAAACGCCGTCCAAGTTACTGACGCTAGGGCCTGCGATCCCGGCCCGGGACGTCTCGGCTTCGTAGACCTCCCGACTTCGCGGTGAGAGGTGGAGGTTCACCGAGAAGTCACGTCTTGACTGGACGTGCAGCCGGATCTCGACCGACTGGATCAGGCCGTCCAAGTCGGCGTCCTCCGCCTTCCGCATGACGACCAGCTTGATGCCCTTCGACTTCGCGTACATTCGGGCGTGGCGCGTGAAGCCGTTGCACGTAATCACGATGCCATGCTCGACCTTCAGGTCCTCGAGCACCGAGCGGAAACTTCGGAGAATATTGAGCCCCACCTTGACCCGCGAGACGTCGAGGTCCTTGCACTCGATGAGGACGCGCTGCTTCGTGGCTTCCGCTTCGATCGAAACGTCGATCTGATGGGGGACCTTCGAATCGCCGCGCAGCCTCAAGTCGTGGATGACGACGTTGCGTTCGTGGAGGTACTTGAACACGGCGGCGGCCAGGCGCTCGTATCGCGTCCCTGCCTTCGTGGTCAGGATCCCATAATATCGGTCATGCAGTTCGTCGTAATGAGATTGCATTCCAAGCCTCGAACGTCGGACCGTCGCGGCCGGCCTCGGGCGAAATTCAATTGCCGAGGATAGTCGATGAGCGTCGAGATGCCAGTCCTGCCGCGGTCCGCGGGCTTGATCCCGGGGCGAAGGGTCAAGCAACCATGGCCGGCGGATCGCGACTTCCGCATCCCCTCGATCGACGCGGCGGCATTCGCGGAATCTTTCCTGCGGGCGTGCTCGCGGACTTCGACGCCGCGGTGGGCGACGGCGCCTTCCACCCGAGGCTGGAGCACCTTTGATG
>CAXTFG010000124.1:0-3722 GCA_964243415.1 uncultured Beijerinckiaceae bacterium | reverse complement strand
AGCATGATCGGGTTGTTCGCCCAGATGCCGCCGTCGACGAGCCGATACCCGCCGGTGTCGCTGGCCCTGTAGATCGTCGGTGCGGCCGACGTCGCGAGGCCGACGTCCACCACCGGCGAGAGCCAGTCCTTGCCGTAGTCGGCGTGGTGGCGGATCTTGAAGACGAAGACCTCGCTGAAGCAACCGTCGAAAGAAGGGATTACGTGCCGGAGCTTCGATTGTCCCAAGAGCCGGTCGCCCAGGAACTCGCGCAGGAGCTTCTCGAGCGCGCGCCTGTCATATCGGTAGGTCGTGAAGGCCAGGACGTTGTTGCGGAACCACTTCCAGGCACTCCGAGGACGTTGTCCCAGACCGGCGGAAATTTCTCAGGACCACGATGCAGGTACAGGCAGGTCGCGGATCTCCCGCGAGGTCTTGGCCGCCCTCCTTCACGACGTCGCGACCACCGTGACGACGCAGGCCGGGGCCGTGCTGGCCGGCCTGTCAGAGGTCGAGAACAAGCCGGTCCCCGACGAGGAGTCGGCGACGTATTCGCCTTAGCTGGCGTCCCGGGACCCCGTGGAACGCCTTAGGCGACGGGATCGGGACGGGCTGCCTCCTCCGCGCTGAGTTCGTGAAGTTCGGCGCCGTCCCATACGGCGATGTACAGGCCGGCATCGGTTGTGGCCCGGCCGACGATCGTCATGACGAACGCGTTCAGGTTGTTCAGGCTCTTCGAGAAAATGTCCCTCATGCTCCGCATGTCCACGCCGGAAGGACTGGTGCCAAGGCAAGGCGGGACGCTCCAACGTGAGGCCGTTTCCGGACGTGCCTCGATGTCTGCGAGCCTTTAAAAATAGGTCCGGCACCAGATGGTATGCGGAGATCACATTGGCTGATGGTCGGCGTGAGTTCATGGGTGGCTTCGAGGACGAGCCGGCTGCGACGAGTTGGATAGACGCTTCCAGTGTGGCTTCTTGCGCGATTGCAGAGCTTCGCGACGAAGCCTTGGCGATGGTCTCTCGCATTCGAGTTTGATCAGATAGCCACCGTCGAGGACGACGCGATCTGGAGCGGCGCCATGGATGGAAGACGATCCGCGCCGCCGAGCGCACCGGCCGCGGCGATGTGGTATGCCGTCATCTAGGTCTTGAAAAAGGACTCAATCATCGCGTGGATGGAACACGTCGCCGTCGCGCACATGAAGAGCGCGATCGAGGCCGGCCGCAAGCTCATTGCCGAGAAAGTCAAGTGGCTCGAGACGGAGACGTTGTCGAGGTGACGCTGAGGTCGGCTGGAGCGGCGGCCGGAAAAATGCGAATGAAGGCTAAAGTTCGTACGAGCGTTGATATGAGAGATGAGAGGCCTTTATGCATCGTTCTGGCGTTCCAAGAAGACGAGCGACGGCTGCTTTACGTTGTCCGATCTGCTCAATTTCCGCGCAAGATGTACGATGAAAGCGCCTGGCGAATGATCGCCGTGGGCGTGGAAGCACCAGACGAGGCTATGTCGCAGCTGTGCAAGCACGGCCATTTCGAGACGCGGATCGTGGCTTGAGTTCGTGTGTGCGCGGCGCCGCGGAAGCATCTGGAAGCAGGCACAATTAAGTCGAGTGGCATCGCGAGCAATGCCAGCACTGTGACAGTCAGGCAGTAGGCGCCAGCATACAGCAGCGTGCGTTTGCGATTGAGGAAGGCGCTGAAAAGTGCGGTCGGCACGCATCATCTCATGTCCCACAATTACGGTTAACAATGCATTGACGGGCCGCTCCCAGCTGAAGGGTGCAGAGGGGCTTAACCCATGGTCAATGCGGACATGACATGATCGTGGTCTAGGAGTCTGTCGATGTCTGTCCTTGCTAGGTTCTGCCGCGATCAAAGCGGCGCGACCGCGATCGAATACGGTCTTATCGCTGGCTTGATCTCCGTCGTCATCATCACGGCGCTGGGCAAGATCGGCACCAACCTCAAGAATAAATTCAACGCGATCGGTAGCGCGCTGACATAAGCAGCGCTTGCTCAAATCTGGCCTAACGCACCACCTTAAGCTGTGGCCTCGAGGCCGGCGCCGGCTGCCGGCGGCCTTGTCCCGCTTAGATCCAAGAAGAAAGCTCCGCACCTGTCGGTCGGTGACCGGCGGCATTCCGCCAGCTCGCAATCCGCAGACAGCATCGCCAGCTGCAGCCGTCCGACGATCCCGCTCGGCAAGAAGTTTTGGCAGCTCAGCGACGACGAAAAATGGTTGATCAGCACGCTTCTCGACAGCTCCGACGTGAAGACGCTGCCGTTCGTCCTGGGCAAGCGCTTTGAGCGCGCCAAGATCGACCTGATTGACGCCGCCTACTGGATGAAGGGCTGCAGCTCGCTCGGGCGGCTTCGCTCCGCCGCGCTCATCCACCGGAGCGGCGAGCTAAAGGACAAGCTCTCGCTTGTCGACATCAAGGAAGCGAGCCCCGCCGCGGCACCGGCTGCTGCAGGTGCCGAAGTCCCGGCCGACCACACCCGCCGCGTCGTCGCCGGTCGCGGGCGATGGCGCCGAACCTGGGCGACCGCATGGCGGCCGGCACGATCGGCGACCGGCCCGTCGTCATCCGGGAGCTGATGCCGGAGGACCTCAAGCTCGAGATGAAGCGGTTTTCGCGCACGGAGGCGGTCGCGCGCTATCTCGGCGGCGTGGTCGGCAATGCGCACGGCGGCCGGATGTCCTCCGACGATCGCGCCCGCTGGGCCGGCGAGCTGGACACCTTGCGCCGCGGCGATGCGGCACCCTCATGGCTGTGGACGACGACGGTGGCCCGCGGAATGCCGCGCCGCATGAGATGGCGCGGACGGTACAGTAACCCGCCCGACCACGGGCGGCTTAATACATCAGGACGCCGCCCGTGACCGGCACCAAGGCGCCGCTCATGTAGCTCCCCTCGCTGGACGCCAGCAGGACATAGGCCGGCGCCAATTCAGCGGGCTGTCCTGGGCGGCCAAGCGGAGTTTGCGCACCGAGCTGTTGAAGCTCGTCGGGACTTTTTACGATCGGCTGAAGCGGCGTCCAAATGGGGCCGGGCGCGACGCAGTTCACTCGGATGCCCTTCGGCGCCAACAGATTAGACAGCGCGATCGTAAAGCTAGCGATGGCACCCTTCGTGGCTGCGTAGATCAGCATCGTCTTGTCGGCGATTTTGGCCTGTTCGCTTGTCGTGTTGATGATAGCTGAGCCGGGCTTCATGTGCGGCACCGCGGCTTGGCAAAGATGGTACATCGCGAAGACATTTGTACGGAATGAATCGTCGAGATCAGCGCTGTTCACTTCGTCGAGCGCTTTGTTGACCACTTGATGCGCTGCGGTGTTCACGAGGATATCGATGCCGCCGAGCTCGGCCACTGTCTGCGCAACGAGATCGCGGCAGTGGCTCTCGTCCTTCAGATCGCCCGGCAGAAGCGCCACTCGCTTGCCTGCCTTCCTGATCCACTCTGCTGTGTCTTCAGCGTCCGATTGTTCGACGGCCAGGTAAGACAGCGCCACGTCGGCGCCCTCGCGAGCGTAAGCAATAGCGACCGCTCGACCGATCCCCGAGTCGCCGCCCGTGATGAGGGCCACCTTTTCGGTGAGCAATCCCTTGCCGACGTAGCTGCTCTCTCCATGATCAGGCGTCGGGCTCATCTTCGACGTCAGCCCGGGCGAAGTCTGTTGCTGCTCTCTCGGGAGAGGCGGCTGCGGATAAGAGGTGCGCGGGTCATCGGTCATGTACG
>CAXTFG010000123.1:0-9409 GCA_964243415.1 uncultured Beijerinckiaceae bacterium | reverse complement strand
CCTCGGCACCTCGCGGGACGAACCGGATCCATGACCCACGCGAACGACGTCTCCTTCCGCCGCATCCTCTGCGTCTTCCCTCACTACGAGCCGTCGTTCGGAACGTTCGAGCACGCCTACCATCTGACCGACAAGACCAAGGCTTTCATGCCGCCGCAAGGTCTGCTGACCATTGCCGCCTCCATGCCGGCCCATTGGCAGGTGCGCTTCATCGACGAGAATATGCGAGCGGCGACCGACGACGACTTCGTCTGGGCCGACGCCGTTTTCGTCAGCGGGATGCACATCCAGCGACGCCAGATTGACGACATCAACCGCCGCGCGCACCGACACGACAAGGTCACCGCGCTCGGCGGCCCCTCCGTGTCGGCCTGCCCCGAAAACTACCCCGATTTCGACATCCTTCATTGCGGCGAGCTCGGCGACGCGACGGAAACGTTGATCCGCTGTCTCGGCGACAGTACGGCGCGTCCTGCAACACAGGTCGTGCTCAAAACCAAAGTGCGGAAGGAACTCTCGCAATTTCCGATGCCGGCCTACGAACTCGCCGACATCGATCGGTATATGCTCGGCACGGTCCAGTTCTCGTCGGGCTGTCCCTATAAATGCGAGTTTTGCGACATCCCGGGCCTCTATGGCCGCGTCCCGCGGCTCAAGATGCCGGAACAGATCTGCGCCGAACTCGACAAGCTGCTCGCCCTCGGCATCACCGGCTCCGTCTATTTTGTCGATGACAACATCGTCGGTAACCGCAAGGCCATCAAAGAATTGCTGCCTCATCTCATCGCTTGGCAGAAGCGGAACGGCTACGCGATCGCCTTCGCCTGCGAGGCGACCCTCAACATCGCGCGCTCGCCCGACATCCTCGCCATGATGCGCGAGGCAGCTTTCGACGCGATCTTCTGCGGGATCGAAACTCCGGAACCCGAGGCTCTCCTGTCGATGGACAAGGGCCACAACATGGTGCTGCCGATCCTCGATGCCGTGAAGATCATCAACGACCACGGGATGCAGGTGGTCTCGGGTATTATCCTCGGGCTCGACACCGACACGGCCGAGTCGGGCGACAAGGTCCTGCAGTTCGTCGAAACCTCGCACATTCCGATGCTCACGATCAACCTGCTGCAGGCCCTCCCGCAGACACCGCTTTACGAAAGACTGGTGAAGGCGGGGCGCATAGACGAGCGGGAGGATCGCGAGTCGAACGTCCATTTCATGATGCCGTACGACGATGTCCTCGCGATGTGGCGCTCGTGCATGGAGAAGGCGTACCAGCCGAAGATCCTCTTCGACCGCTACCGTCACCAGCTCAAGGCGACCTGGCCCAACCGGATCGCGAAGCCGATGTCGCCGCAGCGGACGAACCGCGCCATGATCAAGAAGGGGCTGACCATCCTCGCCAAGCTCCTCTGGCATGTCGGGATCAAGGGAGACGGCAATTATCGCGCGACGTTCTGGAAGTTCGCTCTGCCTTTGCTGGCGCGGGGCAAGGTCGAAGCGCTGTTGAATTACTGCCTGCCGGCCCACCACCTGATCTTGTTCGCCCGCGAGGCGTGCTCGGGGCGGGGCAATGCGTCGCATTACTCCGCCAAGCTGCGCCCTTCTGAGGTGCCGCTCCTCAACGCGGCGGAGTAAGGCGAGCGGATCTGCTCGTCGAACGGGCTCGAAAGACCGCCGCGCGGCACCTCTCGATACGCTTCTCGAGCGCCCCTGACGTAACTGACCACCCTCGCTCGTCAGTGAAAGTTGAGGCGAAAACGTCACTTAGCCTTAGAATAGCCAAATCGTTTTTGATTCGATTGACTGTCGGACGTTCGTCGCTCGGGTCTGCGCACCCAGAAAAAGCGCCGATCAGGGTGAGAGCTTATGGACGTCGTCGAACCTCAAGAGACAGCGGCGCTCTGGACAAGCTTTCCAGACGAAGAGATACGCCGCTTTCTGGCCTTGGCGCGCCGGGCTCTGCGCGCCCCGGCTGCCTTGTTCATTCCCGCCGGTCGAGACGGCGGCACCGTTCGCAGCGCGGCGAAAAACACAGACATGGACCCGTTCGCGACTGATTCGGGACGGATCGAGGCTCTTTGCAAGTCAGCCTCGCACGAGAGGGTTTTCGGCAGCTTGATCGTGGTCGACATGCCCTCTCGCGGATGGACGGCGGCAGAAGGTGACATGCTGGACGACGTCGCCGGGTGTTTGACGAGCCTGCTTGCGACGCACGAGGCTTCGCAGAATCGCGCCAACGTCGCCCAGGAAGAGCTTGCCCGGTTTGCGAAAAGCGATGAAAGCGGCGTGTCCGCGGAAGGGACGCCTCAGGTCCGTGACACAGCAAGTTCCCTGCGGACGATCATTCAGGTCGCCGAACTTCTCAAAGCGGAGCAGCAGACGCATATGGTCGCTGCCCACGCCAGAACGATCCAATCCACCGCAGAAGCCTTGCTGGACGTCGGGACGGAAACACTCGTTCGGGTCGAGGCTCAACCCGATCACGCCGCGAACGGGAGCGCGGGCGTGTCGGCCATCGCGTCGATAAAACTTGATTCCTCAGAAGAAGATGCCGGGCTGCCGGACAGCGCACACATCCTGATCGCGGACGATCTCGACCTCAATCGCAAGCTCATCAGCGATATGCTGTCCGTCGAGGGCCACGTCGTCGACAGCGTCGCCGACGGCGCGTCGGCCGTGAAGGCGGCGGGGGAGAACACCTACGATCTCATCTTGATGGACATGATCATGCCCGGGATGGACGGCGTCGCGGCGACGCGCGCTATCCGCGCCCTCCCCGCGCCGGCCTGCAACGTCCCCATCGTCGCGCTGACCGCGCACTCGCTTCCCGAACAGCTCGACAGTTGCATCCAGGCTGGCATGAACGCCACTCTGACCAAGCCGATGTCCATGGATGCGCTCACTGACGCGGTCGCGACTTGGAAGCGCCGGCGTCGGCAAGCCGCCTGACGCCGCGGTACCAAAGCGCGGCCCGTTCAACGATTGGCGGTTTTGTGATAGCGGCTCGTGCATGAACGAGCGCCCGCAGAACGCGTCCTTTCCCCGAGCACCGGCCGGCTGAATGAGACTCGTGGTCTTCGGCCTTTCCGTCAGTTCGTCATGGGGCAACGGCCACGCCGCGCTTTGGCGCGGGTTGATCGGCGCCCTGACGGCGCAGGGGCATCAGGTGACGTTCTTCGAACGCGATGTCCCCTATTACGCCGAGCATCGCGACCTTGCCGAATTGCCCGGCGGCACCCTTCGCCTCTACAAAGATTGGGCGGCGGTCCGCGGAGCCGCTCGACAGGCGATCCGGGAGTCGGACGTGGCGATCGTCACATCGTACTGCCCGGACGGAATCGCCGCGACCGATCTCGTCAGCGAGGGCCGCGCGCTGCGCTGCTTCTACGATCTCGATACACCGGTGACACTCGCCGCTTTGGAGAGCGGTCAGCAGGTCCCCTACATCGGTCCGGAAGGTCTCTCCGCGTTCGATCTGGTCCTGTCGTACACCGGCGGCCAAGCGCTCGACGCCCTGCAGACGCGGCTCTTCGCGCGTCGCGTCACCGCCCTTTATGGCTGGGCGGATCCGGTCGCCTACCGCGCCACCGCTCCCGTCCCGCACTACGCAGCCGCTCTGTCCTATCTCGGTACCTATGCAGGTGACCGGCAGGAAGCTCTCGAGCGTCTCTTCGTCGAACCGGCCCGGCTGCGACCGTCCGATCGCTTCGTGATCGGCGGCGCGCTTTATCCCCAAACGTTTCCGTGGACGGACAACATGTTCTTCGTCCGCCATCTGCCGCCGACGGAGCACCGCGCCTTCTACAGTTCGGCTCGATTGACCCTCAACGTGACGCGGGCCGCCATGGCGCGCATGGGCTGGTGTCCGTCCGGCCGGCTGTTCGAAGCCGCGTGCTGCGGAACGCCGATCTTGACCGATCGGTGGGAAGGGCTCGATACGTTCTTCGAGCCGGGACGTGAGATCATCGTGGCCGATACGACCGAACAGGCATTGGCAGCCCTCGATCTCGGAGACGAGGCACTCGACGGCATCGCGCGGCGGGCGCGCGACCGCGTGCTTGGCGAACATACATCCGCCCATCGGGCGACGTCGTTGATCGACCTGCTCCAACACGCCTCGACGGCGTCCGTCTGATGTGGGGAATCATTCCCGCGGCGGGAAACGGCACGCGTATCCAGCCCCTCGCCTTTTCGAAGGAGCTGCTTCCCGTCGGCAGCCGCACGGACGAGGCCGGGGCTGAACGCCCTCGCGCGGTCGGCGAATACATCTTGGACCGCATGGTCCGCGCCGGCGTGGACAAGATCTGCTTTGTCGTCTCGCCGTTCAAGACCGACATCATCCGCTACTTCGGCGGCACCGTCGCAGATGTGACCCTCGCCTATGTCGTGCAGAACCAGGCGGATGGTTTGTGCGACGCGATTTTTCGCGCGCTGCCGCTCATTCACCCCGACGAGACAGTGGTGGTGGGCCTCCCCGACACGATCTGGTACCCGGCCGACGCGCTCGAGGCCCTGCCCGACGACCGATTTTCGTTTCTCCTGTTTCCGGTCGACCGCCCCGAACTCTTCGACGCCGTCGATGTCGCCGACGACGGCCAAGTCCGACGCATCCTGGTCAAGTCGAAGGATTTGGCCGGTGCACCCGGGTGGGTCTGGGGGGCCTTCAAGCTGCCCGGCAGGACGCTTCACGCGCTTCACCAGTTCTGGCGGCGCCGCGATTGCAGCGACGAATTTATCGGGAGCCTCGTCAACAGCTGGCTCGATGCGGGGGGCCAGGCCTGGGGCGTCAAAGGCGGCGAGCGGTATGTCGATGTCGGCACGTTCGACGGCTATCGCCAGGCCAGCGTTCTGAGCGAGGCCGAAGGGGATTCCTGCTTGCCTCTGACCGATCCCGGACGCGCGCAAGACCAAAGGCACAACCGCCCCTCGTGACGACGATACGTTCTCCTCGACCACCGTCCCGCGGTGACGGATCGTTGGCGTGACACGCCGGTTGACGATCCTCAGCGTCGCCTACGCGATGGCCCCGGTCGGGCCGGATGCCGTCGGGGGCTCGGAACAGATCCTGTCGGCATTGGACCGAGCGCTGGTGGCCGCAGGCCATCGCTCTCTCGTCGTCGCCTGCCGTGGGTCTCGTGCGAGGGGCGAGCTGATATCCACGGGCGTCGACCCATCGACAGTCATCGACGACGATGTGCGTCGGGCGGCCGAGGATGCGACCCGTCTCACCGTCGAACGGACGATTGCTCGCGAAGACGTCGACATCATCCACGCCCACGGCCTCGACTTTGCGGCGACGATCCCGAGAACGACCGGCCCCGGCCGGCTGATCACGCTGCATCTGCCGCCCGATTGGTATCCCTTTCTGAACGAGTGCCCCGGCGATTGGCTGAACTGCGTCTCGGCAACGCAGGCGCAAGCGTGCCCGGCCGACAGACGTCTCCTGCCTTTCATCTCCAACGGAGTCCCGGTCGAGACGCTCGCGGCCAGCCGGGCTTCGACGCGCAGCTTCGCGCTCCACCTCGGACGGGTGTGCCATGAAAAGGGCCAGCATATCGCGCTGCAGGCAGCTCACGCGGTCGACACACCTCTTGTTCTTGGCGGCGCGATCTTTCCGTACGCGGCCCATCAGGATTATTTCGCGGGTGAGGTGACGCCACTGCTCGATGCGAGGCGGCGTTTTCTCGGCCCCCTCGATTTCGCGCGGAAGCGCCGCCTCTTGTCGGCGGCGACCTGCCTGCTGGTGCCGAGTCTCGTGGCGGAAACCAGCTCTCTCGTGGCGATGGAGGCGGCGGCGTGCGGGACGCCCGTGATCGCTTTTCGGACTGGCGCTTTGCCCGAGATCGTCGAGGATGGACGGACCGGTTTCCTCGTCGACGACGCCGCCGAGATGGCGAGCGCGATCAGTCGCGCCGATTCAATCGATCCGGAGACGTGCCGCGCCGTCGCCCGGACCCGCTTCTGCGAGAAGCGCATGAGCGAAGCCTATCTGTCCCGCTACAGAGAACTCTGCGAAGGAGCCGTGGCGGCGTGATCACAGCCGCGATCGAAAGGATTGAAGATGCGAGCGGTCTAGCTGCGCTCCGTCCCGAATGGGACGCACTGTGGCGACGTGTGCCGGACGCATCCCCCTTCCTGTCGCCGACGTGGCTGCTGGCGTGGTGGCGGCAGTTCGGCACCGCGAGGCCCCTTGTCGCGGCCCTACGTCTCAGCGACCGCCTCGCAGGCGTTCTGCCCTGCTACGTCTTTGCCGAGGACGGGCGTGGTAAGCTGCTGCCGATGGGCGTTTCGCTGAGCGATCATTTCGACGCGCTGCTCGCGCCCGAAGCGCCGCCCGATGCCGCGACACGCCTCCTGGCTTCGCTGCTTGAGGCGGCAGACGTCTCCGTTTGCGACCTCACCGAACTCCCACCCGGCGCCGCCTTGCTCGATGCAGAGACACCACCGAGTTGGTGGTCCGACACGCAGCGCGGGCAGCCCTGCCCCGTCCTGTCTCTGCCCGAGCAAACAAGCCTCGAGCAGATCGTCCCGGCGAAGACGCGGCGCAAGCTTCGGATGAACCGGCACCGTGCCGAGCGGATCGGCGGGTGGACGACGCGATGGGCCGAGGCATCGAACGTTTCCGACGCGATCGATACGCTCGAGCACCTCCATCAGGCACGCTGGCAGTCGCGAGGCGAACCAGGCGTGCTCGCCGACGCACGCGTACAACGCTTCTATCGCGACGTCGCGCCGGAGCTGTTGACGGCGGGGCATCTGGCGATCGCGAGCCTGCGGATCGAGGGGCAGGTCGCGGCTTCGTTCATGGCGCTTCGATCGACGTCGCGGCTTTTCCTTTACCTGAGCGGGTTTGCCGAGCAATTCGCGTTCGTCAGCCCCGGCAGCCTCCTGCTTGGCGATGCCCTCGAATTCGCACTTCGAGACGGGATGCGCGAGATCCATTTTCTGCGTGGCGGCGAAGCCTATAAGTACGCCTGGGGCGGCGTCGATCGCTTCAACACGACGCGCCGGTTCCAACGGTCGTGACTCACCCGATCGTCGCTCTCTGCCTTGAGGGCCGGATCTCGCCAGCCGTCGCCCTCGCGCGGCTCGCCCTCGCAGGGCTGAGGCCGGACGAGATGGCGCCCCTGTTGCCGGTTCCCTCCGCCATCGCGGCGCTGTTCGAAGCCCAGCGAGCGAACATAACGACCACGGCAGACATGCTGCGCCAAAGCGCCGTCGAGCACGGCCAGGCCACCTTCGGCACCAATCCCGCGGACATCGCCGCGATGTTCGACCGCGCCGTCGCGATGTCGCCCGAAGCGAGCGTCGCCGCCTATTCGCTCGGCGATGCAGCTCTCCTCGCCGCGACGACACGAGAGGTCGTGGACTGGTTGCTCGCCGACGGCCTTGCCGGCCGAACGACCGACGCCCTCGATCTTGGATGCGGGATCGGCCGCGTCGCGGGCGCCCTCGGGCCGCACGTCCGATCCGTTCTGGGTCTCGACGTCTCGGAGGGGATGATCGCCGAAGCGAAACGACGGCACAAAGCTTCCAACCTGCGGTTCGCTCAGACGACCGGCGCTGCCACGACGGATCTGTCGGACAGGAGCATGGACCTGATCGTCGCCGTCGACAGCATGCCCTACCTCGTCCAAGCCGGGATTGCCCGCGACCACGTCGCCGAAGCACGCCGCCTTTTGCGGGCGGGCGGAAGCCTGGTCATTCTCAATTTGTCCTACCGCGGCGACGACGTAGACGCCGACGACGCACAGGACTGGGCCTCGGCCTTCGATCTGCGTTTGCTCCGATGCGGAGAGCGCCCCTTCGCCATCTGGGACGGGGCCGCGTACGTCTTGACGAGAGAGAAAGACTAGCCGTCCAGCGCATTCTCGAGTTGCGGTTTGCTCATCGAAGAGCGGCCTGGGATTTCGCGGCGCTTGGCATCGGCATAGAGCTGCGCCTTAGTCCGTCTGCCGTTCCGCTTTCTCCCTGTCGAGCGCGGTTCGGCATCGGCTTGGGCCGTCGCGCCCCGCCTTTCTTTGTCCTTGGACCGCCTGAGGTTAGCGCGGTTCTTCGCCGGCGGTTCCGTGTTGGTCGCGCCGGCCTCATGCAGAGCGACGGCGATCGCCTGCTTCGGGTTCTTCACCTTCGGACCGGTGCCGCCGATCTTGAGTTCGCCGTGCTTGAACTCGTGCATCACCCGCCCGACCGTCTCTTTCTGTGCTTTCGATTGGGGCGCCATCGCGCAAGCTCCTGAACTTGCCGGCAAAGCGTAATCGGCCCCTTGGGTTCCAGCTCGGTATCGTCACGTGCCTGCGGTCGACGCTTCTGGCCGCCGCGTTGACGCGAAGGGCCAACGTGCTACGTCCTCACCCCTCGCCGCTCGGGATATGACCTCATGCTTCGACGTTCTCTCGCGCTTGGGTGCGCTGTGTGCCTCTTCGGTGGTGCGGCCTCGGCGGATTCCCTGCCGACCAGCAAACAGCTTCCCCTGGCGATCGCGATCGAAGCGGCGACCGAGGCAGTGGCCGTGTGCGAAAAATCCGGATATCGCGTCACCGCGACGGTGGTCGATGTCTCCGGCCTCACCAAAGTCGTCGCGAAAGGGGACAAAGCCCCGCCGCATACGCTCGACACGAGTCGCGGCAAGGCTTACGCCGCCGTTTCGCTCGGCCCCAATTTCAGCGAAACCACCACCAGCGCGATCGTGGGCAGGGTGAGCAGCAGCCCGGCGTTCGGTCCGTTGCAGCACCTGCCGATCGTCTTCCTGGTGGCCGGTGGGGTCGTGATCAAGTCGGGCGGGGACGTGATCGGCGCCATCGGTGTCGGCGGCGCGCCGGGCGGCGACAAGGACGAGGTGTGCGCCCAGGCTGCGGTCGCCAAGATCGCCGATCGTTTGAAGTAGGAGCTCAGGCGAGCCCGTAATACAAAGTGACGGTGTGCTTGGCTTCGGCGAAGAACAGCCAGCGCTCGACGAGCAAGCCCGACAGCTGAGAGGTCGCGGCGAGAACCGACAAGGCCGCCGAGATCGGGCCGCCTGCGAGAAGGCCAAGCATCAGAAGAGCGACCGGGAGCACGAAGGCGAAGACCTGCGCGACCAGACGCATCTTCTGCCCATGCTTGCGGGCGATCCGGAAGCCCATCTCCTTCAGCAGATAATTCTCTTCCGTGTGCGGCCATTCCACGGACCGCACGGTGCCGCCGGCAAGCCCCGTCGCCGCGTTGAGGGTCGTCGGCATGGCGAGGCCGTCGTTGTGCCGCCAGGTCGCCACTTTCCACCCCCAGCCGGCCAGCGTGAACAGGATCGCGGCGACGAGGATCGCACTTGACGGTCTTCCGAATAGACGCAGGAGCGCGTTGAGCAGCACGAGCCCGCTTGCCGCCGAGAGAATGAGGTAGGCCGGCAGCGTGAACGGGCTGTGCCACT
>CAXTFG010000122.1:0-9418 GCA_964243415.1 uncultured Beijerinckiaceae bacterium | reverse complement strand
GGGCGTCACGAGCGATGTGGACTTCGCGACGGCGGATGGTTTTAGCCCGCACTACAAAGCTTTTCGCGAACAATTTCTGATCAAGTACGATATGGGGTGGTTTGCCGGTTCGGTGCTTTTCGCCAACGGCCCGCGGAGCGTCCTGATCTCCGTCGAGCGAAGCCACCGCCATGATCCGTTCACACCGACAGAGCTCGCGACTCTCGACCGCGCTTTCCGTCGATTGCGCGATGCGACGGTCTTCGCGCCAGCTTTGGATGACGCCTTACGCCGCTCGCTGCTCGACGGTTTCGACCGGCAGAGCCAATCGGTTGCCGTGCTGGGAGACGATGGCGAAGTCCTCCTGATGAACGCGGCCGCCGAGCGCTCGGTGCCGCCGTACCTCGTGCTCGCGGGCGGGCGCTTCCACCCGACCTGCCGGAAGCTTGCGGGCGCGTGGCAGGGACTCGTCCGCCAACTTACGGCGCCGTTCTCGGTTTACGACGAGGACGCGCCGGAACCGTTCGCGCTGCGCGCCGCCGACGGGGGCGTCATGATCGTGCGCAGCCTCCCCGTTCTGCCACAGGTGCAAAACCTTTTCGCGCGGAGCCGCGCCATCCTGTTCTTCACCCACGCGCAACCGCGCTCGCCGCCGAGCGAACGGCTGTTGCGGGAAGCCTTCGATCTCACCGGTGCGGAAGCCAAGCTCACGCGCGCCGTAACGACGAGCTTCGATCTTCGTGTCGCGGCTACGACGTGCGGCATCGCCTACGAGACCGCTCGCGCCCACCTCAAGTCCGTGTTCGCCAAAACCGGCGTCGCGAGCCAAGCCGAGCTCGCCGCGCTGATCGCCGGCGTTTAGGCCTGCAGCCAGGCCGTTCCCGCCGCCTAGGGATCCGAGATCAGCTCCTTGATGCGCGAGGCGAGCGCCTCCATCGCGAACGGCTTCGTCATCACGTGCATCCCGGGCGCGAGGTGGCCATTGCCGACCACGGCGTTCTCGGCATAGCCAGTGATGAAGAGCACGTTCAGCTTCGGCCGGTGGGCGCGCGCCGCATCGGCCATCTGACGTCCGTTCATCCCGCCGGGCAGCCCGACGTCGGTCACCAAGAGATCGATCCGCGCGTCGGACTGCAGCACCTTCAACCCCGATGCTCCGTCCGCCGCCTCGATGGCGGCATAGCCCAGCTCTTCCAGGACCTCGGTGACCAGCATCCGCACGGTCGGCTCGTCGTCGACCACCAACACCGTTTCGCCCGCGGCAGCGCGCGGCGCATTGCCGAACTCGGGCGGCGCTTCCGCCTCGTCCGCCTGGCCAAGGTGGCGCGGAAGATAGATGCAGACCATCGCGCCCTCGCCGAGCTCGGAATAGATCCGCACCTGCCCGCCCGACTGCTTGGCGAAACCGTAGATCATGCTGAGGCCGAGCCCGGTGCCCTGTCCGATCGGTTTGGTCGTGAAGAACGGGTCGAAGGCCTTGGAGACGACATCCGACGACATGCCGGTCCCGGTGTCGGACACGCAGAGCGACGAATACTGGCCGGGCGCCAGGTCGCGCTCTTGGGCCGCGCGGGCGTCGAGCCATCGATTGCCGGTCTCGATCGTCAGCCGGCCGCCGCCCGGCATGGCGTCGCGCGCGTTGATGCAGAGATTGAGCAGTGCGTTCTCTAGCTGGTTCGGATCGACCAGCGTCGGCCAGAGACCACCGGCGGCGACGATCTCGACTTCAATGGCCGGCCCGACCGTGCGCCGCGTCAGGTCGGCCATGCCCGCGACCAGCCGGTTGACGTCGGTCGGTTTGGGATCGAGCGTCTGCCGGCGCGAAAAGGCGAGCAGCCGGTGGGTGAGCGCGGCGGCGCGTTTGGCGGCGCCTTGCGCGGCGGCGGCGTAGCGCTCGATATCCTTGAAGCGGCCTTGCGCGATGCGCGTCGTCATCAGGTCGAGGCTGCCGGTGATGCCGGTGAGCAGGTTGTTGAAATCATGCGCGAGGCCGCCCGTCAGCTGGCCGACGGCCTCCATCTTCTGCGACTGGCGGAGCTGTTCCTCCGCGTGGCGTAGCGCGGTGATGTCGCGGCCGACGATGTGGAAAACATCGCCGCTCGGCGTCGCATCCCACATGATGGTGCGCTGACCGCCGTCCTTCCGCAACACGTGGTCGACGAAGTCCCTCACCGCTTCCTGAGCGGCTAGCCGGCGAACGACGTCGTGGATCGACGCGTGGTCGATCGGGTCGACGAGCTCGAGAAACGGCATCGCGAGGAGTTCGGCATCCTCCCATCCCAGCATGCGAGTCCAGGCCGGATTGACGATCTTGAGATAGCCGTCGAGACCGGCCGTCGCCATCAGATCGTTGGTCGAACTCCAGACCCGGTCGCGATCGCGCGTACGCTCCTCGACCTGCAGCTCGAGGGTTGCGTTAAGGGCCGCGAGTTCCGCCGCCTGCCGGCGCCGCTCGTCGATATCGGTGTTGGTCCCGACCCAGCGCATGACGTGACCGTCCGGATCGCGCACCGGAAGAGCCCGGACGAGAAACCAGCGGTACCGGCCGTCGGCCCGGCGGATACGGAACTCGGCCTCATAGACGGCCCCGTCAGCAAGCGCCTGCGCCCAGGCTGCGCCGGCCGTGGGCAGGTCGTCCGGATGCACGATGCCGGCCCAGGCGGCGCTGCCGTCGAGCGCGCCCGGTGCCGCCCCGCTATAAGTGTAGACCTGCTGATTGAACCAATCGAGATGACCGTCGGGTCCGCCGGCCCAGATCTGGTTCGGCACGGCCTGGGCGAACACCCGGAACTGCTCCTCGCTCTGGCGCAGCGCCTGTTCCGAGCGCAAGCGCTCCGTAGCGACGCGGACGCGCTCGCCGGCTTCCCGGACGAAGCGCAGGTCGGCCTCTGACCAGGTGCGCGGCGCGACGTTGTTGACGTAGAGCATGGCGACAAGCTGGCCGTGCTCGACCATCGGCATGTTGATGAAGGCACATGCGCTGATCGCCTTGAGCGCTGCGGCGTTGTCGCGCGTGCGGGGATCGGCTTCGACATCGCCGATCGCTACCGTCTCGCCGCGCTTCACATCCTCGATGTAGGAGCCGTAATTCCGGAACTGCAGCGTGCCGGCGAGATTGCGGATGCCGGGCGCGTCCCATTCGCGCTCGATCACGATCGTCTCGGCGGCCGTGTCGACCGTGCCGTAGCCGACGCGGGTCACGCCGAGCGCCTTGCCGAGGATTTCCGAGGAGGCGAAGGCGAGCTCGGCGGGATCGCTCATGTCGCGGATCGTATCGGCCAGCTCCAGCAACGTGCGCTGACGCCGCTCATCGTCGCGACGTTCGGCACGCGCCACGGTGCGGGCGGTCACGTCGACGCCCTCGACGAAGATGCCCGACACGACGCCGCCCGTATCGCGGATGGGTTGGTAGACGAAGTCCAAAAAGCGCTCGTGAGCGGGATCGGCCGGCGATGCCTGAACGACGAACTTCGCGCTTTCGGCGGCGTAGGGCTGTCCGCTGCGGTACACCTCGTTCAGGAGATCGAGGTAGCCCTGCGCGACGGCGTCAGGCAGCGCCTCCTGCATCGTCGCGCCGACCACGTCCCGGCCATCGATGAGCCGCTTGAACCCGGGATTGACGCGCTCGAAACGATGCTCGGGCCCGCGCAGCAGGGCCATGAAGGTCGGCGCCTGCTCGAACATCTGCGCGAGCTGTTCGCGCTCGGCGGCGAGCTGGTTTTGCGCAAGCATCTGGGCGGTGATGTCGTGGGCCGTGCCGACGAAGCGCGTCGGCAGACCTGACGCATCGCGCTGGATCTCCGCCTTGCGGGCGATCCAACGCTCCTCGCCGCTGTCAGCGCGACGGATGCGGTAGACGACCTCGTTCATTATGTCGCCGCGACGACGCGCGGCGGCGTCCGACCGCAATTGGACATCGTCGGGGTGGACGAGATCTTCGACCAGTTCGGCGGGGAAACTCTCGCGCTCGGCCAAGCCGTAAAGGCGACAGAACTCCGGCGTCGCGTGGAGGATGTTGTCGCTGACGTCGAGGTGGAACATGCCGACGCCGCCGACGACCTGAGCGCGGTGCAGAAACGCCTTGGTCTCCTCGAGAATCCTGCCGGCAAGGTGTTCGGCGGTGCGATCGCGCAGGATCTTGATGAAGCCGAGGTGTTCGTCGGCGGGACCACGCAACGGCATCATCTCGCCCGACGCGAAGAACCGCGACCCGTCCTTGCGCAGATGCCAGCGTTCGTCGCTGGCGCGGCCTTTGGCGAGAGCGGCGCGCATCTCCTTGTGGACTTGCCCGGACGCGCAGTCCTCGGGCGTGAAGAAGCGGTCGGCGCTCTGCCCGACGATCTCGGCGGCCGACCATTGCAGGATGTGCTCGGCGCCGCTGTTCCAGTCGGTCACGCGCCCGACCCGGTCGGTGATCACGATGGCGTAGGAGGTGCTGCTGTTGAAGATCGCGCGGCTGCGCCGTTCGCTTTGTTCGAGCAGAACCCGAAGACGCTCGTTTTCGGCGTGGAGTTCCGCTGTGCTGAGCCGCTCGGCGGTGGTCATCGTCGTCCTGTGGCGATCCGGCTTGTCTCTGGCACAGACTTGCCGTCGACGCGAGCGATTGGGAGTCGGTCCCGGGATCGGAGCTACCCGGGCCATTCCTTTCGGTCAGCTCCCGCCGCAGCGGGTGTCCGGAACGATCGTGGTGCGGGGCGGCTTGGCAGCGGGAACGCTACCGAGAACCTGTCCGCAGCCGGCGCACTTGTACTCCTGCGAGGAATCGTCGGAGCCCTGGCAGGCGATCTGCACCTCGTTGCACTTGCCGCACGCCGGACAGCGCTCGCTTCGGACGCCGCCGTCGTGGGGATGAGTTGCCGAGCCTGCAGGCATGCATTTTCCTCTCGCGCGACGGCGCCGTCGCCGCGACGGGTGCAACTTCGGTTCCGCCGCGGACGCGGACGCCCGCGATCAGACGACGCGCCAGCCGGGCTTGCTCGTGTCCGTCAGCGTATAGTGGATCGGCCCGATGCCGGAGATGGCAATGAGAGCCGGCTCGGCAGCGCCCTTGATCACGCCATCGTAGTGCGGCGTCTTGGCCACACGGCGGACGAAGGAGCCGGCGGGAACGGGCACGCACTTGTCGGGCGCGAAATCCTCGCCGCTGGCGACGTACCACGTGCCGGCAAGGACGACGCACAGCCGATCCGTTTCGTAGAAATGCGGTGCGCTCATGTAGCCGGGATGCCAGCGGATCAAAACGAAGTATTGGCCCGGCTCGCCGATCGGCGTTGTCATGTTGGCCTGTTCGGCCATTCCTGCGGGAAAGTTATAGAGCGGTTTCCAAGGGATCTTGTCCGGCGTCACCGCGATCGTCATCGACGGATCGACCCCGGCCGCATCTGCCATGCCGGAACCGAAAGATGAGGCCGCGGCGGCGAGCAGCGAGGCCGTCAGAAGGTCGCGACGGTTCGGCATCAGGTCGGTCATGGCGGTCTCCTTCGCTTCGTGAGCACCGCCTCTAGCGAAGTCGGAACAAGCCGACCATCGCTCGAACGACCGGATGTCCGAGAGGCCGACCCGAACTGCAAAGCCGGTGGCGGCCTTAGTACATCGACTGGCCGCCGGTGACCGGGATCATCGCGCCCGCCATGTAGCTGCCTTCGCGCGAGGCCAGCAGCACGTAGGCTGGCGCGAGCTCCGCCGGCTGCCCGGCACGGCCGAGCGGCGTCGCCGCACCGATCTTGGCGAGCTGTGCCTGGCTCTTCGCGATGGGCTGGATCGGCGTCCAGATCGGGCCGGGGGCCACACAATTGACCCGGATGCCCTGCGGCGCCAGCAGATTCGACAACGCGATGGTGAAGCTCGCGATCGCGCCCTTGGTGGCGGAATAGATCAGCATCGTTTCGCTGGCGACCTTGGCCTGCTGGCTCGTCGTGTTGATGATCGCCGCGCCCGGCTTCATGTGCGGCACCGCCGCCTGGGCGAGATAGTACATCGCGAACACGTTGGCGCGGAACGAGCCTTCGAGGTCGGCGGCCGTGATGTCGTCGAGACCCTCGTTGACCACCTGCGCGGCGGCGTTGTTGACCAGGACATCGAGCCGGCCGAACTCGCGTGCCGTGCGCGCCACGAGGTCGCGGCAGTGCGCCTCGTCGCGAAGATCGCCCGGCAGGAGCAGTGCGCGCCGACCGGCCTGGCGCACCCAATGCGCCGTCTCCTCCGCGTCGCCCTGCTCTTCGGCGAGATAGGAGAGCGCGACGTCGGCGCCCTCGCGGGCATAGGCGATGGCGACGGCCCGGCCGATCCCGGAATCGCCGCCGGTGATGAGCGCGGCGTGGCCTTCGAGCAGGCCTTTCCCGACGTAGCTGTCTTCGCCATGGTCGGGCGCCGGCGTCATCTTCGACGACAGGCCCGGCCGTGGCTGCTGCTGTTCGCCGGGAAAAGGCGGCTGTGGTTCGGATGTCCGGGGATCTTGCGTCATGTCGCGGGCTCGCTTGTGATGAAGTCGAACTCAGAGTGAGCTCGGCGGACAGTGCGCCGGGGCTGTCCCGGTTCCGTGCCGGCGCGCCCGCAACCTTCTCTTCACAGTTGCCGGACTAGGTTTCGGCATGCCGCAGACGACCTTCGGAAAACGCCAACGCTGGACTTCCGTCGAGCCGCCGCAACGGACGACGGCGCCGGGCGGCGACCCCGCGCTCCTGTCGCCGCAGCATGCCGCCTTCTTTGCCTCGCTGCGGGCCGAACAGGAGGCGCACCAAACCGATGCGCCGCGAGCGGTCCCCCGCTCGGGCCGGGCGGCGCTGCTGGCCGGGTTGGTGATCGGCTGCGCTCTTGCCGGCTTCGACGTGACCGGAAACAGGAGCGCTGGCGATATCGCCGCCCTCGCCGGCGCCTTCGGTCTGACGCTCGGTGCGGCCAGCGTGTTACCCGGTCTCATCCTGCTCGGCCTCGTCGGCGGCGCCCGCGCCTCCGCGATGACCGTCATCGCCGTCCACGGCGTTCTGCACCGAGTCGGGCAGACCGGCTTTTTCGCCTACGGCATGGCCGGGGCCGCGGCGGCGCTGGCTCTCGCCGCGCTGATCGCGGCGCTGTTCGGCCACGCTCCCGCGCACGGCTGGCTCGTCGAGGCCGCAGCGGGGGCGGGCAGCGGCTTTCTCTATCGCGTGTTCGCCGGGACGCGGGCGGTCTGACTGGTCCCGACATCTGACCCCAACTTGCGCCCGATGACCGCCGTCAACGGATCGCTGCGCGCGCCGTCGGCCACAACGCGCGCGGCGACAGCGGCGAAGCCGGCTCGTTCGAGGTAGAGCCGGACGAGCGCGGCTTGGCCGTCGGCGTCGAGCGCGCGCCAGATGGCGACGGCCTTGGTCGGAAAGCAACGGTTCGAGAATGAGACGATAACGGGCGCGCCCGGCCGCAGCACGCGCCGGACGTCGGCGAACACCTCGATCGGGCGCCGCAGATATTGGACGCCGACACAGCAGAGCGCGGCGTCGCAGGTCCCGCTTTCCACCGGCAAGATCGGAGTCGCGTTGAGGTCCTGGACGAAGCGGCGCGTCAGGCGCGGGTTGGCGGCAAGCTCCTCCGCGTTCATGCCATGCCCGATCACGGCGGCAAGCGGCAGCTCCGGCGGCAGGTGGCTCACCCAGCTCGACATCAGGTCGAGCACGGTCCCCTCGGCCGGCAGCACCGCGCGGTAAAGGCAAGTGAGCGCCGCCGTCGCCCGCTCGTCGATGTGGGTGACGAGGCGCGGCGGCGCGTAGAACAGCGCATCGTCGCTCTCGTCAACCCTGTCGAAGGCGGCCGGCGGCAGGTCGGGGCGGTGATCGCTCATGGCTCTGCAGATAGGAAGTCCACCGCGGTCAGACAGCTATGGCGGTTGCGTCGCTTTAACCTCGGCGGTCGCCGAAACCCGGCGCGACGCAGCGGCTTTCTCCCGACCTGGAGAGCGAGGCACGCAAAGGATGGCGCGGATCTTCATCACGGGATCGTCGGACGGGCTTGGCCGCATGGCCGCGCAGCTGCTCGTCGAAGGCGGTCACCACGTCGTGCTGCATGCCCGCGACGAGGATCGAGCGCGCGACGCCCGCGCCGCCGTCCCGGGGGCGGCGGCGGTGTTCACCGGCGACCTCGCCAGCATCGCGCAGACCAAACAGCTGGCCGCGGCGGCCAATGCGCAGGGGCCGTTCGATGCCGTCATCCACAATGCCGCGGTCGGCTACAAGGAGAAGCGCCGGATCGCGACGGAGGACGGCCTGCCCCACGTCTTCGCCGTCAACACGCTGGCGCCCTTCATCCTGACGGCCCTCGTCGCACGGCCTAAACGCCTCGTGTACGTCAGTTCGGAGCTGCACCGGCGCGGCACCGCGAGCCTCGACGATCTCCTGTGGGAGAAGCGGGCGTGGCGCGGCAACCAGGCCTATTCCGACAGCAAGCTGCACGACGTGCTCCTCGCCTTCGCGGTGGCGCGGCGCTGGCCCGACGTGCACGCCAACGCGATCGAGCCGGGCTGGGTGGCGACCAAGATGAGCGGCCCGCGCGCGACGGGCGACCTCGATGCCGCTCCTCGGACGCAGGTCTGGCTGGCGACGAGCGAGGATCCCGCCGCCTCGGGCAGCGGCGGGTATTTTTTTCATATGCGGCCGCAGGCGGTCCACGCCAAGGCGCGCGACCCGGCTGTGCAGGACGGGCTCCTCGCGGCCTGCGAGGCGCTGTCCGGCGTCAAGCTGCCGGCCTAGCCGCGATCAGAAGCGATTATAGAAGCCGCGGTGGAAGCCGAACCCCCGGTGATAGCCATAGCCGTAGCCACCGTAACCGAAGCGACGATAGCCGCCGCCGTAGAAACCGTTGGGGCGGCAGCCGCCGTAGAAGCCACGGTGGGCGAACGGCCCGCAGCCGCCCGACGCCAGGATGACGGCGGGAGCGCCTTCGGCAAGTGGCAGCGGCTGCGCCAGCGGCAGCGCGTCGGCGGGGGCGAGCGAGAGCGGCAGCGCGGTCGCGGCGAGAGCGGCCGCGGCGAGAGTCGATGTGAGAACGTTCCGCATGGGATCCTCCGTTGGTAGTCCGGCTCTTCAACGTACGGTACGCGGCAACCCTACGCCTGCCTTTCCGTGGTTGAAGGTTAAGGCCGCGCGTAGGATTCTTGGCAAGTCTCCCGTTAGGAAGCGGGAGGGGAGCAATGGGCGGACAGACGAGTGGAGGCATCCGATGAGGACCTCGTCAGGCTTACGGCAGCCGGCGACAGGGCTGCGTTCACCCACCTCGTCGCGCGCCATCAACGCCGGTTGCTCGCCCTCGTGAGCCGGGTCATGGGCAATCGTGCGGCGGCGGAGGACATCGTGCAGGACGTCTTCACTCGCGCCTGGACGAACGCGCCGGCCTGGCGGCCCTCCACAGCCGCGGCCGGCTATGCCGCGTGGCTGTCGCGGGTTGCGATGAACCTGTCCATCGACCAGCT